>NZ_JQLW01000008.1 GCF_000744415.1 Ghiorsea bivora
ATCGTGGTGAAGCAGGCGACAACATTGGCGCATTGTTACGTGGTACCAAACGTGAAGACGTTGAGCGTGGTCAAGTATTGGCTAAGCCTGGTTCAATCACACCACACACTGAGTTCAAAGCTGAAGCATATATTTTGAACAAAGATGAGGGTGGTCGTCACACACCATTCTTCGACGGTTACCGTCCACAGTTTTACTTCCGTACAACTGACGTGACTGGTTCTGTTAAGTTGCCTGAAGGCACTGAAATGGTAATGCCTGGCGATAATGTCGCTATGGACGTAACATTGATTACACCAATCGCAATGGATAAAGAGCTTAGGTTTGCTATCCGCGAAGGTGGACGCACAGTTGGCGCTGGCGTTGTAACTGATATTAACAAGTAATTCGAGAGTATACATGTCAACTCAAACTATTCGTATTCGCTTGAAGGCTTTTGACCATAGAATTTTGGACAAAAGCGCTCAAGACATTGTAGAAACAGCAAAACGTACTGGAGCAACAGTTCGGGGTCCTATTCCGATTCCAACAAAAATCCGTAAGTTCTGCGTGATTCGTTCACCGCATAAATATAAAGATTCGCGTGAACAATTTGAAATTCGGACGCATAAGCGTCTATTAGACATCGATAAACCAACACCACAAACTGTGGATGCGTTGATGAAGCTAGACCTTCCGTCTGGCGTCGATGTTGAAATTAAACTTTAAGGGGCGTTGTCATGAGTACAGGTTTAATTGCCCGTAAAGCGGGTATGACACAGGTTTTCGCTGAAGATGGTTCAGTTGTTCCTGTAACTGTTCTTAATGTTGAACCGTGCAAAGTTATTTCTTTGCGCACATCAGCTAAAGATGGTTACAACGCTGTGCAAGTAGGTTTCGGAAAAGCTAAGAAAGTAGTTTCTCGTGGTGTGCAAGGTCATTATGCACGTCAAGGTCAAGAAGCTATGGGTGGCTTGATGGAATTTAGAACTGCCGCAGAGCCTGAATTGGAGCTGGGTCAAGATTTGACTGCAGCATTGTTTGAAGCAGGCCAAAAGCTTGATATTTCAGGTACATCAAAAGGTCGCGGTTTTGCGGGTGTGATGAAGCGTTACAACTTCGGTGGTCAGCGTGCAACACATGGTGCTGAAAAAGTACATCGTCAAATGGGTTCAACGGGTCAGTGCCAATGGCCTGGTCGCGTATTCCCTGGTAAAAAAATGCCTGGTCATTATGGCGACAAGCGTATTACGACGCAAAATATTGAAATTGTTCGCATTGATGAAGAACAAAATCGTATTCTAGTGAAAGGTGCTGTACCTGGTGCTAAGAACGGTTTGCTTGAGCTTCGTCCTGCGGTGAAGGGAGCATAAGGTGACAGCAGTTAAGATTGTTGATCAAAACAACAAAGAAGTCGGCTCTCGTGATTTGAATGCGAACGTTTTCGGCTTAGAAGCAGATAATGGTTTGGTTCATCGCGTGTATAGTGCTTTGGCTAGAGCGCAACGCGCTGGTACGCATAGCACAAAAACTGTAGCTGATGTTTCTGGTGGTGGTAAAAAACCATTCAAACAAAAAGGTACAGGTCGTGCGCGTCAAGGTACAACACGTGCAGCGCAAATGCGTCATGGTGGTACGGCACATGGTCCGCAACCACATGATTACAATACGCGTATCAATAAAAAAGAACGTCGCTTAGCAACAGCTTTGGTTTTGTCTGATGCATTGCGTGAAGGTCGTTTGATTGTATTGAATAAGCTTGAATTGAAAGAAGCGAAGACCAAATCATTTATTGCTGTGCGTGATGCACTTAAAGTTGAGTCAGGTTTATTTGTCTTGGCTGAAAGCAATAATGAAGTAGAACTTTCTGGTCGTAACGTGCCGTTGAGCAAAGTTGTGCTGGATGGTCAAATGAATTTACATGACATGTTAAAATTCGATCACTTGGTTGTGACTGAAGATGCATTGTCAAACTTAGAAAAACGCTTGGGAGGTGAAGGATGAACGCAAAATATCATCACTTTAATACGCTCCATAAGCCTGTAATTACTGAAAAGAGCTATAAAGCTACTAGCGATGCGAACCAATACACATTTCGCGTAGCACCAGATGCAACAAAGCTTCAAGTAAAAGCAGCTGTTGAGGCTATTTTTGAAGTTAAAGTTGAAAAGGTTCAAGTTGTGAACTTGCCTAGCAAGGAAAAGCGTCGCGGCGCTCACACAGGAACTCGCTCTGGTTATCGTAAAGCTATTGTGCGTTTGGTTGAAGGCCAGTCGCTAGAAGTAGCGGAAGAGGCATAAGACATGGCAATTAAAGTTTGGAAACCAATGACCAATGGTGTTCGTGGACGCGTTGCGATTGTAAATCCTGATTTGTACAAAGGTGCACCAGAAGCACGTTTGACTGAAGGTCTTACAAAATCGGGCGGTCGTAACAACAATGGTCGCATCACTTCTCGTCACCGTGGTGGCGGACATAAGCGCCTTTATCGCTTGATTGATTTTAAACGTGACAATCAAGGAATTGAAGGTAAGGTTGCGCGCCTTGAATATGACCCGAATCGCACAGCGCATATTGCGTTGGTTGTTTTCTCAAATGGCGATAAGCGTTATATCTTGGCACCACAAGGGTTGCGCGCTGGTGACAAAGTTGTTTCAGGTTCTGAAGCAGAAATTCGTCCAGGTAACGCATTGCCATTAGGTAATATCCGTGTGGGTACAATGTTGCACAATGTTGAAATGAAACCAGGCAAGGGCGGTCAAATGGCGCGTACTGCAGGTGCTTCAGTTCAATTGATGGGTAAAGAAAATGGCAAGGCTATTTTGAAGTTGCCATCAGGTGAGTTTCGCCGTGTTGATTTACGTTGCATGGCAAGTGTTGGTGTGATTGGTAATGCTGATCATTCAAACCAAAAAATTGGTAAAGCTGGTCGCTCGCGTTGGTTGGGGAAACGTCCTCATGTGCGTGGTGTGGCTATGAACCCAGTTGACCATCCACATGGTGGTGGTGAAGGGCGTACATCAGGTGGTCGTCACCCTGTAACGCCTTGGGGTGTTCCAACCAAGGGTCGTAAGACCCGTAAAAAGAATAAGACTTCGAATCGTGATATTGTTCGTCGTCGCAATCAGAAGTGAGGTAGCACATGGCGCGTTCATTAAAGAAAGGTCCATACATTGAAGCTTCTCTTGAAAAGAAAGTTTTGGCTGCTGTCGAGAATGGAAAAAAAGGTGTGATCAAAACTTGGTCACGTCGTTCTACAATTTCACCTGATTTTGTAGGTTTGAATTTTGCTGTTCATAACGGTAACAAGTTTATCCCTGTTTTTGTCTCTGAGAACATGGTGGGTCACAAGTTGGGTGAGTTTTCGCCAACGCGTACTTATTATGGTCACGGTGCTGACAAAAAAGCACGGAAGAGGTAAGTGGTTATGTCTGTAGAAGTACGTGCGATGCATAAAAATGCACATATTAGCGCACAAAAAGTTCGTACAGTTGCAAATGCTGTTCGTGGGTTGCCAGTTGATCGTGCACTAGCCGCATTGTCATTGTCGCCTAAGAAAGCGGCGCGTGTAATTGAGAAAGTTGTGAAGTCTGCGGTTGCCAATGCTGAGCAAAACAATGGTTTGGATGTGGATAATTTGTTGATTTCAACAATCACAGTCGACCAAGGTGAAGTTTTGAAGCGTTACCGTCCAAAAGGTATGGGTCGTATGCGCCAGCGTTTTCATCGTCATAGTCATGTAACAGTGGCTGTGAGCGAACGTAGTTAAGGGAGTTCTGGAATGGGACAAAAAGTCAATCCAATTGGTTTCCGAGTTGGTATTACCCGTGGTTGGGAATCAGTTTGGTATGCAGCAGATAAAGATTTTGGTTCACTTCTTCGTGAAGACATCAAAATGCGTAGATATATCAAGGCTAGAATGAAACATGCGGGTGTATCTCGTATCGTGATTGAAAGACCTGCTGGTAAAGTGAAAGTAACTGTGCATACTGCGCGCCCCGGCGTAATTATTGGCCGCAAAGGTTCTGAAATTGAAGCATTGCGTTCTGAGTTGTTACGTCAGTTTGGGCAAGAAGTACAAGTTTATATTGTTGAGATTAGACGCCCTGAAGCTGAAGCTCAATTGGTAGCAGAAAACATTGCTTTCCAATTGGAGCGTCGTGTTGCTTTCCGTCGTGCGATGAAACGTGCGGTGCAAGGTGCTATGCGCATGGGTGCAAAAGGTGTTCGTATCAACTGTTCAGGCCGCTTAGGTGGTGCTGATATTGCTCGCATGGAATGGTATCGTGAAGGTCGTGTGCCTTTGCATACATTGCGTGCTGACATCGATTACGGTGTCGCTGAAGCCAAGACTACTTATGGTATTATTGGCGTTAAGGTTTGGGTATTTAACGGCGAGAAGCTTGGCGTAAGCGAAGCTGCGAACGCATAACGGAGACTATGAGTTATGTTACAACCAAAGAAAGTTCGGTGGCGTAAGCACCATAAAGAGCTTCAACGCATTCGCGGCAAAGCTACTCGTGGTGTGGATTTTAATTTCGGCGATTTTGGAATTAAAGCAATGGAGCCAGGTCGTATTACTGCGCGTCAAATTGAGGCTGCTCGTATTACGATGACACGTCATATTAAACGTCAGGGTCGCGTATGGATTCGTATGTTCCCTGATTTGCCAGTATCGAAGAAACCTGCGGAAGTTCGCATGGGTAAAGGTAAAGGTTCTCCAGAGTATTGGGTTGCTGCAGTACGTGCAGGTCGTATGCTTTTTGAAATGGACGGTGTTGATGAAACATTGGCTAGAGAAGCACTTGAGCGTGCAGCTTCTAAGCTTCCTATTCGTACTAAGATTGTTGTGCGTGGAGTTGGACGATGAAAGCAAAAGAATTGCGTGAATTGAAAGACGCAGAATTGAAAGAAAAGATGGATGAATTGGCTGCTGAAGGTATGAAGCTTAGGTTCCAAAAGGCTACTATGCAGTTGAATGCAACAAGCAAAATTACATCGAATCGCCGTGAGATAGCGCGTATTCAGACAATTTTGGCTGAGCGTCGCTAAGAGGGTTATAGAGATGAGTGAAGTAAGTAGTAATAAGCGCACCCTAGAGGGTGTTGTTGTCAGCAATAAAGGTGATAAAACTATTATTGTTGAAGTTGAGCGTCGTTTTTTACATGCGCGATACCGTAAAACAGTGAGTGCACATAAAAAATATATGGCTCACGATGCAGAGAATACTTGTAACATTGGTGATACAGTTCGCATTTCCGAATGTCGCCCATTGTCACGTCGTAAGACTTGGATAATGGATGCTGTTATTACTCGTGCTGAACAACTTTAGGAGTTATTAGATGATTCAGACTGAAACAGTTCTGCAAGTAGCAGATAACTCTGGTGCCCGTCGTGTGACATGCATTAAAGTATTGGGCGGCTCTAAGCGTCGTTATGCAAGTGTTGGTGACGTAATCGTAGTTGCGGTTAAGGAAACTATTCCTGGCGGCAAAGTGAAGAAGGGTGAAGTTCAACGTGCTGTTGTAGTGCGTGTGGCGAAAGAATTCCGTCGTCCTGATGGAAGTTCGATTCGTTTTGATGAGAATGCCGCTGTGTTGTTGAATAAACAAGGCGAGCCAATCGGCACCCGTATCTTTGGCCCAGTAACTCGTGAGCTTCGTGCTAAGGGATATATGAAAATTATCTCTCTTGCACCAGAAGTTCTGTAATAGATAAGAGGATATAAGATGTCTACGAACGTAAATTATCGTATTCGCAGTGGTGATGAAGTTGTGGTCATTACTGGTCGTGATAAAGGTGCCCGAGGTAATGTTACACGTGTTTTGCCAGAAAAAGGTAAAATCATTGTTGCTAAGGTAAACATGGTTAAGCGTCATACGAAACCAACACAAAACAGCTCTGGTGGTATTGTAGAGCGTGAAGCACCGTTAGAAATCTCTAATGTACAATTTGTATGTCCTAAATGTGACGCTGGCGTTCGTTTGGGTGCTAAAACATTGGAAGATGGTCGTAAAGTTCGCACTTGCCGCAAATGTGGCGAAGTGCTGGATAAGTAGGAGTAGTGCAATGGCACGCTTGAAAGAAGATTATAATAAACGTGTAAAACCAGCGCTCATTAAAGAGTTGGGTTATAAAAACGTAATGGAAGTACCTGCGATTACAAAAATTGTAATCAATATGGGTTGTGGTGAAGCTTCGCAAAACCGCAAGTTGTTGGATGGTGCTTTAAGTGATATGTCAGCGCTTTCTGGTCAAAAACCAGTGGTGACTAAGGCTAGAAAATCAATTGCAAACTTTAAGTTGCGTGATGATATGCCAGTTGGCTGTCGTGTAACGCTTCGAGGTGAGCGCATGTGGGAATTTTTCGACCGTTTGGTGAATATTGCTTTGCCTCGTATTCGTGACTTCCGTGGTGTAAGCCCGAAGGCTTTTGACGGACGTGGCAACTACACTTTGGGTGTAAAAGAGCAAATCATTTTCCCAGAAATTGATTATGATAAAATTGATAAAATTCGTGGTATGGACATTACAATTTGTACTACTGCGAAGACAAATGACGAAGGGCGTGCGCTGTTGAAGCAATTTAGTATGCCTTTCCGTAACTAGAGGAGCTTTTAATGGCAACGAAAGCATTGGTTGTTAAAAGTAACCGTACGCCGAAATTTAAGGTTCGTGGTTATACGCGCTGTCAGTTGTGTGGTCGTCCGCATTCTGTATATCGTAAATTTGGTATGTGTCGTATCTGCTTGAGAAAACATGCACTAGCTGGTGAAATTCCAGGCATGAAGAAATCAAGCTGGTAATTGGGTAGGAGATAAGTTTATGATGATGGATCGTATTGCGGACATGTTAACCCGCATTCGCAACGCTCAACAAGCAGGCCTTGAGAAGGTTGAAATGCCAGGTAGTAATACCTTGGTTTCAATTGCTCAAATTCTGAAAGCAGAAGGTTATATTCAAGGCGGCAAGCCTTATAACTATAAAGGTCATCGCTATTTGCGTTTGACACTTCGTTATGATGACGAAGGACAACCTGTTATTCGTGAAATTAAACGTGTATCAAAATCAGGTCGTCGTGTGTATGCACCAGCAACAGAGTTGCCTCGCGTACGTAATGGTTATGGTATTGCTGTAATTAGTACTTCACAAGGTCTTATGACTGACAAAGATGCTCGTGCCAAAAACATTGGTGGCGAAGTTCTTTGTACAGTATTTTAGAGGTAGATTGATATGTCTCGTGTAGGTAAACAACCTGTTTCAATCCCAGCTGGTGTTGAAATCACGGTAAACGCAAACAGTATTACAGCAAAAGGCCCTAAAGCTTCAATGGACTCTCCATTGTTTGAAGGTATTACAGCTGTAGTTGAAGGTAATCAAGTTCAACTTTCTTGTGCTGATTTTGGCAGCAAGAAGATGAAAGGTAACTTTGGTCTAGCTAGAGCCCTATTGGCGAACAACGTTATTGGTGTGAGCAAAGGTTTTGAGAAAACTTTGGAGCTTCGCGGTGTTGGTTACCGTGCAAAAGTACAAGGTAAAAACCTTGATTTGTCTTTAGGTTTTTCGCACCCTGTTCTTTATCCGATTCCAGAAGGTATCGAAGCTAAGGTTGAGAAATCAAACATTATTATTTCTGGTTTTGATAAACAGAAAGTTGGTCAGGTTGCATCAGAAATTCGTGCTTTCCGTCCACCAGAGCCTTATAAAGGTAAAGGTGTACGTTATGCAGATGAGTATGTAGCAATGAAAGAAGGTAAACGGGCTTAATCAGGCTTGATAGGATAGGAGACGTTTCAAAGTGGCAGTAAAACGTTATGAAAACAATGCAGCAGTACGCCGTCAAAGACGCGTACGTGCTAAAGTAAAGGCATCTGGTCGTTTACGTATTAGTATTTTTCGTTCTTCGAGAAATATTTATGCTCAAATTATTGATGATGCAGCAGGTGCAACGCTAGTTTCAGCATCAAGCTTGGATAAAAGTATCAAAAACGGCGGTGGTCGTGAAGGTGCTGAAGCTGTTGGTAAACTTCTAGCAGAACGCGCTGTAGAGAAAAAATTGTCTAACTTGGCTTTTGATCGTGGTTCGTATCCTTATCATGGCCGTGTACAGGCATTGGCTGAAGCAGCTCGTGCTGCTGGCTTGAAGTTCTAGGAGATTTTGAATGATTAATGCAGAAGAACTTGAGCTAACTGAAAAGCTCGTTCACATTAACCGCGTAGCTAAGGTTGTAGCTGGTGGTCGTCGCTTTGGTTTTGCAGCTTTGATGGTTGTTGGTGATGGTGATGGGCATGTTGGTTTTGGTTACGCTAAAGCGAAAGAAGTGCCAGAAGCAATTCGTAAAGCAAATGAAATTGCACGCAAATCTTTGATTTTTGTACCTCGTAAAGATGGTACAATTTTTTATCAAACAACAGGTATTCAAGATGCATCACGTGTGATGCTTAAACCTGCGACAGAAGGTACTGGTGTGATTGCTGGTGCTGCAGTTCGTGCAGTGATTGAAGCTGTTGGTATTCGTGATATTTTGACTAAGGCACACGGTTCACGTAACCCTATCAATGTTGTTCGTGCAACAGTGAATGGTTTGAAAGACCTTGAAAGCCCGGAACAAGTTGCTGCTCGTCGCGGCAAAGCTTCTTAAGTCAGAGGGTATATATAATGGCTAAGAAAACTTTTAAAATTCGTCAGATCAAAAGTGGTATTGGATACCCTAAAGATCAAAATGCAACACTGCGTGGCTTAGGTCTTCGTCGTATGCATCAAGTGGTAGAGCTTGAAGACACTGCTTCAACGCGTGGCATGCTAAATAAAGTACGTCACCTTGTTGTTGAAGTTCAAGAGTCTTAAGGAAAGGATTCGGGGACGAACATGAAATTAAATAATATTCAAGCAAATGCAGGTCAGCGTCGCAATCGTAAGCGTTTAGGTTGCGGTATTGGCACAGGCCATGGTAAAACTGGTGGTCGTGGTCACAAAGGTCAAAAATCACGTTCTGGCGGCGGCGTTATGCGCGGCTTTGAAGGTGGTCAAATGTCTTTGATTCGCCGTCTTCCAAAACGTGGGTTTACACCGCTTTCACGCAATACCTTTCAATTGGTTAATGTGGGTCAGCTGAATAGCTTTGAATCAGGTTCGACTGTGGATGCAGCAGCATTGTACGCAGCTGGTCTTATTCGTAACGCTGTTGACCCTGTAAAACTTTTGGCATCAGGTGACTGTGAAGTCAAGTTAACAGTTTCAGTAGCAAAAACGTCAGCAGCAGCGACCGCTAAAGTCGAAAAAGCTGGTGGCTCTGTAGCGGTTTCGGCCTAACAGATGCAACAACCACAACTGGGAGGGCTTGCCAATATTGGTAAGTCTGGAGAGCTAAAACAGCGGATTTTATTCGTCTTGGGTATGTTGATTGTATATCGTATTGGTGCACATATTCCTGTGCCTGGTATGGATGCACAAGTACTGGCTCAGTTTTTTGAACAAACATCAAATTCTCTTTTGGGTTTATTTGATATGTTTTCAGGTGGCGCGTTATCGCGTTTAACCATTTTTGCACTGGGTATTATGCCGTATATTTCGGCATCAATTATTATGCAGTTGTTGCAAGTGGTGTCTCCTAAGCTTGAGCAGTTGAAGAAAGAAGGTGAGGCTGGACGACGTAAGATCACACAGTACACCCGTTATGGTACAGTATTCCTAGCCGTGTTTCAGGCAATAGGTATGTCTATCGGTCTGGAATCTTTCTCAGTTGGTGGTCGACCTGTGGTGATTGATCCAGGTATGGACTTTAGAATTATTACAGTGATTACATTGGTTTCAGGTACAATATTTTTGATGTGGCTTGGAGAGCAAATTACTGAGCGGGGTATTGGTAATGGTATTTCATTGATTATCTTTGCTGGTATTGTTGCAGGTCTACCAAGTGCAATCGGTGGTACTTTGGAATTGGCACGGACTGGTGAGTTTCAGCCATTAGCGGTACTAGGCATTTTGATTATGGTGCTCGTAGTGACTTATTTGGTGGTTTGGTTTGAGCGTGCACAGCGCCGAATTCCTGTACAGTATGCCAAGCGACAAGTTGGCAATAAAATGTTTGGCGGCAAAGCCTCATTTTTGCCTTTGAAGATTAATACGGCAGGTGTAATACCACCTATTTTTGCTTCAAGTTTAATTCTTTTGCCTGCTACATTTGCGCAGTTTACCAAAGATTCACCTAATTTTGAGTGGATTGGTGACATTGCTGCCTTAATGGCCCCAGGTCAGTGGTTATACTTATTGATGTTTAGTGGTTTGGTGGGCTTCTTCTGCTTCTTTTATACGGCTATTGTTTTTAACCCTAAGGATACTGCAGATAATTTGAAAAAAGCAGGTGGTTTTGTGCCCGGTATCCGACCTGGTCAGAATACAGCAAAATATATTGATTCTGTTTTAACCCGTATCACTGTTGTTGGTGCAATTTATGTGACATTGGTTTGTTTGTTGCCAGAAGCTTTGATTAGTCTTTATGGTGTACCCTTTTATTTTGGTGGAACAAGTCTATTGATTATTGTGGTTGTAACGATGGATACGATGGCACAAATTCAGTCTCATTTGATGAGTAGTCAATATGAGAGCATGATGAAACAAGCCAAGTTGAAGCGTCGCTAGTGAATATCATTCTCTTTGGGCCTCCAGGGGTTGGTAAAGGAACACAGGGTGCTAAGTTAGCTGAGCAGTTTGGTATTGTTCATTTGGCTATGGGTGATTTGTTACGGGCAGCTGTTTCTGAGAAGACGGAGCTCGGATTAAAAGCCAAGGCCTTTATGGATGCAGGCAAGCTGGTGACGGATGATTTGGTTATCGGCCTGATTGAGGAACGTATTATTGCAGATGATGCTGTAAATGGTTTTTTACTGGATGGTTTTCCGCGTAATGTTGCTCAAGCAGTAGCTTTGAATGAAATGTTGGAAAAACATGGCTTGAAAATTGACCATGTTATCTTCATGGATGCTTCAAAAGAGGCGCTTTTGCAACGTTTGACAGGGCGCTTAACATGTAGTGCTTGCGGTTTTGGATTTCATCGGCATTATTCGCCACCCAAAATTGAGGGGCAATGTGATAAGTGTGGTGGTTCTCTTTATCAGAGAACAGATGACACTGAAGAAGTTATTTCACAGCGTCTTGAAGTTTATGCGGATCAAACATCACCACTGCTTGATTTTTATGGTGATGACAATGTGTTTAGTAAAGTGGATGCCGAAGCTGGCATGGATGAGGTTTACGCCTCTCTAGAGCGAGTGGTTAAAGGATAACATGGCTAAAGAAGATATTATTGAAATGGCTGGTGAGGTGGTTGAGAAACTACCAAACGCAATGTTCAAGGTTAAACTTGAAAATGGTCATGAAGTTTTGTGTACGATTTCTGGTAAGATGCGTAAGTATTATATTCGTATTTTGCCAGGTGACAAAGTTAAGGTAGATATTTCACCTTATGATTTGAGTCGCGGTCGCATTAGCTACCGTGAAAAATAACCGCAGCTTTATGCTGTGGGTGAAGATGGAGGGCGTACTGTGAAAGTTCGTGCGTCTGTAAAGAAAATGTGTATGAAGTGTCAAGTAATTCGACGCAAAGGCGTGGTTCGCATTATATGTGAAAACCCACGTCATAAGCAGCGTCAGGGTTAATTATGACTCTTGCTAAGAAGGTGGCATAAATGGCTCGTATTGCTGGTGTAAATATACCAACACAAAAACGCGTTGTAGTTGCGCTTACTTACATCTTTGGTGTAGGTGCGTCTCGCGCGTCAGAAATTTTAGAAAAGTTAAACATTGACCCTGATACTCGAGTTAATGCATTAACTGACGAACAGGTTGATAATATTCGTAATTTGTTAAACGCAGATTACAAGATTGAAGGTGATTTGCGCCGTGAAGTCTTGATGGATATTAAACGTCTGACAGATTTAGGTTGTTACCGTGGCTTGCGTCACCGTAAGGGTCTACCTGTTCGTGGACAGAAAAGTAAAACAAATGCACGTACACGCAAAGGTCCTCGTCGGGCAGTTGCGGGTAAGAAGAAGTAAGGTCGGGTTGAATAATGGCTAAACCAAAAAGCACTAAGAAGCGCGTTCGCAAGAATATTGCTAACGCTGTAGCACACATTAAAGCTTCTTTTAATAATACAATTATCACGTTTACTGATGATTCAGGCAATACTATTAGCTGGGCAACCAGTGGTGGCGCAGGATTCAAAGGTTCGCGTAAAAGTACACCGTTCGCGGCTCAGGTTGCAGCTGAAGAAGCAGCAGTTAAAGCCATGGATCATGGTGTAAAAAATGTTTCAGTATTGGTGAAAGGTCCGGGTTCTGGTCGTGAATCTGCTATGCGTGCGATTGCCGCTGCAGGTTTAAATGTCACGTCTATTCGTGATGTAACACCAATTCCACACAACGGTTGTCGTCCGCCGAAACGTCGTCGGGTTTAGGAGTAGTATAACATGGCTCGTTATTTAGAAGCGAAGTGTCGTCTTTGCCGCCGTGAAGGTGAAAAACTTTTCTTGAAAGGAACCAAATGTCATTCGGCTAAATGCCCAATGGAAGAGCGTCCTTTCCCTCCTGGAATGCACGGTCAAGGCCGTCGCGTAAAAGTATCCAACTATGGTGTACAGTTGCGTGAAAAACAAAAAGTTAAGCGTATTTATGGTTTGCAAGAAAAACAATTTTTGCGTTATTATAAAGATGCAGATAAAATGACTGGTATTACCGGTACTACATTGTTGCAGCTTTTAGAAAGCCGTTTGGACAATGTTGTTTACCGTATGGGTTTTGCATCTTCACGTACTGAAGCACGTCAAGTGGTTCGTCATAAGCAAATCCAGGTAAATGGTGCTATTTTGAATATCCCATCTTACCGTGTTAAAGCTGGTGATCGCATCTCTTTGGTTGATGCAGCTAAAGAACATTTACGTGTGACTGCTGCAGCTGATGCTGCAGGTCAAAAAGGTTTACCTGAGTGGTTGGATGTTGATTTGCAACAGCGCCAAGGTGTTTTCCGTGAATTGCCAGTTCGTGATCAGTTGGATGCGGGTATTCGCGAACAACTTATTGTTGAACTGTATTCTAAATAAGGTTTTGAGGTTTAAACAGTATGGAACTTATTAATCCGCGTTCTATTTCCATTGAAGAGATGGTTGCAGGTCGTTCCGCCAAAATCGTATTTGAACCTCTTGAACGTGGTTTTGGTACAACGATTGGTAACGGTCTCCGCAGAATGTTGTTGTCATCATTGCCTGGTGCAGCAGTAACATCTGTTTCTTTTGATGGTGTTATGCACGAATTTGACTCTATTAGTGGTGTTCGTGAAGACGTTGTCGACATGATTTTAACATTGAAAGATCTTGATGTTCATATGACTGGTGATGTTGCCGAAACATTAAGTCTTGATGTGTCTGGTCCTGCTGTAGTTACTGCTGCAGATATTCAGTGTCCTGCAGGTGTTACAATTCTTAATCCTGAATTGGTTATTGCACATCTTAATGATGATGGAAAAATCAAAGCTGAATTTATTGTTGAAAAAGGTCGTGGTTATGACCCTGCTCAAGATAGGGAAGAAGATGATAGACCAAAAGGTTTCCTTTTGATTGATGCTTCATATTCACCTATTCGTCGTGTTGCTATGCGTGTTGAAAATGCGCGTGTTAGTAAAAAGACAAATTATGATAAATTGATTATGGAAGTTGATACTGATGGTTCAATTGGTCCGCAAGAAGCAATCAGTGCTGCTGCAGCCATGTTGCAAGCGCAATTAAACGTATTTGTTGATTTTGATGTGGTTGAAGATGATACGGCAACAGAAGATGAAGGTGATAATGTTGCAGACTTGTTAAGTCAACCTATTGATCACTTAGACCTTTCTGTTCGTTCAATGAATTGTTTGAAAAGTGATAATGTATTTTATGTGGGTGACCTTGTTCAACGTACAGAGCAAGAGATGTTGCGCACACCAAACTTTGGTCGTAAATCATTAACTGAGATTAAATTGGTTCTTGATAGTATGGGTCTTGAGTTGGGTATGGAGCTTGATGGTTGGACTTCTGAGTCTGCTGTTGAGACAGTTGAAGAGAGTTAAAGAGGAATTACACGATGAGACATCGCAAACATCGCACATCGCTGGGTCTTGTATCAGGACACCGTCGTGCACTATTAGCAAACTTAGCAACAGCTTTGTTGGAACATGGTAAGATTGAAACTACACAAGCTAAAGCTCGTGCGGTTCAGCCCTATGTTGAAAAGTTGATTACACTTGGCAAAAAAGGTGACTTACATTCACGTCGTCAGGCATTGTCTAAACTACGTTACCGTCCAATTGTTGATCACTTATTTGGTGATGTGGCTGAGGCGTTTAAAGAGCGTCCAGGTGGTTATACACGTATTATCAAAACACGTATCCGTGTTGGTGATGCAGCACCGATGGCATTGATTGAATTGGTTGAAAATGTTAAGGCAAATGGCACTGAGTTGGTTGACGAAGCTGCATAAGTAAGATTGTTAAAAGATTTAAAAAGCTCCGCATTTGCGGAGCTTTTTTTTTTGGGCTAAACTATTCTTAATGATAGATAGGGGTTTTTATGAAAAGAAATAGTTTGATATACATGGCAGTTGCTTCATCCATTCTGACATCAACTGTAGTTTCTGCTACAGAGTTTCGTTCTTCGACTGTGCGCGCTTTGGGTATGGGTGGATCGAACATTGCATCTACCAACGGTGTTGATGCAACGTATTGGAATCCTGCTGCATATGGTTTTTTTGGTGAAAGTGATGATTCAGCTGAGACTAAATCTGTGGATAATAGTCGTTTAAGTGAAAAGAGTTGGGGTATGGACTTAAGTGTAGATGCTGGTGGTAAAGCGTTTGGTCCTTTAGATAAAAACACAACAATCCTTAAGTCTTTGATTAACCCATCAACTATACCTACTGGTCAGTTGACAACTAATGTTGGGCAAACCGTTGCTGATGTTGCCGCTTTTTCTAAAGGTATTGCCTCCTTAGACCCATCACCAATGGGTGTGGGTGCATTTGCAGATGTGGGTTCTGGGATTCGTATTGGTAGCTATGGTATAAATGTTCGAGGAACATTAGACGTGGGTGGTACAGTGGTTCTGGATAATCAGAACGCAAGGCTTGATGTGCTTACAGCTGTTGTTGGTGGAAATATCACAGTGGGTGCAGCAGGTACTCTTGCTATAGCGCCAAATGGTTTTTTTACAGCAGCTCAAAGAACAAATATGTTAAATCAACTGACTTCACCTGCTGGTGGTTTAACTGCTGATGCAGCAGCTTCTGTTATCATAGGTTATGAAGCTGCACTTACTGCGAACAATGGTGGCATAAGTGCTGCGGCGGCTGAAGGGAATTTGATTTCTGCGGCAACGGCACCAGGAGATATTACTAAGAATAATACAGCGTGGGCATTGCGTGGTGCGTTAGTAAAAGAGCTTGGGGTAACCTATGGTCATGCAATTAATGACCGTTTGAGTATTGGCGGTGTGTTGAAATATATGCAGGCAGAGCTGTTTGACTATAAAACTGATATTCTTGGTACAACTGGTAACACAGCCACCTCAAATAATGGTGCTACAGAAACTTCAACAGGTTTTGGTTTAGATTTAGGCGTGATGTATAGAATGCCTTCTTACCAGTTTGGTTTGACGGTGCGTAATATTAACGCACCTTCGTTTACATATTCGGCAACGGGTTATACCTATAAGATGGATCCGCAAGCTAAGGTAGGTGCAGCTTGGATGCCTTCTCGAGATTTCACCCTTGAGTTGGGTTACGATGTTACTAAAAATAAAGGTGTGATTGAGACAGATGAGTCGCAGTATGTGAATTTGGGATTAGAATGGGATGCTTGGCATGTTCTTGCGCTTCGGGCTGGTGCATATCAGAACTTAGCTCAGTCAGATATCGGCTTAGTGGCAACCGCAGGTTTGGGATTAAACCTTTGGGCTGTGCGATTGGATATAGCGGGTGCAATTTCCTCAAACAAGGTCACCTTCGAGGGTAAAGATGTGCCCGCTTATGCCATGGCTTCACTTGCCTTATCTTCTGATTTCTAAATCACTTTTAATGGAGTAATGGGTGTCATGAAGGGGTGCGAAGGCATCCCTTTTTTATTGATGAAGTTTAAATGATTGTTTTTTCATATTGTTTCTGTTAGAAATCGCCGCGCTTGAGAGAGGATGTCGTCTTGTGGGGATGATCACATGTTAGATAATGGTGCTGAACAAAAAGTTCAGATTCGCTCTTTGTTGCTCTGGCAAGCAGGAGCAGTAACAATGGTAGCTACTATTGTTTTTATACTGTTTTCAGGTTCGTTGGCAGTTCTTTTTGGAGGATGTTTGACGATACTGTCCACTTGGCATGTTTACAAAAGTGTATGCATATCGGGTGCGGATAGAGTGCGGCTGCTTAAATTGGCGGGAATTAGATTTGCTTTATTTTTACTGGCTTTGGCAGTGGGAATTTACTTTTTTAATTTACAGCCGGTAGCCTTGATTGCAGGTGTGGCATCTGCCTATATTGCAATGTATATAAGTAGTCTAATAATGAGTTTTAAGAAAATGAAGGGAGATGGTCTTGGCTGAACACGGACATGTTGAACAGGGGCAAATGGCAGGGCATGCTGAAGAGCATGGTGCGACCATTGCGGATCACTTAGAGTATTGGACGTACAAGTTTGATGATAGTAATCCATTCATGCAAATCCACGTGGATACCATGATTATGACGAGTGTTATTGCGTTAGCATTGATTGGTTTTGCACTTTGGTTGCGTGGGAAGATTACAGAAGGTGCGCCAACAGGTGCGCAAAACTTTATTGAAACGATTGTTGATTTTATCAATGAGACAGTTGATAATAACTTTGCTGTGCATAATCCATGGATGGCGCCGCTGGCATTTACGATTTTTGTTTTTATTTTCCTATGTAATACGATTGATATCTTGCCAGCATATTTGCTTGGGCATATTGCACATTCTTTCGGGGCACCTGCGTTCCGACCTGTGCCAACCAATGACTTAAACTTGCCTTTGGCTATGGCGCTTTCAGTGTTTGCAATGACTATCTATTATGAACTTAAGCTTAAGCCTATGCATTTCTTGAAAGATATGGTGAATGAGCCGTTTACTAGCTTGGTTCCAATGTGGGCAAAACCAATTGTAATGCCTATTAATCTTGTTTTGAAAATTGTGGAAGAAGTTGCTAAACCTTTGAGTCTTTCTTTCCGGTTGTTTGGTAATATGTTTGCGGGTGAGGTTATTTTCTTGCTGATTGCATTCTTATTATTCGCAGACTCGGTGGATGACTTGTTAAGTGTGGGTGGCATCATTGCTGAAGTATTAGGTTTCGTGATTGCTTTGGGCTGGTCATTTTTCCATATGTTTATTGGCTTGCTTCAGGCCTTTATCTTTATGACTCTTACGGTGGTGTATTTATCTATGACGCACCAGCCTGTAGAGCACTAATCGCAAAGCGATGTATTTTAAAAAAAGTAGTAAAACTAAGGAGTAGTAAAAATGGATGCAACAGTAATCATCACCGCTGCGACAGCAATTTCTGTCGGTATAATTTTGGCAGCTGCAGGTTTAGGTTCTGCAATTGCTTGGGGCTTGATCTGCGCTAAAACTATGGAAGGTATTTCTCGTCAGCCAGAAATGCGCTCTACATTGGTATTTAACATGTTTATTTTCGCAGGTTTGATGGAATCTTTCCCGTTTATTATTATGGCATTCGCACTATGGTTCGTATTTGCTAACCCATTCTTGGGCTAATCGCGAAATTAAGAACTTTAAAGGGGTAAAGAAATGAGTGTAGACTTAACATTAGTTGGACAAATGATCGTTTTCTTAACGATGGTAGTTTTGTTGGGTAAACTTCTTTATCAACCTTTGAATGATGCGATGGCAGCTAGAACGCAAAAGATTGAAGAAGGTCTTGCTGCGGCAGAAGCTGGTAAAAATGCACAAGCGGATGCGGAAGCGGAAGTGAAAGCGAAAATCGAAGAAGCCAAGCAAACGGCACAAGAAATTGTATCGGGTGCTGAGCGTCGCGCATTAGAAGTTTCAGAAGAAGCTGTTAATAAAGCGCGTCACGATGCAGAGCTTATTATTCAAAGTGCGAAAGAAGAAGCGGAAGCAGAAGCAGGCCGTGTGCGTCTAGGTTTGCAGAAAGAAGTGGTTTCTTTGGCTGTTTTAGCAGCTGAGAAAATTGTTGAAGCAGAACTCGATGAAGGTAAACACGCAGCATTGATTGAAAAAGTCATTGCTGAAGGTGTGTCCGCATGAGTACCGAAAGATCAATAGCTAGTCGTTACGCAACGGCTTTGTTTGAACTTCACCAAGAAGGCATTGATGTTGCAGAAGACTTGAGCAAAGTTGCGCAAGTCACTGAAAATGAAGACGCGCAAGCACTATTGATAAACTCACAAATTCCAGCAGAAGACCGTGCTAAAGCGGTATTGAAAGCTGCATCTGTGAAAGATGAGTATGTGCTTCGTTTGTTGGTGATGTTGTGTTCGCGTAATAAAGCAACGTTATTGGTTTTAATCAATGAAATGCTTGATAAGTTAATACGCGAAGAAAAATCGGAGGTGATGGTTGATGTGACCGTTGCTAAGGATTTGAAAGCAGATCTTGCAAACAAGCTAAAAGAATCAATCAGTGCTGGTTTGGGTAAAGCGGTCGAGTTAAATGTTAAGACCGATGCTTCGATTTTAGGTGGTTTGATTCTAAATATTGGCGACCGCCAAATTGATCACTCTGTACGTGGCCGTATTAATGGCTTAAAACGTGCATTGTCGGTTTGATTAGATACAGAGGATATTGAGATTATGAAACTTGATACAGCAGAAATTAGTTCTATTATTAAAGAACAAATCAAGGGTTTTGAAGCCAGTGCAAATGATGCAAACGTTGGACGTTTGATTTCAGTTGGTGATGGTGTTGCTTTGGTTCATGGCCTAGGCGCAGCAATGGCTGGTGAAATGCTTGAGTTCCCTGGTGATACACTAGGCATGGTGCTTAACCTTGAGCAAGATAGTGTTGGTGTAATCATCTTTGGTGAATATACGCACTTGGCTGAAGGCGATGAAGTCAAATGTACGGGTCGTATTTTTGAAGTGCCAGTGGGTCACGGTCTTAAAGGTCGTGTGCTTAATGCTTTGGGTCAGCCTATTGATGGAAAAGGCGCGGTTGAGAATGATGGCTTTGATGCTGTTGAAAAAATCGCACCAGGTGTAATTGAGCGTAAATCTGTTGATCAGCCTTTGCAAACTGGTATTAAAGCAATCGATTCTATGGTTCCTGTGGGTCGCGGTCAGCGTGAGTTGATTATTGGTGACCGTCAAACAGGTAAAACTGCGATTGCAATTGATACGATTATTAACCAAAAAGACACTGGTGTGACTTGTGTGTATGTGGCGATTGGGCAAAAAGCTTCTACAGTGGCGAATGTTGTTCGCACGCTAAAAGAACATGATGCTTTGGACCATACGATTATTGTGTCAGCCAGTGCTTCTGAAGCAGCTGCGTTGCAATACATTGCACCTTACTCTGGTTGCACAATGGGTGAGTATTTCCGTGACCGTGGTGAAGATGCACTTATTGTTTATGATGATCTTACAAAACAAGCTTGGGCTTACCGTCAAATCTCTTTGATTTTGCGTCGTCCTCCAGGTCGTGAAGCATATCCTGGTGATGTTTTCTACATTCATTCACGTTTACTTGAACGTGCGTCTCGTGTTGATGAGACTTATGTTGAAAAGTTCACCAATGGTGAAGTGAAAGGCAAAACAGGTTCTTTAACTTCATTGCCAATCATTGAAACCCAAGAGGGTGATGTTTCTGCATTCGTACCAACCAACGTAATCTCTATTACCGATGGTCAGATTTTCTTGGAAACATCTATGTTTAACTCTGGTCAACGTCCTGCAATTAATGCTGGTTTGTCTGTATCACGTGTTGGTGGTGCTGCACAAACCAAAGCAATGAAAAAAGTGGGTGGTGGTTTGCGTCTTGATTTGGCTCAGTATCGTGAGTTGGCAGCCTTTGCTCAGTTTGCATCTGACCTTGACGAAGCTACACGTGCACAAATTGAACGTGGTAAACGTGGTGTTGAAGTTTTGAAGCAAGATGAAAATACACCGCAATCTGTTGCAGAAATGACAGCAGTGTTGTTTGCACTTAATAATGGTGATTTGGATGAAGTTGATGCCAATCAGATTGTTGCTTTTGAAAAAGCTTACATTGCTTATTTGAACTCCAACCATGGTGATTTCATCAAAGATTTGAATGCAACACCAACATTAAGCGATGAAGTTACAGAAACTTTGAAGAAAGCAGTAGCAGACTTTAAAGCGACTGGCACCTACTAAGAGGAGCTAACCAATGGCATCGGCTAAGGAAATACGCGGGCAAATTAAAGCCACGCAAAACACTTCAAAGATTACCAAAGCCATGGAAATGGTTGCGGCAAGTAAAATGCGTAAAGCACAAGATGCTGTGTCTTCGTCACGCGCTTATGCTGAAGGTATCCATACCATCATTGCAAACTTAACTCAGGCTCATCCTGAATATAAACATCCCTTTATTACACCTCGTGATGAAGTGAAAAAAGTTGCTTATATTGTGGTGTCTTCGGATAAAGGTTTGTGCGGTGGTTTGAATACCAATGTGTTTAAACACGCGTTAACAAGCATGAAGAAAGTACAGGAAACAGCTGAAGTTGAAGTGTTCAACATTGGTCGTCGTGCTGGTTTGTTCATGAAACGTGTTGCGCCACTTGCAGCAAGTGCTGAAGATATTAATGATCAGCCTACATTGTCAGAAGTTTTACCAATTGTGACACTTGCAGCTGAGAAATTTATCAAAGGTGAGTATGATGAAGTTCGCTTGGTATTTAATACCTTTGTGAACACCATGACACAAACACCAACTGAAGTGACTTTAATCCCTAGCCCTGAGCCAGAGGTTGAAAATCTATCTGGACATTGGGATTACCTATACGAGCCAGATAGTAAAGAGGTGCTCGATGGATTGTTGCGCCGTTATATTGAAACGATTGTTTATCAATCTGTGTTGGAAAACAAAGCTTGTGAACAATCAGCACGAATGGTTGCAATGAAATCTGCAACAGACAATGCAAAAGATATTATATCTGATTTGCAAATTACTTATAACAAGGCGCGTCAAGCAGCAATTACACAAGAACTTGCTGAAATTTGTGCCGGTGCAGCAGCTGCATAGTCAAATAGGAGATATTCAATGAGTGTAGGAACAATTGTACAAATCGTAGGTCCCGTAGTGGATGTTCGTTTTCCAGCTGGTGAGTTACCAGCAATTTATAACGCGTTGAAATTGAAGGATGTTCATTTGACGCTTGAAGTGCAGCAGCATGTTGGTGACAACATTGTTCGTTGTGTTGCCATGGGTGCAACAGATGGCTTGAAACGTGGTCTAGAAGTTGATGATACAGGTGCTGCGATTAAAGTTCCTGTTGGTGAAGCGACGCTTGGTCGTATCATGAACGTACTTGGCGAAGGTATCGATTTTGAAGGTGCTGAAGTTAAATCTGACCAGTTTTGGGAAATTCATCGCTCTGCACCTGCATTTGATGAGTTGGCTCCTGCGAATGACATCCTTGAAACAGGTATTAAAGTTATCGACTTGATGGCGCCAATTGCCAAAGGTGGTAAAGTTGGTCTGTTCGGTGGTGCGGGTGTTGGTAAAACCGTAAACATGATGGAATTGATCAATAACATCGCAACAGGACATGGTGGTTTCTCAGTGTTTGCTGGTGTTGGTGAGCGTACACGTGAAGGGAATGATTTTTATTACGAAATGAAAGAATCAAACGTACTTGATAAAGTGGCGTTGGTTTATGGTCAAATGAATGAACCTCCAGGTAACCGTCTTCGTGTTGCATTGACTGGTTTGACAATGGCTGAGTATTTCCGTGATGAAGGTCGTGATGTACTTATCTTTATTGATAACATCTACCGTTATTCTCTAGCTGGTGTTGAAGTATCAGCACTATTGGGTCGTATGCCATCAGCGGTGGGTTATCAACCTACATTGGCTGAAGAAATGGGCCGCTTGCAAGAACGTATTGCATCAACGAAAAAAGGTTCAATTACTTCAGTACAAGCTGTTTACGTACCTGCGGATGACTTGACGGATCCTGCGCCTGCAACAACATTTGCTCACTTGGACTCTACAATCGTATTGTCACGTCAAATTGCAGAGCTTGGTATTTACCCAGCGGTGGATCCATTGGATTCAACATCTCGTCAGCTTGACCCGAAAATTGTTGGTATTGAGCATTATGAAGTTGCACAAGGCGTTCAGCGTACATTGCAACGTTATAAAGAGCTTCAAGATATCATTGCAATCTTGGGTATGGATGAGTTGTCTGATGAAGATAAGTTGACTGTGAATCGTGCACGTAAGATTCAAAAATTCTTGTCTCAACCTTTCCATGTTGCTGAAGTATTCACTGGTTCTCCTGGTGTTTACGCTAAGAAAGATGAAACCATCAAAGGTTTCAAAGGTTTGTTAGCTGGTGATTATGACCATCTTCCAGAGCAAGCTTTCTACATGGTGGGTTCAATCGAAGGTGCTGTTGAGAAAGCAGAAAAAATGCAGGCTAAAGGTTAATTATCATGTCTAGCATGGAAGTTTTAGTCGCCACGGCTGAGCGCGAAGTTTATAGAGGCCAAGCAACCATGTTGATTGTGCCTGGTTCTGAGGGTGAGCTTGGTATTTTACCAAAACATAGTCCTTTATTGTCTGGCTTAAAGTCAGGTGAGCTTATTATTACCAATGGTGATGAAGTGGATGAAGTCTTTGTTTCTGGTGGTTACATGGAAGTGCAACCTGATAAGGTAACAATTCTTGCAGATACTGCAGAGCGTGCATCTGATATGGATGAAGCTGAGATTGTTGCAGCACAACGTCGTGCTGAAGAAATTGTAGCATCTAAAAATGGTGATACCGATTTGGCCATGGCTGAAGCTGAGCTTGCAATGCTTACTGCACGTTTACGTTTGATTCGTAAAAAGCATAAATAATAAAAGTTATACTATATAACTGTAAAATAGGTCGCCATTTGGCGGCCTTTTTTATGTTAGATATTGCTTGTTATGTTCTTTCTTTTTACAGTAAGCCATGATTCTTAAAAAAGAAAATTGTATGCATATGTGCACACGGCTAAAAATTTGCGGAATCACCCGTTTAGAGGATGCCCTACTGGCATCAGAATACGGAGCAGATGCCATTGGTTTTGTTTTTTATGATAAATCACCACGTTATATTCATCCTGAAAATGCGGAAGAAATTATTCAAAGCTTGCCGCCTTTTATGACGGTTGTAGGTTTGTTTGTAAACCCTACGCAAGAAAATATTGATGATGTATTAGCGGTATGTTCCCTTGATATTTTGCAACTCCATGGTGATGAATCGGCTGATTTTTGTTCAGCCCAAAAACGCCGAGTGATTAAAGCACTACCCGTCTCCGAACCAAAAGACTTAACACGTATTGCGGCATATGATTGCGCAGTGCTGCTTGACGCTAAAGCCCCTTTGGGTATCTATGGTGGTACGGGCAACAGTTTTGATTGGAACATGCTAAGCGGGATTCAACATCATGCTCCACTTATCCTTGCTGGTGGTATAGATTTGAATAATGTAACTGAGGCAAAACAGATCCAAGGTTTTTATGCGCTGGATGTATCTTCAGGGGTCGAAGTTGCTAAAGGCATTAAAGATAGAAAAAAATTAAAAGAATTATGTGAGAAGTTCTGTGATTAATTATGATTTAAGCATCAAACATGCACCAGATGAGGGTGGACATTTCGGCAAGTTTGGTGGTCGGTTTGCAGCAGAAACCTTGATGCAGCCGTTGAAAGAAATTGAGGATGCTTTTTTTTCAGCATGGGCAGACCCTAGTTTCCATGAGGAACGACTTGATTTACTCAAAAACTATGTGGGCAGGTCCACACCACTTTACCATGCAAAACAACTGACTGCTGAGGTCGGCGGGGCGCAAATCTACTTAAAACGTGAAGATTTGAATCATACAGGTGCGCATAAGGTTAATAATACCATTGGCCAGGCATTGCTTGCACGGCGTATGGGTAAAAAGAAAGTGATTGCTGAAACAGGGGCTGGTCAACATGGAGTTGCAACTGCAACGGTCGCAGCCATGTTTAATATGCAATGCGATATTTATATGGGGCGCGAAGATATTCGTAGACAGGCTCCAAATGTGTTTCGCATGAAACTGCTTGGTGCTAATGTTATTCCCGTTGATTCAGGGAATGCGACTTTAAAAGATGCCGTGAACGAAGCATTGCGTGTTTGGGTAGCATCGTGTGAAGATACATATTACATTTTTGGTACTGCTGCAGGGCCACATCCTTTTCCACTCATGGTTCGTCAATTTCACACGGTCATTGGCCAAGAAGCTAGAGCGCAGTGTTTAGCGCAAGCAGGTAAGCTGCCTGATGTTGCTGTTGCGTGCGTGGGTGGCGGTTCGAATGCTATGGGGTTGTTGCATCCACTATGGGATGATACAGGTGTGCGTTTGGTGGCTGTTGAAGCAGGTGGTCATGGTTTAAATTCTGGAGAACATGCGGCATCACTTGCACAGGGTCATCCAGGTATTATTCATGGTAGTTTAAGTTATGTTTTGGCTGATAATGAAGGGCAAATTTCTGCAGATGCACACAGTATTTCAGCAGGTTTGGACTACCCTGGTGTCGGTCCTGAATTGGCATTTATGAAGGAAGAAGGGCGTTTAGACTTGGATAGTGCGACCGATGATGAGGCGTTAGAAGCATTTCAAACCTTAACTAAAGCGGAGGGTATTATCCCTGCATTGGAGTCTAGCCATGCTTTAGCTGCTGGTATGCGCATTGCGTCTGCTATGGAAAAAGACCAAGTTGTGCTTATTAATTTATCGGGTCGTGGTGATAAAGACCTGGGTACAGTCATGGATTTATTGGGTTTTGATGATGAGGGGCAATCATGAGTAAGCGTTTAGCAGAAGTTTTTACACGCTGTAAAGCGGAAAACAGGTCGGCGCTTGTTGGATATTTAACTGCGGGCGACCCATCAGTTAAAATATCAGAAAAGTTGATGCATAGCCTCGCGGAACATGTAGATATTATTGAAATCGGCCTTCCTTTTTCAGACCCTATGGCCGATGGGCCTGTCATTCAGGCAGCAAGTGAACGGGCGCTTGCTGCTGGTACACATTTTGATGATGTGCTGCATATTGCAAAGCGTATTCGTGAAAAACACCCTGAGATTGGTATTGTGCTTATGGGGTACGCCAATGTTCCTTATACCATAGGTATTGAAGATTTTTCAAAACGTGCTTCTACAGTAGGCGTGGATGGCGTGTTGTTGGTTGATATACCAGCCGAGGAAAGTGGTTTGTGTGCTGATATATTCAAACAATATGGCTTAAGCCAAATCATGTTATTGGCACCCACATCAACGGAAGAAAGGATACAACTGGCAGCTGCTGTAGGTGATGGATTTATTTATTATGTGTCACTTGCAGGTATCACTGGAGCAGAGATGGGGGAAGTAGCTAAAATTAAAGATAAGTTGTCATTAATTCGACAATACTCTAAGCTCCCTATATGTGTAGGTTTTGGTGTGAAAACAACAAAGCAAGCAGCTGACCTTGCAAGTTTTGCTGATGGTGTTGTTGTTGGCAGTCATTTTGTGAGTCAAATCACATCCAACCCAGGCACGGAAGATGTAATGGTGAATAACTTATCTGCATCTGCCTCAGCATTGGCCTCAGCAATGTATAAGGCAAAGTAAGCTGTGGAAGTATTGGAGAATAGATGAAAATTCGAGTGTTGGGCTGTTATGGTGGGCAGCTATTGGGCTTTCACCTGACCTCTTTTTTGGTGAATGATACTGTGTTGTTAGATGCAGGGTCACCGACTGAAATCCTTACACTTGAAGAGCAAGGTAATATTGAGCATATTTTTCTTTCGCATACACATCTTGATCATATCAAAGATATTGCATTTTTAGCGGATAACCGCTCTTTAAAACGCTGGGGCGGACAACCTGAGGCCGGCGCAATTACGATTCACAGTTTACAAGAAAATCTTCATACATTGTCTGAACACTTTTTAAATAACATTGTTTGGCCTGATTTTACGAAAATACCAACCAAAAAAGATGGTATTTTGAAGATGAGAAGCTTTAAGGCTGAAGAGGTTATCGAGGTTGATGGTTTAAAGGTTACGCCTATTCGTGTTGAACACCCTGTGCCGTGTACGGGTTTTTTATTGGATCAAGATGGTGTGCAAATGATTTTTACAGCTGATACTGGGCATACGGATAGAATTTGGGAAGTTGCCAATGCTCAGCCCAATTTGCGCGCCTTGATTATGGACTGTTCATTTCCTAACAACTGTGAAGAATTGGCAGAGATTAGTGGTCACTTGACACCCAAAGGCATGGCACAAGAATTGAAAAAATTGGATCGTTTGGGTGAAATCCCTATTTATTTATATCATATGAAACCAGAAGTTTTGACTGAAATGGCTTCAGAGGTTGAAGCTGAAAGTATTCCTCATTTGCGTATGTTAACGCAAGTTGATGAGCTTATCATCGAAGCATAACTGGTTTTTTAAAGGAACTTATATGAGTTGGTTAACCCGTTTAATTGAGCGACCTAAAAGTATTTTGGGTTCAAGTAAAGATAGTGATACACCTGATGGTTTATGGATTAAATGTCCAGGTTGTGCGGATACTTTGTATAATAAAGAGTTAATGCGCTCTGACATGGTATGCCCGCGTTGCAATCAACATTTACGCCTACCTACAGCGGATCGTGCGTCTTTTTTGTTTGATGCAGACAGCTATGATGAATGTGATACCCATTTGTTTTCTAAAGATATTTTGCAATTTAAAGATCAAAAACGTTACAGTGACCGTATTAAAGCTGCCAATAAAAAGGCGGGAAAAAATGATGCGGCACGTAATTATTTAGGTGATATTGAAGGCGTGACGACTTCAGTGACCATGTTTGAATTTGCCTATATGGGTGGAAGCATGGGGTCGGTTGTGGGTGAAAAAATAGTTTTGGGTATGGAGCGTGCGCTTGAACGTGGCTGCCCATACTTATTGGTTACCGCATCTGGTGGTGCACGTATGCAGGAAGGCATTTTGTCATTGATGCAAATGGCGAAAACATCGTCTGTGGTTAATAAATTGAATGAAGCCAAGCTTCCGTTCGTTTGTTTACTGACAGACCCAACCATGGGTGGTGTGTCTGCGTCAGTTGCATGGCTGGGTGATGTGATTATTGCTGAACCCGGTGCTTTGATTGGTTTTGCAGGACCAAGAGTGATTCAAGAAACTGTGGCAGAAGAGTTGCCCGAAGGTTTTCAACGCGCAGAATTTTTGCTTGAGCATGGTTTGGTAGATGCTGTGGTTGATCGTCGCGAACAGCGCACATACCTCAAAACATTGTTTGACCATATGATGGCAAGAGCTTACCGGCAAACGCATTAAATCATGACACAAGATAAGCCTCGCTCTGTTGAGGCTTGGTTAGAAGCATTGGGTTTGCCCAGTGCTGATCGAAACTATTTACCAGGACATGAACGTGTTCAAATGCTGCTTGATGCAGCGAAAAAAGAAGGTTTACCTTTTCAGCGCCCACTGCTGCGTATTCGTGTGGCAGGCACCAATGGTAAGGGTTCAACGGCACATTTCTTAGCCCAAGGTTTACAAACCTGCGGGTATAAAGTTGGCCTTTATACTTCGCCGCATATTCAACAGTTTCATGAGCGTATGCGCATCCAAGGTATTTCAATTTCCAATGCGCAACTCACACATCTTATGGCGAAGATTATGCCGTTGGCATTGGATGTTGGTGCCTCTTATTTTGAAACAGCGACAGTGCTGGCATTGAGTCACTTTAGTATGCAGCAGGTGGATGTAGAAATTTTAGAAGCCGGTGTGGGAGCAAAATTGGATGCAACCACGGCAGTGCCTGCAGATGTGGGTGTTTTGACACCTATTGCTTTGGATCATCAAGATTGGTTAGGTGATGATTTGATATCAATTGCACAAGATAAGGCATATGTTTTTCAAGGTTGTACACTTAAGGTCAGCGCACCTCAGACATCAGAAGTGAAACAGGTTTTATCGAATCTGGATTGCAATATTATTGAGGCTAAACCTTTGGTTGAACCCTTGGCAATGTTGGGTATGCACCAACAAGAAAATGCAGGGGTGGCTTGGCAGGTATTGCAGCAGCTTCAATGTAATCATCATGCATTTATATCATTGGACTTGAATGGTTGTTTGCAGGTGTTGAAACAAACGAATATTGCAGGTCGTTTGCAGGTATGTACCTATTTG
This sequence comes from Ghiorsea bivora, assembly GCF_000744415.1. NCBI lineage: Bacteria > Pseudomonadati > Pseudomonadota > Candidatius Mariprofundia > Mariprofundales > Ghiorsea > Ghiorsea bivora. The sequence continues at coordinate 28,411 of NZ_JQLW01000008.1, forward strand.
CAGCATACTTTCTGGTTGGATGCGGCACACAATAGCCATGCTATTCAAAGTTTGTTGCCTACACTTGCATCATTAGGGTATATATTTGATGCGATTATTTTATGCACAAGGCAAGATAGAGATTTGAGCGATTGTGTGCCGAAACTGAAGCCATTTACACATAAAATGGTGGTGATGACAGGTCATGGAAAACATACCTACACTTCATTGGAAGATGCATTGCAAGCGGAAACAAAAGCTATAACTTCGGGGCGCTTTCTTGTTTTAGGTTCTTTTGTAACCTTAGGTTCGGTATTGCAATGGATGGAACAGCATGAGCTTTAGCATTCATATAAACCATGAGAAACAGTTATTGTATGTAGAAGGTCAGGGTATGATAACTGCAGCGGATATTGATCAATATTATCCAAGTTTAAAAGCAGTATCTGGTATTGAACATTGTGACAAAGCGCTGGTGAATTTGGCGGAGATGGGGGTAAGTTTAAAAGCTGCGCCAATTAAAAGAATACGTTCATTGGGGTTGTTGTTTAAACATGGGCCAGTTTTGCCTGAAGGTGCAAAAATAGCGATTGTAGTGCGTAGCACGTTGGCTTTTGGTTTTGTACGTTTGTTTATGGCAAGTCGTGGAGAACGGGTGACGATTCGACCGTTTAAAAGTATGCAGCAAGCTATGTATTGGTTGTCGATTGTTGAGCAGGATGTGTTACAGGCAAAGTTGTAAGTTTGTGGGTATTATGATGAGAGCAGGAATGATAAATATTGTGTTTATAAGATTTTATATCATCATTTGTGCATGAGTTCAATATATGTAGATCCTGAAGAAATTAAACGCTTTGAAGCCATTGCTACAGAATGGTGGGATCCGGATGGTCGGTTTAAACCTTTGCATCAAATTAACCCCTTACGTTTGGATTATATTGCACAACGCGTGGATTTAAGCGCTGCCAAAGTTTTGGATGTGGGTTGCGGTGGAGGTTTGCTTGCTGAAAGCATGGCAGCCCGTGGTGCTGAGGTGACAGGTATTGACCGTTCACCTAAGGCATTAAGTGTTGCTGCTGTTCATGCGGAGCAGTCAGGTGTTCAAGTGGACTATCAAGAAAATGATGCGGAAACATGGGCCGAAACACATCAGGGTACCTATGATGTGGTGACTTGTTTAGAGGTGTTGGAGCATGTGCCAGATGTGGAGCGGGCAGTTCAAGCGTGTGCCGATATGCTCAAGCCTGATGGTTTGTTTTTCTTTGCCACATTAAATCGTACGCCAGAGTGTTACCTTAAAGCTATCATTGGTGCTGAGTATATTATGGGTTGGTTGCCTAAGGGAACGCACCAATACAATAAATTTATTCGCCCATCAGAAATGGTTCAGGCGGTTCGTCATGCTGGTTTAGAAGAGCAAGATATGCAGGGGTTGAGCTATCGGATGTTATTGGGGCAGTTCTATTTATCGCACAATTTGAATGTGAACTATTTAGGGTTTGCGCGGAAACCCGCCTAAGTAGGTGGTTGTGCGCAGCCTTATTGTTGTTGGTTTATGTTTGCTGCCTGTATATGCAAGTGCAGCAACCATGGTTGCTGATCAAATACAGCAAGACAGTTATGGGCAAATTTCGGCATCAGGTCAAGTGCAGCTTGAAGGCAAAGATATTCGGATTAAAGCTGAGCATTTGCGTGTTGATGCAGATTCTCAAGCTGGTGTTTTACAACAAGCTACAGTGTATTTTGATGGTTACACCCTCAAAGGTGAACGTTTGCAACGTATCGACCTTGAAACATTCAAAGGTGAAAATGTAGAGTTTAGTACCTGCCCAGAAGATGAGTGGGCATGGTCAATTGTTGCGGATGAAGCAAGCCTAGATAAAGAAGAAGGTTTGTTTACGGCGAAAGGTGCTTGGTTTGAACTGGGTGGTGTACCCGTGTTGTATGCGCCTGTTTGGCGGCAGGCGCTGAGCCGCCGTTCAGGATTTTTGATGCCTAAGGTTTCGAATAGTAGTCGGCGGGGGTCTGAATTTACATTACCTTTTTATTGGGCAGGTGCACCCAATTGGGATGTGATGTTGCAGCCGCATTGGATGTCCAAACGGGGCATGATGTCAGATATTGAATGGCGATATATGTCGAATCAATATAAAGCTTCGGTTCGATTACAAAGTATTTATGATGAGCAAACACAAACGCAACGGGGGCGGTTGCTTAGTGATGTAGCCTGGCAGATCAGCCCTGCTATTCAGGCAAATATTAATATTGATGCAATTACGAAAGATGATGGTTTGTATGTTGCAGACTTTCCTTTGTTAGGCGAAAATGTTTCCAAAGCATATTTGACCAGTACTGCTGCTTTAAGCTGGAAAGAAGGTCGGGATAGTGCAACGTTGAGCACGAGATACCAGCAACGTTTGGGTGGTTTAAGTAATGATGCCACATTGCAAACCTTACCGCGTTTTGACACCCAACATTATTTTGATATTGGTTTGTCCTCACAATTATCTGTGCAACAACAAACAACCCGATTTGATAGGATTTCTGGTTTTTCAGGGCTTCGCTCAGGCGTAAAGTCTTCACTCACCATACCCTGGTATATGCAAGGTGGTGCAGTATCGGTTTTTTGGGGTGTTCAAGGGCAAGTTGTGGGTTATGATACACAAAACTTTACATCCCAAACAACATCGTATGCGGCGGTAGCTTCTAGTTTACAGCTTGAAGCACCGTTTGAGCGCGTGTTTGGAGAACAACAATGGCGGCATGAAATTAAACCTGTTTTGCGTATTGATGTATCGGCTTCACCCAATCAAGCAGATATACCAAGGTATGACTCGGTTCTATTGCCTTTAAGTATTACCAATATCCTGCAAGGTAATCGTTACTCAGGTTGGGATAGGTTTGAGCGTATGCAACGGGTAAGTCTTTTGTTAGAGACATCATTGGAACACAAAAGTGAACAGTTGAATGTGCGCAGGGTGCTTGAAGGACAATTGGGTTTAGTGTGGGATGATTTGCAAACATCGGTGGATGCAGGTGTTGATGTGCCGCCTGCCAATCGCGTGTCGAATGTATTGGCAGAAATAAGTTGGCTGCCTAGTGTGCAAACACGGTTATCAGTAGGGGGGCAGCACGACCCTAAATTGAATGATTGGGTGGAGTCTCATGCTAGTATGCGCTGGTCTGGTGAGCAGCAGCAATATTTGGCTGCCTCATGGCAGCGCACCAAAGCCAGCCACTCCAGTGCTTTGGAGTCACTGAATGTAAGTGGGCAAGCACAGCTAAACCAGCGTTGGCATACATATGCTTCAGTTCAATATGACTTGTTAAGAAGCTATACGCTTCAAGCTATTGCGGGTTTGAAGTATGAACATGCATGCTGGCGTTTGGGTGTGGAAAGGTATCAAAATTATTTGGCTGGTAGTAATGGTGAAAGTGATATTGGCACGCGCATCTTGCTCGAATTTGATGGTCTAGGTAGCTTTGGTGATGGATAATTTTGTGAGGTTTGTTTTGATTAGTAAGAGAAGTATTTTGGGTTTGATGTTTGTTATGTTTGTTTCGGCACCAGCGTATGCTGAGCGCTTGGATGCGATTGCGGCTGTGGTGAATGGTGAGGTGGTTACTTGTTATGAGGTTGAGCAAGCTGAGAAAACTTTAAAAGACCAGTTGGTTCAGCAGGGCATTGCATTGCCCAGTGATAGCGTTATTTATCAGCGCAGTTTAGATGCACGCGTGATGCGAGCACTGCAACACCAAGAAGCACAAAACCTTGAAATAAAGGTTGGCGCTGAAGAAGTTGAAGCAGCTATGGCGGATGTTGAAAAACGAAATAAACTTGAGCCTGGGCAATTGGAAAGTGTGTTACGGGCACAAGGTATTGATGTTGATAACTATCGCCAAACATTAAAAGATAGACTGTTGAACTCACGATTGATGAATATTGCTGTGCGCTCAAAAATTAGCATCAGTGAAGAGGCTATGCGTGAGTATTATCGTAAACATTTAAAGAACCCTAAACCTGCGCGTGAAGTACGTGTTGCGCAGTTGTTTATCGCTCTGCCAGCAGAAGCAGATTCAGCGGCAGTGGAAGCAACTCGGCAGCGGGTGAATGCCTTATATCAGCAGTTAAAATCGGGTGCTGATTTTACACGTATGGTTACTTTGGAGTCTGATGCGCCTGACTCGACATCAGGTGGTGATATGGGCTGGGTTTCACCTGGGGCAGTAAAAGGAGCTTTTGCACAAGTGTTTTCGCTTAAAGTGGGTGAGTTAACCGATGTGATTCGCTCTTCTGGTGGTTTTCACATTCTTAAAGTAACAGATGAACGTATGCGTAAACCGCAAAGCACGGAAGCTTATGAAGAGGTACATGCACGACATATTTTGATTAAGGTTCCTGATAGTGCTGATATGAATACACAGATGAAAATCAGACAACGTGCTGAGAAAATTGCTAAAGAAATGCAAGGTGTTTCTGATAAGGCTTTTGCTGTTCGGGCAAAAGAGCTGTCACAAGGACCAAGTGCATCACGAGGCGGTGATTTGGGATGGTTTAAACCTGGACAGATGGTTCCAGCATTTGATCAAGTGGTTTTTACTATGAAAGCTGGTGAAACAAGCGGTGTGGTAGAGACACAGTTTGGTTTACATATCATACGTGTGGTGGAAAAACGAAAAGTGAATCCCAATGCATTTGAGGCACGTAAAGCTGAAATTGAGCAGCGTTTGATTGAGGCTGAAATGCAGCAGCAAGTTCCACGATGGTTAAACAGTCTGAAAGAACAAGCACAAATTAAAGAGATGAGCTGTAAAGACTTATTGCCTACAGCACAGACTGAAAAGTAGTGATGGGTGTTGCGGGTCAGAGCTAACAGTTACCCGCTGAAACCACTGAAGATGGGGTTGCAGAAAAAGCACAAGCTGAGGCTAAAAGTTTTGATGGCATGGTAGCACAAGGATATGCAAGCTTATTTTGCAGCTTATGATAATCATGTTTTACCCAATACGAAGTGTGTAAGTTTTGTGCAATGGAAAAAGTATAAGCAAGCTGTTGTACCCCAACACCAAGATATTCGTTTGGTTATTGAAACTGTTGAGGTTGAAGTGAGCCCCAGTGCAGATGAGGAGAGTTTTGTTCTTGGCCAAAACTTTAAGTCCAACCGGCTGGAAGAGCGTGATTGTAAGCAGGTTGTTTTACGTCAAGAGGATAGAGCTTGGAAAATCGTTAAAGAAGTTACGTTGTAATCAAAGGCGTGATTGAAGAGAAATTATTATGAAACCATTTGTATTAACTGTGGGAGAACCCGCAGGTATAGGGCCAGACTGTGTATTGTTGGCATTTCAAGCTCAACCTGAGATATTTCGCAATATTATTGTGATTGCTAAACGTGGTTGGCTTACAAGTCGTGCGAAAGTTTTGGGTTTATCCATGCTAATTTTAGACTGTGATGCATCATTCGAACGGGATGTGGCGCGAGATATTCTTTGGGTTTATGACCCTACAGATGACGGAATGCGCGTTGTTATTGCTGGTAAACCTTCTGTTGAAGAAGCTGAATCTGTGGTGTGTTGTATTCGTATTGCTGCAGAAATGTGTATAAGTAAACAAGCCGCAGGTTTGATTACAGCACCGATTGAAAAGGCAGTTTTAAAAGATGCCGGTTTTGCCTTTCCTGGGCATACGGAGTTTCTAGCTGATATTGCAGGCGTTGAGCGGGTGGTCATGATGTTGGCATCACAGGTGGTACGCATTGCGCTGCTGACCACACATGTAGCGATTAAAGCGGTGCCTGATTTGCTTAATCAAGCGGATACCATCACCAATATTCGTATCACTTATCAAACCATGCAACAGCAAATGGGTATACCAAAGCCACGTTTGGCATTGTGTGGTTTAAACCCTCATGCAGGGGAACAAGGTCATTTTGGCAAAGAAGAAATTGATATTCTGACACCTGCTTTAAATGTTTTAGCTGAGCAGGGTATTGTGGTTGATGGCCCACTGCCTGCCGATACGCTATTTTCAGCAGATATGCGTCAGCATTATGATGCGATTGTATGTTGTTATCATGATCAAGGTTTGATTCCTATCAAGGCATTGAGTTTTGGGGATACGGTTAATGTGACATTGGGTCTACCTTTTATTCGTACAAGTGTTGACCATGGCACGGCATTAAGTCGTGCAGGAACTGGGAATATCAGTTATACTAGTTTAATAGCTGCAATTGAAATGGCGCAAAGCCAATATCGGAGTATATCATGATTGAAGATATGGTTGGGAAAGTTTTGCTAGCAACACCTTCAATGGTTGACCCTATGTTTAAGGATAGTGTGGTTTTGCTTTGTCATCATGATGATGAAGGTTCTATGGGTTTGGTATTAAACAAAACACAGGGTATCAGTGTGTTTGATGTATTGGATGATATGGGTCTTTGTGATACGCCACTGGGCAAAGGTGAAGCACAAATGAAATTTGGTGAAACATGGGTCTATGAAGCAGGTCCTGTGGATACATACCGTGGTTTTGTATTGCATGCTGAGCATACGATTTATGACTCTACAATGCGTATTCATGATGATTTATACCTGACAACATCCAAAGATATTTTGGAGGATTTGGCACAAGGCAAAGGCCCTGAGAAGTTTCTTTTGTTGCTGGGTTATGCAGGGTGGAGTGCAGGGCAATTAGAGCAAGAAATGATAGAAAATGACTGGTTGCTGGGGTATGCCACACCAACTTTGGTTTTTGATACACCAGCAGAAGATAAGTGGACATTGGCAGCGCATGGTATTGGGATTGAACGTGGTCAGTTAAGTACACAAATTGGGCATGCCTGATGCAGGTATTGATTGCCTATCACTCAGATTATATGCATACACAAGCTGTCGCAGATGCCATTGTAGCAGGTGCTAAAGCAGCGCTGGCGGATGCAGATGAAGTGGCAAATGTAGTTCTAAAGCAGACTGTTGATGTTGGGCTTGATGATATGTGTGCAGCAGACGTGCTCATTTTTGGTTCACCTGTGCACATGGGAAGCATGGCTTGGCAAATGAAGCAGTTGATTGATTCGGGTTCAAAGCTGTGGATGGCGGGTGAACTTGAAGGTAAAATTGGTGGTGTCTTTGCCACCTATGGTGGTTATGGTGGGGCAGGTGGCGGTGTAGAGCAAACATTGATTGCGTTGCATGCAAACTTTTTAGAGCACGGCATGCTTGTTTGTGGTTTTCCACGTTCACTGTCGGGTTATGCATATGCTGGTCTGCACTGGGGTTTGGCTGTGCGCACGGGTAACGAAGAAGGTATGCCAGAAGGCATTGATGAAGCTGCATTGCTTGCAGCACGGGCGTATGGTTCTCATGTGATGGAAACAGCGCTTCGTTTGAAATAACAAAAAGGTTTAATGTCCAATGTCCGTTTATACAGAACTTACAACACAAAATTTTGAATCCATTCTTGTAGATTATAGCTTAGGCAAGTTGCAATCTTATACAGGTATTGCTGCAGGCATTGAAAACAGCAACTTCTTTATTGATATGCAAGATGGTAAGCGATATGTGCTGACTGTTTTTGAGCGTTTGGATGCACAAGAGTTACCATACTTTATGCGTTTGATGAAACATTTGGCTAGCCACGGTTTGCAAAGCCCAGATGTGATGGTGCGTAAAGATGGAACGCTTATTTTTGCTTTGGATACAGAAGAGGGTATCAAACAAGGTTGCATAGTGTCGTGTTTAGCGGGTGAAACGCTGGACTTTCTTAATGAAGCGCAGCTTGCTTCATCCGCTGGAGCTTTGGCTACGTTGCATGTTGCAGGCAGCAATTTTGCTGAACACAGAGAAAATCCAACAAATTTTACTTGGCTTGAAGATACCATTGCAGACATGCAAGCGGATGTCGCCAAAACTTATGGTCAAGATGCGTTGGACTTGTTGAATGATGAACTTGCATATCAAAAACAACAACATGTTGGAGATTTGCCTAGCGGTGTGATTCATGGGGATTTGTTTGTTGATAATATCTTGTTTGAGGGTAACCAAGTATCAGGTGTTATTGATTTTTATTATGCGCATAACTCGGCTTACGTGATGGATATTGCGATTGCCATCAATGCACAAGCCATTGTGTTTGGTGATGAGGATAAAGCGCGTATGGCAGCATTTTTGAAGGGTTATGAATCCAAACGTGCTTTAACGGCTGCTGAAAAATCGGCGTTGCATGATTTATTGCGCTTGGCGGCATTGCGCTTTTGGGTATCACGTTTATTTGATGCATTATACCCAAGAGATGGGGCAATGACACAAACCAAAGACCCTGAGGAATACCGCGAGAAGCTTTTATTGCATCGTGCTTAACTATACGGGTTAATGATTGCCTTTATGGTTTAAAGACACTACCTTAAATTGTGACGTAGCTTGCGGAATGACAGTGATTGGTTGCTTACTGTGTTGGCTGTTGAGGAGTTCATGGGTATTATTTTAAAGAAAAATACGTTTTGGATTGTGTTGCTGGTGATGATATTGCTGGTGATGCAGTGGTTGCACTTTTCTCCCATTCCACAGGTGAACCAGTTTATTTATGATCATAGTATGCAATTGGTGCATAAAAATCCCAGTCATGCGGAGAATATTGTGTTGGTCAGTATTTATGCTGATGACCTTAGCCAGCAAGATAGTGATATACGGCTTAAACAAGTGATTGCCAATGTGTTAGCAGTGGTGCGTGAAGCCAAGAGCAAAAGCATTTCCATTTTGATACCGCTTGATAAGCGTGAAGCTAACTCTAGCCTGAGTTATTTGGATAATATTGAAGCTTATTTGCAGGGTATGGAACAGCCCAAGTCGGATATTAAAGCGTTAACCAGTTTGGTGGGTATGGCGCGTGATGATTTGGATATTGATAACCTGTTGGCTAAAGAAATTCACAAGGCAAAACATATTTATTTGCCTTTCTATATAACCAAACCACTTTCTAAGTTGCCTGACTTCCTGAAATCATCGGTATTGAAAGCGCAACAGCAACAAGATGTATATGATATGACTTGGTTTATGCCGCAGCGTTATGAAAGGGGTGTGGTGTACACTGATGCATTCCCATTGCAACGTTTAGCCAAGGGCGCGTATGGCTTGGGTTATTTATCGACTTGGTATGATGCTGCTGATGGTCGCGTACGCAGCGTGCAATTGGCACAAACTTATGCCCAAACATGGGTGGCAAGTCTGCCTTTATTATTATCTGCTGAGATGATGAATCTACGCGCTAAAGATATTGTGTTTGCACCTATGCAGTATGTAACATTGGCCAATAAACACATTCGCCTTGATGATAAACAACGGGTTTTACCACATTTTTATACCGCATTGGATGAAGCCAGTTCAGTGTTTCAGCGCTATACATACCAGCAGCTGATGTCTGGCGATGTCAGCAAACAGCTTCGGGGAAAAATGGTGCTTTTGGATGCACCAGACCAACTGCAGCCCATTTACACGCCCATTGGTGCGTTATCAGGGCCTGCAGAGCTGATGGCGCACACAGTAACCAGCTTATTAAATCAAGATGTTTATATACAGTCGCCCAATATGTTGTGGGTCGTATTCGCGGTGTTTGTATTGCTGGTGTTATATTTAATCTTTGCTTTACCAAGATTACGTTTGATGACGGGTGTTTTGTTAAGTTTATTTATATTGGTGCTTTTGCTTGCAGGCGAAGTATATATGCTTCTAGGCCAGCAGGTTTGGTTGTATGGCGGCATAAACATACTGTTATTGCTTGTTGGTGCATCTTTGGTATTGATACGAAAACTTGTGCAAATCATGCATCACAAACAAACCTTAGAGATGGCGCAAGTCAATAGGCAGCTTGGTTTGATGTTGCAGGAAAAAGGGAAGTTGGAACAAGCATTTGAACGTTTCCAAAAGCTTCCTATGACTAAGGCTAGTTTGGATTTACTTTATAATTTGGCATTGGACTTTGAGCGCAAGCGTAAGTTCAACAATACGGTTGCGGTGTATCAATATATTTTACAGCAACAAGCTGACTTTAAAGATGTTGCCAAACGTATGGTTTCCGCTGAAAAAATGCAGCATGTTTCAAGCATGGGTACAGGGCAATTTAGTACGATTACCTCCTTATTGAGCCAAGGTGATGAAAAACCTATGTTGGGTAGATTTGTCTTGGAAAGAGAATTGGGTAAAGGGGCTATGGGTGCGGTTTATCTGGGTAGAGACCCGAAAATTGACCGTGTCGTAGCCGTGAAAACTTTAGCATTGGCAGAAGAGTTTGAAAGCACTGAGGTGAAAGAAGTGGAGCAGCGCTTTTTTCATGAAGCCAGTGCTGCAGGGCGCTTGAATCACCCCAATATTGTTACCATTTATGATGCAGCAGAAGACCATGACCTTGCTTATATCGCCATGGAATATATCGAAGGTAAATCATTAAGTGATTTCTCACAAAAGGATACTTTATTACCTGTGCCTGTGGTGCTGAATATTATTGCCAAGATTGCCGATGCCTTGGATTATGCAGGGAAAAAAGAGATTGTGCATAGGGATATAAAACCTGCCAATATTATGTATCATGAAGAAAGTGGTACGGTTAAAGTCACCGACTTTGGTATTGCGCGTATTGCTTCATCAGGACGCACGAAGACGGGTATGATTTTGGGTACACCCTCATTTATGTCACCAGAGCAAATGAATGGGCAACCTGTGGATTCGCGCTCAGATATTTTTTCATTGGGTGTCACCATGTATGTGTTGCTCACAGGTGTGAAACCATTTCAAGGTGATTCGCTGGCAGCAATTTCTTATAAAATTGTAAATGATAAACACTTAGATATTTTGATGGTACGCAGTGATTTACCCGTATGTGTAAAAAGTATTATTAACAAAGCATTGCAAAAAGAGCCTGATAAACGCTATCAAACAGGTGGTACGATGCGCAGGGCTTTATTACGTTGTCTTAAAACGGCTGTGGAGAATGAGGCTACTGGATGATGGATGAAACAATGCCGCCACCAACCAGTTCATCACCCACATAAAATGCGGCAACTTGACCTGGAGCTGTGGGGCGCTGTAGTTCATCAAAAATAAGTATGGTATCGCTACCATCCATTTGAATCTTGCATGGTGAAGGGCGCATTTGATAGCGTACTTTGGACAGTACTTTTTCTTCGGCTTTAATATGACGCAACCAAGTGGTTCCAGAGACATTCACTTCACGAATCAAAGCATCTTCTGGTGGGGCGACAATCACACGTGCAGTTACACCATCTAACTCGACCACGTGCCAAGGTCCATTGGGTAAACCTAAACCTTTGCGTTGCCCCAGTGTGTAATGTGCAATGCCTTGGTGGCGACCAAGAATATTACCTTCGCGGTCCATAATATCACCAGCTCTAAAACCTGCTTCAGCACCTTCTTTTTTCAGAAAGGCAATGCGGTTTCCAGCAGGGATGAAACAAATGTCTTGCGACTCATGTTTTTCAGCTGTCATCAAATCATAGTGGCGAGCTAAAATGCGTGTGCCATCTTTTTGCAAATGCCCTACAGGAAACAAAATCCTGGAAACTTGCTGTTTGTTGGTGGTGGCTAAGAAATAACTTTGGTCTTTGATTTGGTCGTTGCCACGGTAAATATGTACCCCTTCTTCATCATCGTTGCGTTGTACATAATGCCCTGTTGCGACATATTTAGCTTCGAGTTCATCTGCAGCATTGAGCAGTGCGCCAAATTTCACAAACCGATTGCAACGTTCACAAGGGTTGGGGGTGCGTCCTGTTTCATAGTCTTCAATGAAAGGGTTGATAACATTCTCACGAAAGTTTTCACGCATATCCATATTGTAAAATGGAATGCCGATTTGGTCGCAAACGCGACGTGCATCATAAGCATCATCCAATGAGCAACATGAACCATGTCCAGATACTTCATCGCGGTTGTAGTCCCAAACGTGTAAAAAAACACCAATCACATCAGCGCCGGCTTCTTTGAGTAGTGCGGCAACAACAGAAGAGTCAACGCCGCCAGACATCGCAGCAATCACACGCACACCTTTGAGGTGTGATAAGTCAGGTTTGAGTGATTGAATGTCTGTTGTCATTAAAACTCCGTGTGAAAACAAAAAAGCCTACATGTTTTGCAACAATGTAGGCTTTTATATGCGTTGTATAAAAGGCCTACAGACTATCGCGCAGCATTTTCTCATGCTCAGATAATGAGCGTTCAAATGCAGGGCGTTCAAAAATTCTGTCCATGTATGCTTCAAGGTTAGGCCAATCAATGGTGCTGATACCATTGGATTCTAAACGCCACAATACAGGAGCCAATGAGATGTCAGCAAGTGAGTATTGTTCACCAATGAAGAATACTTGGTTTGCCAAGTAACCATCTAAAGATGCCAAATATGCTTTCATTTTTTTGCTTGGTTCAGATTTTTTCTTCAAACGAACCAAGTTGTAATGTAATGGGTAAACTTCTTCTTCAATACGCATTACAGCCAAACGCATTTGGGCGCGCTCTGCTGGTGAACCAGGTTTAAGTGGCGGGTGTGGGTAGCGTTCATCCAAGTATTCATTGACAACAGAAGGTTCAAAAAACACAACGTCACGATCAATCACGGTTGGTAATTTACCATATGGGTTGATTTTCATGAAATCGGAAGGGAGGTTGTCTTCATCCAACTCAAAGGTTTCAACAGGCAACTCTTTTTCAGCCAATACAATACGTGTACGGTGTGAATCAGGTGAAATGCCACTTGAATATAACTTAATCATTTACTTCCTCCAGCAAAAAAGGTTGCGGAATATACCATTATTTACAGAAAAATAAAGGTCGTTTGTTTGAAGGTTTGTTAAAGGTCAGATTGTAACCAATTGTGGGCTTGTTCAATGGCAGATAGCAGGTTCCTATCCATAGCATAATATGCAGCAATTGCCGATGCTAGACGACAACCTGTGCCATGTAGGTTTAAGGGTGAGATGTTTTGTTTAGTATGTTCAAATATTTCGATATTACCGTAGGTATCGCAGAAAATATCGCGTAATATATTGCCTTGCCCGTGCCCTCCTTTGAGTAATACAGGGGTTTGGTAGGCTAAAACCAAAGCGGAGGCTATTTCAATAGGGTCTTGATTTTTTTGACTTAAAAAATAAGCAGCTTCTTGTAAGTTTGGTGTCCAAAGCATGCTGTGTTGAAGTAGCTTCTGATAGGAAGTTTTAGCTGTGGTTTGTTCAAAGAGCAATTGGCCTGATGATGCAATCAATACAGGGTCTACAATGAATGGTGTATTGCTAATAAATGGTATGAGTGCTTCTACATGGTCTTGATCGTATAACATGCCCGTTTTGATACATGCTACATCATAATAGCTGGTGATTGCTTCAAGTTCTGCTTGGAACTGGGGTATAGAAGAAGCTTGGATATGCAATATTTCTTTGGGGTTTTGTGCGGTGAGTGCGGTGGTTGCCGAACAACCTTGCACACCCAAAGTGTTAAATACGCGCAAGTCAGCCTGAACCCCTGCACCAGCGCAAGAATCTGAGCCGCCTACACTTAGGCAGACGGGGCGTTGTTCCACAATGTTACCATGTTTTCTGCGTTGGTTTGTACATCCTGCGCTGAGCCTTCAAATAAACTAGAAATCACAGCCGCATAGGTTGCACCTGCCATTTTTATCATCACTAGGTTATCGAGGGTAATGCCGCCGATTGCACATATGTTTGCATCGGGAAACATGGCACAAGCTTTGGTTAGGCGTGGCACACCAATCACAGGTACATCCGATTTGGTATGTGATGCAAACACTGCACCAAAAGATATATAATCTGCACCATATTGCAGAGCAGACTTGGCATATTGCGCATCGGCTCGGGCTGTGATGCCAATAATAAAATCATCAGGTGCTTGGCTGCGAAGTTTGGCAAGCTCTGGGGCATCGTCTTTACCCAAATGCACACCATCCGCAGCACTTTCTAAGGCAAGCTGTATGGAATCATTGATGATAAGTGTAGTATCATATTTTTGGGTAAGTTCGCGCAGCGCTTTGGCACGTTTGAGACCACGTTTAAACCCTTGTTTTTTATCGCGAAGCTGTAAGATGCAAACGCCGCCAAGCATGGCAGCTTCTGCTTTTTCGAGTAGAAGTTCTGTTTCAATGTCGGCGGGTAATATGCCGTATATACCGGATGTCATTTCTTTTTGAGCCATGCCGCAAGTGTAACCTTATGCGGAAAAGGTTTCCTTAACTTTTATTCTGCGAATCATGTTTGAATGCATACTCAGTGAACTTACTCTTCTTTATAGTCCATTTGCCATGTTAACATAATACTGCATCGCAGCTTTATGTTGTTTGATAGCTTTGGGAGGTAATTTGCCTGCCAGAGTTAGTTGTTCTACAAAATTATTTATTTCTTCATTCGAGCCAAGATTTTTAGTGCTTAGATTGAGCCCCAAGTGCTTGGAAACGCTGTTAAGCGACTTGATAACCCCACCCACGTTTTCATTAGCATGAAGTTTTATTGTTTTTAAATAACCTTCAAATTCAGTTTGATACTTGATCAATTTTTACACTCCTTGTGTTTATTTTTAGCAAATAAAAAATGGCAGACATGAGTCCGCCATCTCTTATAATCCATTATTCTAAAGCTATAGCAAAATCACCTGCAAGTGGTGTAAGGGTTTGCGCAGTATGCAGCAGCCCCTTAATATACCTTGCCTGAGAGCAAATGCTCCAAAGAAGGTGAAAACCTTTATGAAACTTAGCCGATAAGTTTTAGTAAATCCGTGAAGTGTGGAAGGCTAACCACTTTATCTGCATATTCAGCAGGCACATCTTGATAACCATGTTCTGCGAAAGCAACAGTATGACACTGCGCTGCAAAACCAGCTTCAACGTCAAAACGCGTATCACCAACCATCACGGTTTCACTGTGGTCAACGCCCATTGCACGACAGCATTCTAACAACATATCAGGCGCTGGTTTTTTTGGAAATCCATCTTCTGGTGATAATGCCAAAGTCATATAACCATCAAGGCCTAAAGCGGCAGTCACTTTCACGCGCGCTTTGGCAGGTTTGGCAGTCACGATACACATTTTATAACCTTTGCTTTGTAGGGTATCCAACGTTTCTTTCACGCCAGGAAGCATTTTGCCTTCATCGGCTGGATGCTGCTCATAAAAATCAGTGAATGCATGATACATCGCCATGGTATCAGGGTGATTCATAGGTTTACCAAGTACGTTTGAAGCAAGTTTTTGAGCGCCGCCGCCAACATGGGGTTGGGTTTCTTTTGTGGTCATTTGAAAGTCATAACCCAGTTTTTTTAAGGCACGGTTTGCATTAGCACGGATATCGGGAAGAGCATCAATCAATGTGCCGTCCAAATCAAAAATGAATGCTTTAATGGGTTTCTTGTTATTACTCATGTTTTCCTCTCAAAACTGGCGATTTCAGCCAATATTTCATTATGTTGTTCTTTTTCTTTCAATAACTGTATATGTTTTTGAACATCTTGCTGTTGGCTTGCAAGTTGCCCCAGTGCCCACACGGCATGACCACGAATCAAAGGTTCATTGTCATCCAAAACACCAAGCAGTTGCGGTACAAAACTTACGTCACCACTATTACCCATGGCAATGCATACATTGCGCAACAGCCCCGCACGCTTGGTTCTTTTGATGGCGGATTTGCGAAACATTTGGCGAAAACCTTCATCGTCTAAGGACAGAAGCATAGCAAGCTCTGGCAAAAATGTATCCTCACGTGGTTTGAGGAAATCGTTTGATGGTGCTTTAACTTTACTGTTCCAAGGGCAAATTGTTTGGCAATCATCACAACCAAAAATTCGATTGCCCATAGCTTTGCGTAAGTTCTCAGGGATAAAACCTTTAAATTCAATGGTTAAATACGAAATACAAAGACGCGCATCCACCACATAAGGTGAGACAATGGCACCTGTGGGGCAAGCGGGTATACAATCGGTGCATGTGCCGCAGTGCAATGTTGCTTCGGTGTCAGGTTCAATGTTCGCTGTGGTGAAAAGCTCAGCCAAAAAAAACCAAGAGCCATATTCACGGTTAATGCTCAGTGAGTGTTTACCTTGCCATGCCAGACCACCTTTGGCAGCCAGTGCATGTTCTAACACGGGTGCTGTATCCACATAAACGCGTTGCCCATGTTGACCCAACAGTGCATCCAAATCTCGCGCCAAAGCTTTAAGTTTTTTCTTCATCAGCTCGTGGTAGTCATCACCTCTGGCATAACTGGCAATAATACCTTGCTGTGGGATTGCGTGTTTATGGTTGGGTGGAGAATAAGGCATGCCTAAAGAAATCACGGTTTGAATATCATCCAACATGGTCGCTGGGTTTTTACGCCTATGGGTGCGTATTTCTTCACCCATATAATCCATGTCACCATACATTTTCGCATCTACCCATCTGTCTAAAGCTTCTTGGTCAATCGCATTAACTTGCGGATGGGTGAAGGCACACAAGGCAAAACCGTGTGTTTGGGCGAGCATTTGAATTTCTTGTTTTGGGTCGTTTTGTACCATGGCGCTATTTAAGCATATCAAACTTAGAGAATGTATCGTTTTATATTCGTTTCGCATTGAGCTATGGTTGCGGCAATATTTGCAGGAGAGCATTATGCCCAATGAATTTGATGTAAATGACCCGAAAAATAAAGAAGCTATGGCGCACGTGAAAGCTCTCTTGGCGCATTTTGGTGAAGATCCAGAGCGTGAAGGTTTGTTGGAAACACCCAAGCGTGTGGTTAAAGCATTTGAAGAATATTTTTCAGGCTACAAAGAAGATCCGTCGGAACATTTGAAAAAAACCTTTGAAGAAGTCGAAGGTTATGATGAACTAGTGATGGTGTCGGATATTGATGTGCATAGCCATTGTGAGCATCATCTTGCGCCGTTTTTTGGTAAGGCGCATGTGGCATATATACCCAATGGAAAGGTCGTGGGTTTGTCTAAACTTGGGCGTTTGGTGGATGGCTTTGCCAAACGGTTGCAGGTGCAAGAAAAGTTAACCATGCAAGTTCATAATGCCATGGAAGAAGTATTGCAGCCTGCGGGTGTGGCGGTGATTTTGCAGTGTAAACATTCATGCATGTGTTACCGAGGGGTGAAAAAGCCTGATGCAGTAACAACAACCTCCAAGTTGAGTGGTGCATTTCTGAATAATCCATCCTCGCGTTTGGAGTTGTTTCAACTGATTCATAATCACGGTCTTTAGTTTTTGTAAGATTTATGTTGACCTTAGCGCATAAAATGAACATCATGCCGTTCGTATTGGTAAGATTTTAGTACAAGCTGGTTTTAGGATTGGTAACTATTAAGAGAAACAATGCAATTTAAGATGTAACACAAGAAAGAGGAAAGATACATGTCTAATCAAGTAGAAGGAACTGTAAAATGGTTCAATGACGAGAAAGGTTTCGGTTTTATCGAGCAAGAGGGTGGCGATGACGTATTCGTACATCACACTGCGATTAACTCTGAAGGCTTCCGTTCTTTAGAAGAAGGCCAAAAAGTAACTATGGAAGTAGTTCAAGGTCAAAAAGGACCACAAGCAGAAAACGTCGTTCCTCAATAATAGTTTTGTAGGAGTTCTGCCTTAGGGCAGACGGTTTCAGTTTTGTTTTCAAAGGCATTGTAGAAATACAGTGCCTTTTTTATGTTCACTGTTGATGGGATCGTCTCAGATAACTAAATATTTTACTTTCTAACCCGTTGTTTTAACAGTACTAATTGTTCCTTTGGACTTGGGTTGTTGAAACGCCACTCACATTCCTTCAAAAAGTAGTACAAATGCGCTTTGGGAACACCATTAAATTTAAGCATATGACGTTTGGCTTGGTTTCAATACCATTGATGTGATTATGCTTATGTGCAAACAGCTTTGAATGGTTAATTCGATAGTGCTTAAATTCAGAAATATCTAACATATTATAGCCCAGTCAACAGTCTATATAAACGATGCTATTAGGCTTTACTTTACTTTGAATAATGGGTATTAAAGTTGATGATTTTGCATCAGATATAATCTTGGTATAGACCTTACCAACCCTTTTAAGCAAATCAAAAACAGGCACTTTACCTGCATCCTTTCCTGTGACCGCCAAAGTAGTTTTCATCAACTTCAATCTCACCACTTAGAAATTCAGCCGTTTCTTGTTTAACTTCAGTGCTAATCATGACCCGCAAACGGTGATAGTAATATACACCTGTTTTACGATTTAGCCCACCAATTCAGAAGCACATCTAGCTGTACTTCCAGTTACAAAATGCTCCATTAGCCGTAGCTGTTTTGAATGACTTAATCGACTCTTCCTCATGCTGTCCCTCACCATAACTATTTCTAGTTATCTGGGGCATCCCCTACTATTTTACAGTCTGGATATTTCTTGCATCATCTTCACTTTTTGCATATCGGCATGCTGTACCAGTTTTTCTTTTAACGGGGGGTAAGCTACGCTGACATTTAATAAATCATCAAACGCTATATGTGCAAGTGATGCATCTGTTTTGGCAGCAAGCTCTGCCATACTTGTGGTTTCACCGCCGTGTAGTGAGGTGTCTCCAGCAATGGATAAGGGGGGAAGAGGGGATAACATCACCTTTTCTTTATTGCGATTATGTGCCAAATAACAAACATGCCCGCTGATGACAATATCAATGCCATGCACGGGTTGTTTCAAATCATAAATAAGTGTGTTGGCTGCAAAGTGGCGTATAGTGAGTTTTCTTGCGAGGTATTTGGTGAGTTTTAAAGGCAGGGTCTGAAATACATCATTGCGAGCAAGGGCTTGTACATGTGTGCGAAAAATAGCGCGTTGTTTAAGCATTTTATCCAGATGTGGGTTGCCTTTGATCATGGATGAAACTTTTTTTCGGGGAATCTCTACTACTTTTGCGGTTGGCGAAGATACAAAAACATCAATATCCATAGTGCTGGGTTTGAGTAAGGTGTGTTCCCCCAGAATATCGAGTTCTCCCATATGTTCTACGAGAATGCGCGTGCCTTCGTGGTTGATAGCAAACGCATCAGCATTGCCCTCTACAATAAGTGTAAGGGTATCACTTAAATCTTCAGCGCGACAAATTGCTTGCCCTTCTTTGAGTTTCTTCTGATGTATTTTCAACCAAATTTTACTGGTTAACTCATGAATGATTTTCCCCGTAATGGCATGTTTATCATGATCTTCAAAGGCTGTGTCATCCAGCAAGATACGTCCAATTTGTGGGTGTTGTTTGGCAAAAGCCTTGGCTTCTTTGGGTGAGCGTTTAGCAATAATATCATGCAAATGTTGTAAGGTGATGGTTGCTGTTGCTTCGCGACCTAGGGTTTGCAACATTTTGGCGTACCGCTGCAAATAAGACTCGTTATCGGGGTACATTTCAACCAGATTAGCATAAGTATCCAATGCTTTTTCCAGTTCTTTTTTTGTGATTTTTTGGGCCATATTTGCCTACTAAGTATTATCACTTCCTAATGATTCTTCATACATGCACTTTTGAATCATAAGGTTGGGTTGTTGTTTTAAATCGATTTCTCTAGCCGTGATAGGGTTACCATTGCTATCCATGTTGATGTAAACCACAGGGCGCAAGGGGAATTTACTGTGCACCATGATAACCTGACCAATTTCTCCAGTGTTAAGCTGAACGAAAGTTCCAACGGGGTATAGCGATACAGCTTCAATCAATGCTTTGAGCAATATGGGGTCAAATGCTTTTTTGTGACGGTTCACCAGTTCACGAATAGCATCACGTGGTAATAAACGCGGACGGTAGGGGCGAATATGAATCAAGGCCTCAAACATAGATAACAGACCGACAACACGGGCAATCCAAGCAATATCATGCCCTGATAACCCTTGTGGACCACTACCATCATAGCGTTCAGCAGCTTGCTCTGCGGCAAGTAAAATATTTTCATGAGACACATGGCATGATTTTAAGTATTTCACAGCATTTTCAGGCGCTTGGCGAATTAAAGCAAGTTCATCTTTGGTCAGTTTACCAACTTTTTGACGGACTTCACTAGGCACCATTGCCATACCAATATGATGCAGCATCGCCGCGCTGGCATGTTGCACGATGGCGTTGTGCTGTAGTTTTAAGCGTAAACTTATTTTGATGGTATAAAGCATCATCATGATGGATTTTTCAACCAAATCATTCACGCTGCAGTCGGTATTGCATATTTGTTTAATATTACGGCTGATTTCTAGTTCCAAAGCATCCAAAACCTTGGTGTTATCTTCAAGTTGCTCCATGAGATTTTGTAGTGAGGTATCTAAGGTGCTTAAGTCAGTCGCTTCTTGTTTTTCAGCAGCTTGGAAAATTGTTTGCAAAGACTGGCTCACTTCTTGAAGCCAAGTTGCAACAGAAAAATTATGTATATGTGTTGACGTATTTTCGGTTATAGGTTTCTGTTTCACAGCTTCTTGCGTATTTTCTTCCTCATTTGGTAAGGCATCAATACTAAGTTCTTGCGCTTGACTGGTTTGTTCATCTTCAGGGAGGTTTGCTTCATCAAGAAGCTCTGTTGTTACCACAGGTTCTAATGTGGAATCATGATTTTCGCCCTGTTGGGCATAAGGGTTATGTTGGTTGCTTGTTGTGTTTGCAGCTTCTGTGACTTTAATACTATCATCAGTCGTAGCATGTTTTTTATGTTGCTGGTGTGCGCGTAATAAATCAAAATACTTTGTCATTAGCCTGGATACCTTTGCATGGTGGCTTGCACCAATTTGCTATCAATCAATGCAGATGATGTACGTTGTCCAACGAGCAAACACCGATCCATCAAGTGGTTGATACGCCGTGGTACACCGCCTGTATGCTGATGAATAAGTATGATGGCTTGTTTGGTTAAAATAGGGCGCTCGCAACCTGCAATTTGTAATCGGTGTAATACATAATTTAAAGTATTTTGTGTGTTTAACTTGCCTACATGCAGGTTAAGTGCGACGCGTTGCTGTAGTTGTGGAATTTGCGCGATTTTTTCTTGTAATTCAGGTTGTCCTACAAGCAGTAGTGTGACCAAGAACCTATCGCCGAGTTGAAAGTTAAGCAGTAAACGAAGTTCTTCTAAGGTGGTGATGTCAGGAACACTTTGGGCTTCATCAATACAAATCAGGGTATCTCTGTTTTCCGTGGCATTTTTGCTGAGATGTTCTCTAAGCGCAGTTAAAAGAATGTTTTTATCTTTTTCAACGATGCCCAAACCTAGTTGTTGACTAATTTCAAACAACATTTCTAAAGGGGATAAGCTTGAATAGTTGATTAAAGCAATATCAAAACGTTCTTGGGGTAAATCAAGTAATACGCGTTGGGTGGATGTGGTTTTTCCGCAGCCAATTTCGCCTGTAAGTACAATGGCTCCTCGTCGACGTATGATAGCATCATAAAGGTCTTCACAAAGGGTACGATGTTCATCGGTTTCATAATAAAAATGTGACGACGGAACATTGTCGAATGGAAAATCATTCAGCTTCCAATGTTCAAGATACATATCCAACTCCTTTGCAAAACATGCTGCTTTGGCATGGGTTAACATACACGCACATTGCATAATCAAGCAAATATACTGCCATAATTCAAGTTTTGGCAGTATATTTTTGCAAGTGCATAAGGTTGGTATATGTTTGCCCTATTTATAATAGCCGCTGTAAGGGTAAAGAGGAAGGGTATGCTGATCATTGATTTGTTGCGACATGGAGCCTTGCAAGGTGGGGTGAAATACAGGGGTGCTTTGGATGAAGACTTAACGCAAACGGGGAGAGAAGCCATGGATAAGGTATGGCAACAGCTGCAAGGTGAGGTGGATACGATTATCTGCTCACCACTGTCACGTTGTGCTGAGCCAGCACTTTTATGGGCAGAACAGGCTGATATTCCTTGTGTAGTTGAGCCTGCGATTCAAGAATTATCCTACGGTGATTGGGAAGGGCTGACTGCAGCACAGATTGAACACGCATACCCAGGCATTTTGCAAGCATGGCGACAAGACCCTACACCAATGACACCACCCAATGGTGAACCGATGTTGGATTTTTCCAAGCGTATACAAGTCTTTTTGCATCATTTGATTCAAGAACATAAACATGGTCATGTATTATTGGTCGCGCATTCAGGTTCGATTCGCATGTTGATTGCGCATGCTTTACAAGCCCCTATTGTTAGTACAAGACACTTGTCTATGCCTTATGCTTGTTGGAGTCGCTTAAAGGTAGATAAGGGGCATGTGAGCTTGCAGTTTCATGCCAAGACTATGTAAGGTTAGGTTGGTGCATCCAAGGGTAACGCAGCTCTAAATCCGTATCATTACGGATACATTGCAAGCCCATGGATTGGCTTTCGTTGATGGCAATGGGTGCTTTGAGGTTGGCTGTTACCCAAGTTTTGTCGGCAAAAGGATTAAGAACAAGCATCCACATGATATGGTCGTCTTTATCAAGTTTAAGGCAAGCGCGTTGCTCTTTACTTAATGTTGGAGGTTCACCCAAGCGGGCGGTGTCCCAAGGGGTTAAAATAAATGATGCCTCTTCATATTCTAAAGATTGCATACAAAGCATATTACCTTTGCCTTCGTAAATAAAAGCAAAACGTGATGCATCAGGAAACCCCGCTAAACCTCTAGGGAATGAAAACTCACGTATTGTGTTGGGCTGAACAAAGCTTTGAAGGGGAGAAGAAATTGCTGTCATATTACTTACCTTGCTTGAGCCAAGCTAGTGCATCACCAGCCATTGCGGCCTTATTTTCTTGCTGAATTTGTTCATAAATTTCTAATCTATGGACTGCTACATCTTCGGGTGCTTCGATACCAAAGCGGGTAATACGCCCGTCTTGGATATCAAGTATGACAAGGCGTATATCATCATTGATACGTATGGCTTGCCCAATTTTTCGGCGTATGACCATCATAGTCGGCGGCTCCTTTTAAATGTAGCCATTAGCGTAAATAATTTACCAGTGACATACTTTTTAAGTTGGCAATTTGGGTGTAAGCTGCTTTTAATGCCGTGTCGGCGGTTTGCATATCCACCACGAGTTTTGCAACATCTGCCGACTCATGCTCACTTAGTCGCTTATCAATCGCAAAACTCATATCACTATAGGATGCCTTATAACTTTGAATGGCACTGATTTGCCCACCCACACGGCTGGTTAAGTCGATGACTTCATTGGTTGCTGAGGTGAGGTTGCCAATGGCATTGCTGATACCTTGCCTATCGCCAGTTTCTAAAGCGGTGATAAAAGATTGTAGTGCTGTGAACGTATTGGTGAAAGCAGGCTCATCACCCCGTACATTGGTAGTAATGCTTTGATTGGTATTCACGGCAACTGTTCTGTCTTGGTTGGAACCTTGGTATTGGTATGCCCCAGTTGCATCTTGGACAAAAGCTGTTGCGCCTGTGTCGGTACCCGCAAATAAAGCTTCTCCCATCCATGTTTGGTTGGCTGAGTTGGCAACTTGATCTAATAAGTGGCGTACTTCAACAGCTGCGGTGAGTTGTTCGCCAGCGCTGGTTTGTGCTGATGATTGTTGTACAGCTAAGGTTTGCGCACGGGTTAACACATTGCTGATGTCATTAAGCATAGTTTGGCTTGAAGACAAGCGTGAATCCGCAATAGATAAGGCTTCAACACTACCTTTGATTTGGCTTTGGGTATGGCGTAAGTCTAAAGATATTTTGTAATCTAAACCTGCTTGAGCAGGGCGTTGAAAACGCGTGCCTGATGAAATCGCTGCATTGGCATCATTTTTTATTTTGAGTTGTTTATTGATACCTACAGTGAGGCTATCGTACATTTGGTTTTGGGTTACTCTCATCTTAATATCCCCATCAAGGAATCCATCATTTGATTGCTTGTTGATATAACTTTTGCTGAGGCTTCATAAGCCCTTTGAAACTTCATCATGGCAATTAACTCCTCATCAACATTAACACCTGATACGGCATCACGTTGTTGGGTGAGACTATCGGCTTCGGCTTGGCGGTAAGCGCCTTGCTGATTGGCGAGACCAACATCAAGCCCATATTGGGAAGACAGTGTTGAAATACGGCTATGTAAACTTGCGGCAGGGCTTCCATCTACACTCAGTGCTTGGTCTTGTAGGTTCATGATTTGTACAGCTGCGGTATTGTCACCAGCAAATATTAATGAGCTACCCTGAGCAATACTGCCTGTATTGATGGCGCTGGCATTGTTTTGAACCTGTTGTGAAACGACAATGTTTCCTGCTGTCGCACCATGAAAGAAGCTATTTACTTCATAGGCTGCAAGGAAGTTGCTGGTATCATTAGAAAATGCCATGGTGTTTGCACCTGCATCAAGGTTTAGTCTGCCCGCAATATCGACACTTGCTGTAACACCAGAACCTGATGCATTAATGGCTGTGACAACATCATTCATGGTTGCACCAGCGGCAAGGTTGATGGTGAAGTCACTGCTTGGTGTAAGTGGTGTGCCTGTTGCATCATAGACATGCAGGCTAAAGCTACCTGCTTGTACTTGCCCTGCAAATGTAACGCCTTGGCTTGGGTCATTGAGTGCAAGAGCAGGGTTAAGTGCACCTTGCCCTGATTGTACAATAGATGCACGAGTTCCGCCACCAGCACTGCTATGCACTTGGTTGGTGGTGTAGGCAAGGTTGGCTGCAAAGCTATCCAAACTATCCATATAACTTTGAAAATTACCATCGCGTAATGCCAATAAACCACCCAATGAACCGCCGGTGTCTAAACCTTGAATGGGTGCGTTTTTTCCTTGGATAACAATATCCCGGAAACCATTTGCACCCGTAGTATTACCGCGCTGAAGGTGGCGTGCTGTACCATCATGGGTCAACATGTCACCGCCCTTGGTTTGAATGAGTACATTACCATCTTGCGTATTCACTTGCTGAATAGGGATGATTTGTGCCAATTGACGAATGGCTTCATCACGTTGATCGCGTAAGTCGTTGGCTGCACTAGATGCACCTTGTTGGGATGCTTCTTGTGATTTAATTTGATTGCTTAAAGAAGCAATGGCATCAATTTTAAGGTTTGCAGCATCAATTTGTTGATTGATATCTTGATCTAAACTTTGCTGGGCATTGCTAAGCTGGGTATACATTTGATTGAGCTGGGTGGTTAAAGTCTCACTTTTGTTCAAGACATTGTTTTTTTGTGCCACATCTTGGGGGTTGTTGCTTAGTTGCTGCCATGATAGAAAATAGTCATTTACAGCTGCTGATAGCCCCGTGTTATCCAAACTACCAAATGCACTCTCTACTGTGGTTAAACCTGATGTCACTGTATTCCAAAATGCAAACTGTGAAGTGTTTTCACGCATGGCATTGTTAATGAGTGGGTCAACGCTGCGTTGGATGTCATTGAGGTTTACCCCACGACCTAAATTTAAGTTGCCAATACTTACAGGGCTAGCGGTAACAATATTAGGACTTTGTCTTGAATAACCAGGGGTGTTTACATTTGCCATATTGTGCGACAATACATCAATTGCTTTTTGCTGCGCGCGTAAGCTTGATGCGGCAATATTTAAAGATGCGAAACTCATCTGGATACCTGCTGCGTGGCATAATTTTTTTGGTAGGTTTGCGGTACATCAACCGCACCAATGTGTTGTAAAATACTGGTGGTTACATTCCAAGCGGCGCGCAAACGTAAATGGTTTTCAATGTGATCTTTTTCTAAGGTCTGCATACGGCGCATTAATTCAATACGCATGTTTTGCAACATGTCTGCTTCATCATCAGCATAAGCATCAATTAAATATTCCATGGTATGCTGGCTATCACTTAAACCCATAAGACGTTGGCACCTGCTTTCCAATTCATCGAGAATACTTTGGGTGCGAGCCCTGCGTTCAACAAGTTCAGTCAGAGCGGCGGCATTAAATACTTTCATGGCATCACGCTCTTCAAGAATGATGTTTTCTTGTTCAGTAATGCATGTATGCATGTCCTGTAGAATTTGCCGTATCATGGCTGGCATTTGGCTGATGTGATGTTCAGGTGTTGAATGATTCATGGTCTTACCCCCAAGAGTGTTCGGACAAGGCATTACGAACAATATAGGTGGATACCGCCTTGTGATCCATTTGGTATGTACCTTGTTCTAAAGCATTACGTATTTCTTCGATTTGCTCTAAGCGTACATCTGGCATGTCTGATAACATGACTTTGGCGCGCTCACGTAAACCCGCAGCATCCGATACCTGCACGCTATCGTGGCTGGTTTTAGCAGCAGAACCTTTGGTTTTTTTTGTGGATTTGCTGGCTGCTGTTGGCGCAGATGAACCTTGAATACGCATTAAATACCTCCTAATGTAGGATTATCGACCACATTCATCTTCTTTATACTATCGGTAGCTTTTTGAATGTCTTGAATGGACGGTGTGCCTTGTGCTTGCTCGTCTCGTTCAAGCTGACGATATATGCTCATAGCCAAACCAAGAGGTGCCTGTTTGCTGCCTGACTCAGCGATTGCTTGATCCATCATGCCTTCATACATGTCATCGGCATAACCTCGAGGTAGAAGTTCTGACTCAGGTATTGTTTTACGCATGGCACTCATCATTTGCTGTAGAAATATGGCTTCAAATTGACGACTCACCTTCCATAATTCTTGATCTTTAATTTCAGTTTTTGGGTTAATATGAACGCCTTTTAGCGACACGAGGTTTTTTGTTGGCTGAGCTGCAGCTTTCATGGTGGGCTGCTTTTTCATCACTTGCCCGATGACGGTTTCAACTAAATCACGCATTATATGATTTTCAACTCAGCATGCAGTGCGCCTGCGGCTTTGATCGCTTGCAGCACTGCAATCAAGTCGCTAGGTGATGCGCCTACTGTATTTAGGGCAGAGACAAGTGATGCTAAAGTTACTTGTCTTGGTAAGACAACGAGTTTGGCAGGGTCTTCTTCAACAGTAATGTCGGTGGTAGGTGTTGTAACTGTTGTACCTTCAGAGAAACCATAGGGTTGGGATACATCAGCACTTTCAGATACATTAATGCTAATATTCCCGTGAGAGACGGCGACAGTTTCAATGGTGACATCTCGCCCCATAACAATGGTTCCTGTTCTTTCATCAATGACAACGATGGCAGGTCTATCGGTGCGAAGCTCCAGTTGTTCAAGCTGTGCAATCAAATCAACTGCATCGCCTTGTACATTCCAAACCTCGACGGTGCCTGCATCAACAGCTTTAGCAATGCCTTTCCCCATGCTTTTATTGATAACATCTTTCATGCGGCGCACGGTCGTGAAATCAGGGTCGCGTAACATAATAGTTACTTTTTCTTGGGCAGAAAAGAAGCCTGACGGTGCGGCTTTTTCAACACGTGCACCATTGGGTACTTTGCCTGCTGTAGGATGGTTTTTTACGCTGCTTGAGGCTTTGCCTGAAACGGAAAATCCACCTATAGAAATGCTGCCTTGTGCGACAGCGTAAGCCTGACCATCACCACCTAAAAGAGGAGTGATAAGTAGTGTGCCGCCACGTAGGCTTGATGCATCACCCATGCTTGAAACGGTGATGTCTATTTTTTGCCCTGGGCGGGCAAAGG
The DNA here is from genome assembly GCF_000744415.1 of Ghiorsea bivora. NCBI lineage: Bacteria > Pseudomonadati > Pseudomonadota > Candidatius Mariprofundia > Mariprofundales > Ghiorsea > Ghiorsea bivora. Next base: position 55,994 of record NZ_JQLW01000008.1, read on the forward strand.
CAGGTAGCTCTGCAGTGACCATCACCGCAGCAATGTTTTCAGGTTTTATTTTGGTAATTTTAGGACGTACATTAATGCCAAAACGCTCTAACATGGCAGTGATACTATTGATGGTAAATGGAGATGTTGTTGAGTCATCACCTGTACCATCTAAACCGACAACAATACCATAACCAATCAATGCATTGGCTCGAACACCTTCAATATCAGCCAAATCTTTGATACGCTCAGCTTGTGCAGCAGTAGCAAAAGAAATTGACATGAGCAAAAAGGTAATATATTTCAATATGGTTTTCATTAGAAGGGCCACAATGCGTCAAGTGTTTGACCAAGCCAGCCTTCGTCGGACATGGCTGCAAGAGAACCGCCCCCCCCATAACTGATATGAGCTTGGGCGACTTGTGCAGAAAGAATAGTATTTTCAGCGGAAATATCAGAAGGACGAACAATACCTGTAAAAGTGAGTTCTTGAGGCTGTTGATTGATGGTTACTTCGCGGCGACCAATGATTTTCATGTTGCCATTAGGGTAAACTTCTGTAACTACAGACGTAACACTGGCAATAAGAGAGTCTGAGTTGGTGGTTTCTCCAGCGCCTGTAAAACTTTTATCATTGCTGGTATCCATAGCCAATTTTGGGTCAAAGTTGGGGGCAATACTTTTTTCCAAACCAAATAAGGCGCTAAGGCTAGAAGTATGTTGTGAAGACCTGCTCTTTTTTGTACCTAACGAGCGGGTGGCGCTGGCATTTTCTTGTACCAATACCATAACGAGATCACCAACTTGGTGGGCTTTTGGGTCGGTAAACATGGTTGCACCTGTATTGTGCCATAATGAGCCTGTGCTGGTATGATTTAGTACGGCGGTTTGTAGCGCTTTATCAACAATAGGTTTGTTTAGGTCTTGGGTAACTTCTTTTTTTGTTGCACCACAAGCACTCAGCAGAATCATACTAATAATAAGAGCAGTTAAACGAGTGGCTAGGTGTGGTTTTGAAGTAAGGAACATTATACACCTCCTATAGTTACGGAAACCGTATGTGCATTTTGTACAATACTCTGTAGTTTTTGTTTGCTGCGTGAGTTTTGAACCAACATGCGATCGCCACGGCTACCTGATTTAAGTGCAATACCTTCGGCTCGGACTTGAATACCGCCTAAGGTAACCAATATCGTCACATGATCACCACGCTTAATAAGGGGAGGGCGTTTGACCATAGATGAAACGACCACATCATCCCTGCGCATGCGTGTTAAGCTTTTTAAACCTACTACATCTGACAAAGACGACCATGTTTGACCGCGCAGGCCAGCAATGTTTTTCCATTCTAATTGTAACATACTTCTATCTAGCATAGTTCGTGCCGAAATATCCTGGTTGAGTGTAACAACATTACGCATCCATTTGACCTGCGCTGTAACATACCAACGTCTAAGGCTTTTTCCTGTGCCACGTTCTGCAATCAATGATACACGGGATGGCAACGAACGCAGGTTAGGTAGTGACCAACGTAGTTTTCCTGTGGTATTTGGCCAGCGTGGAATATTAATAAGCTCAGCGACAGCACCTTTTGCCGATGGTTTAGAGGCAAAAAATGCCGTTAAAGATTTTTGCATTTCGGGGTCAATATTTTTTGCTGTGACAGGTGTTTCTGCCTGAGCCACATGGGCAGCCAATAACATAAACAAAAAGAAAAAGGATTTAAGCATGGTGTTTAACGTTTGAGACCGTTAGCTGTTTGTAGCATTTCATCTGCAGCTTGGACTGATTTTGAATTCATCTCATAAGCACGCTGCCCTGCGATAAGGTTTACCATTTCTTCAACCATATTTACATTGGACATTTCAAGCATACCTTGACCTAAACCACCAAACCCATTTTCACCTGGAATACCTGAAAGGGGTTGTCCTGATGCATTTGTGGCTTGGAAAATAGAATTACCAAGATGAGATAGCCCCGCAGGGTTACTAAAATCGACAGTTTGAATTTGACCGACCACAGTAGATATAGTGCCTGGCTGCTCAATAGAGACGGTGCCATCAGGGCTAATTTGAATGCTTAAAGTGTCATTGGGTAAGGTGATTGTTGGTTGGATCGGATTACCACTTGCCGTAACCAACAAACCTTGTGCATCCCGACTTAAAGAACCTGAACGTGTATAACCAATCTCTCCATTGGGCAATTGGACTTCAAAGAACCCTCGGCCTTGAATAGCGAGGTCTAAAGGGTTGCTTGTTTGTTGAAAGCTTCCTTCTGAAAACATATATTCAATGCTTGCTGTTTGTACACCAAGACCAACTTGAATGCCTGAGGGTAGCTGTGTACCCGCAGAACTGGCTTCCGCCCCGGGCGCTTTGATTTGCTGGTACATTAAGTCTTGGAAGTTTGCCCTACCCCGTTTGAAACCTGCTGTATTAACATTAGCTAGATTATTGGCAATAACATCGACATTGGTGGTTTGTGCTGCCATGCCTGTTGCGGCTGTCCATAGTGAACGCATCATAATAGTTTACCTCTTAACCTGAAATTTTCCCGACATTCGAGCTAAGTTGCCCTGCCAGTTGATTGTATTGTTCCACAACTTTCATTGTTGATTCGTATGCTCTTAAGGTGGCAACCATTTCGGTCATGGCGAGCACGGAGTTGACGTTGGAGCCTTCGAGTGCGCCGTGTTGCACAACAACATCACCTACAGCAGGCTCGATATTGCTTGCATCGGTGAGTAGCAATGTACCTTCTTTTTGTTGTAGTTTTTGGTCGTCAATCACTTTAACCAAAGCCAACTGAGCCACTTGTATGTCGTTGACATAAATCGCGCCGCCACTGGTGCCTGTGATTTCACCATTGGGTAAAGTGATAGGTGCACCTGAGTTATCAAGAACAGGTAAACCGCCTTGGGTGATAAGATTGCTATCTGCATCAAGGCGAAAATTGCCTGCCCGAGTTAAAGCAACGCTGCCGTCTTGTTGTTTCACTTGGAAATAACCTTCGGCAAGGATGGCAAAGTCTAAGGCACTACTGGTTTGTTTGATGGTTCCAGCTTTGGTATCAATATATTGTGAGCCCATGCTCAAATAAGATGCGGGTGTTTTCTCTTTGTTGCCTGTCGCCATTAAATTATTGGATAAAACAGTTTTGAAAGATGATCGTGATGCTTTGTAACCTGTAGTGTTCACATTGGCGAGATTATGCGTGATATTGTCCAAGCGGTTTTCAGCCATAGTACTTGCGACACCTGAAATAAAGAAACCACGTTGCATATTTTTCTCCTCGAACACGATTGAAACTGTGTATGTGGAAGAAAGAGCATGTTTAATGCCAAGCTTTGTTTTTTCTTAAGCTACTGTTTTTAAAGGATTCATGGTTTTGTTACTGTCAGCCTTTCGGCATGAATGGCCGAAGTTAGGGAAAAAATTTCCGCTTATATATTGTTTGCTTCAAATGTGGTTGTACATTCATGTAAGCTTGTCGGGTAATGTCATTTCTTCTGCTGCAACATACACAACGGCAGGATATACAGGACCAACATCAACGATGTTCCATACATCGTCACGCAGCCCCAACTCAATATCGATTACATCACCTTCACGCAATTGCTGCAAAATAGCATCAGGTAAAGTAATCGGGCCAATCAGTTTGTCAGGCTCACTATCAAAAGATAACCATAGTTGGTTGGCATTGATTTGTGCAATACGCGCATGTCCTTCTTTAAAAGATGAAAAACGTATACCGCGTAGCCGTGGTGATACACCCCCACCCAAGCGGATATGATACAAAAGTAAGTGGGCGGCAATAGCCGCGCGTTTTGCATCAGGCAGTGTGTCTTGTAAAATAAGTTTACTGGATTCAAAGGTTTTGCTGTCCATCCAATGGTGTTGGTGTGTGAATACTAACCAACTTAATAGCGTTTCAGTGCACTCTTGTACCATCAGCGAGTTGGTTGAAGGCTCGCGGAGCAAATGCCAAGCAATAAAATCACGCAGGTATTCGCCTGTGATACGTTCTAAAGGAAGCTCATCTAAGGAAAGTGTGATGTCTTCTTGATGTTCACCTTGCATAAGTTTGTTGATAAAATTATCTAAAGATTCTTCCCAGGCTTGCGCAGAAATCTCTTCTTCCATGTCTTCTGGTTGAAATAAATCAGAATAATAAACCAAATATTCACTGAAAAGCTGAAAGGTTTGTTCAGCTTTTCGTATGTTTTCAGGTTCGGCGTGATCTTGATTTTGTAAATCAAGGAGGAAGCGGTCAAATGTTTCCTGCAATGTTATGCTCATGAATCATCCTCACGGTTGTTGTCTAGCAAGGGAATAGCTAGGCTTCATTTTTTATTAATTATGGCAAACATACCATGGGCACCGTTTTTGAGAAGGTTGTGATGGTTGAAAGAGGAGAAACACCATGCTTATTAATGTAACTTCGGTTCGCACAGGTCATATTTTGGACTGGGATGGTGGCCTGTGGAAGGTTGTGAAAACTCATCATGTAACACCAGGCAAAGGCGTGGCTTGTATGCAGTTGGAAATGCGTAACCTTGAGAAAGGAAACAAGACCAACAAACGATTTAACTCAACAGAAAAGGTTGAACGTGTGGTATTAAACCAGCGTAAAATGCAGTTTCTTTATGAAGATGGTGGTCAGTATAACTTTATGGATATGGAAACGTATGATCAAATCGCCTTGGGCGAAGATATGGTGGAAGCTGCCAAACCTTATATGTTGCCAGAGATGGAAGTGGAAGTGGAGTTTCATGATGAGCGACCTTTAAATGTAAAACTTCCACAGTCCGTTAACCTTGTGGTGACAGAATGTGATGCATCCATCAAAGGGCAAACAGCAACCAGCTCGTATAAACCAGGGGTATTAGAAACAGGTGCATCCATCATGGTTCCACCTTATTTGGAAGCGGGCACTAAGGTTCGGGTGAATACAGAAACAGGTGAATACATGGAACGTGCTTAGCTGTGATTGCTATCACATGAGCAGCATAATGTGCGGCTATGATGCCCTCTCTTTTGGTAAGTAAATATAGTTTCGGGGTATGATTTGAAAAAACATTATTTAAATTGCTTGTTGATAGGTTTTGTATCTTTAAGTTTGTCATCTGTAGCTATTGCAGATGATGATGGCGATGAACATGAAGGTTTTTTTAGTCGTTTTAGCCAAAGTAATGTGAAGGTTCCACAAAGTAAGCTTTACCAATCTGACTGTGCATCTTGTCATATGGCTTATCAGCCCAATTTGTTACCCAGTGCTTCATGGGAAAAAGTGATGGCTCCCAAAGCCTTGGAAGATCATTTTGGTGATAATGCAGAAATAAATGAGCAGGATAGGTTGTCTATCTTGGCATATTTAAAAACGTATGCTGCTGATAATAAAGGTAAACGTTTGTTGCGTTTCAACAGGGGCGAAGCGCCATTGCGGGTTACTGAGTTGCGTTATTTTAAACGTGAGCACAATGAAATTCCAAAACGTATGGTGCAAGACAATCCGAAAGTACGTTCTTTGAGTAATTGTTTGGCATGTCATACAGGTGCAGAACGAGGCAATTATGGTGAGCGTGGGATTCGTATTTCAGGTTATGGTTACTGGGAAGATTAAATTAATAAACATTGGTAAAAAGGTGTAAGTGATGAAAGAATTAGTTTGGGACTTGTTTGTTCGTGTTTTTCATTGGAGTTTGGTTGTAAGTTTTACGGCGGCCTATCTTACAGCAGAATATGGTTATGATGAAGTGCACGAGTACCTAGGATATATTATAACGGCATTGTTAATTTCACGTATAGTGTGGGGGTTTATTGGTAGTAAATACGCGCGATTTTCTAGTTTTATTTATCCTATCAGTGAAAAACTTAAACATTTCAAAGCGATATTGAAGAATGATCACCAAGAATACCATATGGGGCACACTCCGCTGGGTGGTGCTATGGTTTTTGCCATATTGTTTGGCTTGTTAGGCTTGGTTTCTTCAGGGCTTATATTGTTAGGGTGGAGTGAGTATACGGGGCCAGTTTGGGCACTAGATATTCCAGTTTCAGAGCGTTTGGGAGAGGCTGCTAAATGGGTTCATTATCATTTGCCTGAATTGATGTTGTTTTTAATTGGCGCGCACATCATAGGTGTGTTTGTAGCAATTAAACAACATGGCGAGGCTCTAGTGCAATCTATGTTTCATGGTTACAAAAGTAAAAAGAGTTAATTACTTATCACAGTAAGGCGCGTTGATGTTGTTTGTAATTTGATTCAAGGTGTTAATCATCTGTGTAAATTCAGTATCAGATATGCCTTGTAAAGTCATGTCGCTAAGGGCGTGAAGCTTGGGTATGAATTGCTCAAATATGTTTTGACCTTTTGGCGTGATGTGCGCACGAATGATGCGGCGGTCTTCATGATCTTGAATGCGTTCTACGAGGTTGAATTGAACCAAACTGTTGAGTAAACGTGTAACTGAAGCTTTATCTTTCTCCAATATATGTGCCAACTTTGTTTGTGTAAGTCCTTCAAAATGTTGGATGATCATTAAAGCCTGTGCGGCTTCTGGTGTAATATCATAACCCAAATCTTTATATGCTTGACTGGTCTGCTGGCGCATAAAACACATCAACTGTCCAATTAAGGGCATAATGGCAGCTAGTTTTATGTCTGTGCTTGGTTGGAAATCTTTCATAGTGGCAAACGATAGGGTTATTGTTGATAAAATCAATAGTTGACCATGTCAACTATTGTTCTAATGTTCGTCACATGTTTTTGTTTTCATGGAAATCTACTATAGTGAACAAGCAAAGAGGTGTCAGTGTGAACAAAGTAGGAAAAATATGGATGACGACTTGTTTGTGTTTTGTGTTGCAAACACCAGTTCAGGCAAAAGTATTATCCTTATCGGATGTATTAAGCAATGTATTTGCAAAAAGCCCAGACTTGCAAGCTTCAAATGTGCAGGTGCATATTCAACGTGCCAATAGCTTACAGCTTGATGGAGCACTCGATATGCAATATGGTGGAAGCATTGGTTTGAGTAATGAAAGCGCACCAACAACCAATCCTTTTGCGCCTACAGAAACCAATGCGGCATTTGTTTCAGGTCAGGTGGTTCAGCCCTTTGAGGATGGTAGTACATTAACAGGGACATTATTATATAATAGTGCCGAATTGATTTATCCAGCTTCAGTTATTCCTGAGTTTCAAAGTAAACCCAACCCGCAATATGAACACCAAATTGATTTGATTTACCGTTACCCGCTGGTTGCAGGCTCTGGGAATCCTAATTATACGTATCAAAAAGAAGCGAGCTTGGCAGAAGAGAAAGCAGCAAAACTTCGTATAGCTTTGCTTAAGGAGCAAATTGCAGGACAGGCGATTGGTATGTATGCCCAGTTTGTGTTGAGCGATTTATCTTTAAAACTTGCAAAAGATGCGGTGTTCCGTGCTGCTCAGCTTTTAGAGAATCAAAAGAAGCGGGAAAGTTTTGGTTTGGTGGAAAAGGCAGACCGCTACCAAACCGAGGCATTGCTAGCTGCAAGAAAGCTGCAATTGGCACAAGCCAAAGCGGAGAAACGCGCTGCACAAACCGCACTCAATCGTTTGATGTATCAAGATGCTGGTACGCCGCTTGTTGTGAAATTTTCCTCACCCAAGGTTCAATTGCAATCCGTATCACAAATGTTGGCTAAAGCAGAGTCTAAACGCCCTGTTTTCCAAGTATTAGCGGCACAATATAAGGCTGCAGAAGCGCAGTTAAGTCTAGCACAAACATCGGATGATTATCAGTTGGACTTGATTGGGCAGGTGGGTACACGGGCTTTGAGTGGTAATGCTGGCACAGCTTTTACTAAAGGTTTTAACCCTGTACATGATAGATATATTGGCATCAGTGTTGAATTTAGTGATGTGTTGGACAACAAAAGTAGTCATGCGGCGGTGCAAAAGAGCGTGTTAGCGCTGGAGAGTATTAATATTGAACGTCGCAAAGCTGTGATGGATTTGCAGACAGAAATTGCCACGCTTTTGAATGACTTGCACAGTGCTAAAATCACGCTTAAAGCATCGAAAGCGCAAGTGAAAGCTGAAAAGAAGAAGTACCAAGCAGAAATGGAGCGTTATCAAAAAGGACGCGTGCCAACGTCTACTGTGATTCAGTTTGAAGGTGATTTAAGAGCAGCACAGCTTCGTGAAGCTATTCAGCGGGTTAGCCTTGGTTTGACAGAGTATAAGTTGGCTTTAGCCGTGGGTGAGTTGCCTGAATTATTAAGACAAACACAAGGGGATGCGCAATGAATAATATGATTGCCTTTTTTGTAAGGCGCGGGCTTTTGGTGAATATGTTGTCGGGCATGTTACTGCTGGGTGGCATCTATGCAGCAATGAATATTCAGCGTGAAGCATTCCCTAGTGTGAACTTTGACTTGGTGGTGATTGGTGCGGCATATCCCGGTGCATCACCACAAGAGTTGGAGCAGTTGGTAACCATGCCAATTGAGCGTGAGCTTAAGGGTATTGATGGGATTAAGAAAACGACATCAACATCCTATCCGGGAACCATGGAGATTTTGATTCAAGTGGATCCAAATTACACAGACCGCTCGCGGTTTGTTTCTGATGTACAGCAAGCAGTTAATCGTGCGGTTTTACCTGATGATTTACCTGCAGACCCCTTTGTGAAAGAGATTAAATCAGAACAAACACCTGTGATTTCACTTTCAATTTTTGGGGATATTCCCGCATTAAAACTCAAACATATCGCCAATCAAATCGAAGATGATTTACTGGCATTGCCGGGTGTATCTAAGGTGAATGTGTTTGGGGATAGGAAGGAAGAGATTCGCATCACGCTTAAGCCAGAAAAAATGAAGCAATATCGTGTATCTACGGATGATGTGATTGGACTTATCAAAAGGTGGAATGTTAATGCACCTGGTGGGCAGCTGAATACACAAGAAGGTATTAAAACCATTCGAGTCAATGGTGAGTTTACATCAGCCAAGGATGCAGCTTCATTGGTAATACGTGCCAATGAGTTTGGTCAGGCATTGTATTTATCAGATATCGCTGATGTTACCCAAACATTGGAGAAACCTAGGCGGTATGTGGATGCCATGGGTGAACCTGCTATTAATTTTACAGTCGTGAAAAAGGGGGATGCGGACATTATTGATGTTGTCGATCATGTGCGTGCCTATTTGCCCTTGATTCCTAAACATTATGGCGATGCCATTCAGGTCCGTGCATATAAAGACTTCTCAATCAATACACGCGTTCGTTTGAATGTGTTGACTAGTAATGGTGCGATTGGTTTGGTCTTAGTGCTGATTACATTGTTTATGTTTTTGCGTCCTGCGGTGGCTGTGACGACGGCTTGGGGTTTACCCATTATCTTCTTTTCAGGTTTGTTGGTTTTATTTTTGATGGGTACAACTTTAAATCTATTGACCATGTTTGGTTTTATCATTGTGTTGGGTTTAATGGTGGATGATGCCATTATTATTGGCGAGAATGCGACCTACCATATGGAGAAGGGTTTATCGCCTACAGATGCTGCGATTAAGGGAACGCAAGAGTTGTTGGGTCCTGTGACTGCGACAGTGTTGACAACAGTGGTGGCATTTTTACCGATGATGTTTATGGATGGTATTATTGGTAAATTTGTGTATTCGATTCCAGTTGTTGTGGTTATTTTGTTAATGTTTTCTTGGTTGGAAGCCATTTTTATCTTGCCAAACCACGTTGCAGACTTTGCCAACCCTAATAAACACCCCAAAGAGCGTAAGGTGCTTGTTTGGTTAACCAATATGTATGAATTCTTATTGCGTAAAGCTTTACGCTTGCGTTATGTGACAGTTGCTTTGACTGTGGCTGCGTTTATTGGTTCGATAGCTTTGGCTGGTGTGGTGAAGTTTCAGTTGTTTCCACCGGGTGCTGAAGATCAGTTTTATTTACAGGTTACCTTGCCTGCTGGTTCTTCGTTGTCTGAAACACGTCAAACATTACAGGCGCTTGATAAAGAAGTGCGAAAACATGTGCCAGAAGCGCTTTTAGAAACCACGGTGGGTGTGGCAGGGGATAATGCTGCCAATGAGCAAGAGTCACTTAAACAAATCGGAGATAGATTTGGTTACTTAAAAGTCATTCTAATATCTTTTGCGCATAGGGATATTTCCGCTTATGCGGTGATGGATGATGTCAAAGCAGGGCTGGTAGGGAAGTTTCCTGATGTAGATATTAATTATGTCATGCTTAAAGGTGGTCCACCAACAGGGCGAGCTTTGCAAGTTGAAATTACAGGCACAGATACAGATAGAATGCAATCGGGTCAGGCATTAATGGCATTGTTGCAGAGTATTGATGGTGTACACTCTGTGGAAAGTGGGTTGCGCGAAGGTTCGCCCGAAATACATGTTGAAGTCGATCGGAAGCTGGCAGCTTATGCCAATATTGATTTGGCATCGATTGCAACAAGTGTTCGTGCTGCTTTTGATGGTATTCCAGTCTCAACCTTGAAGCAGGGGGTTGAAGAAGTGGATGTCACCATTCGTTTTCCTGAGCTGGCGCAACAAAATGTGCATACACTCGAACAGTTGTTGATTCCGAATCGCCTAGGCGGCCTTGTCCCCCTAGGAAAAGTGGCGACATTCAAGGAAGTATCAGGACTAACAAGTTTGAGGCATAAAGATGGTTTGCGTGTGTTAAATGTTACGGCAGAGGTGGATGAAGGTGTGATCACATCAAAAGCACTGAATGACTTGGTGAAAAGTAAAGATAGCGAGTGGTTAAGTTCGCAAGACCCTGCAAAGGTGAAGTATGTGATGGGTGGAGAACAAGAAAAAACCGATGAGTCTGTGCAAGGTTTGGTCTTTAGCTTTATTTTTGCATTGATTGGTATTTTTGTGATATTGGCGATTCAGTTTAATCGGATTGCTTATCCGTTTTTGGTGATGTTTGCGATTCCCTTTGGGGTTATTGGTATTGTGGTGGGGCTGTTTTTACATGGGCAACCCTTGTCTTTTATGTCATTGATGGGTTTTGTGGCACTAACAGGGGTAGTGGTGAACTCATCGCTGGTCTTGGCGGTTTTAATTCAACGTGAATTTGAGGATGGTAAGCCATGGTTTGAAGCGATTGTGTACGGCGGTAAGCGTCGCTTTCGGGCAGTTATGTTAACAGCAATCACCACTGTGGTGGGATTATTACCCACAGCTTATGGCTGGGGTGGTTTTGACCCCTTTGTGGCACCGATGGCTTTGGCATTATCATGGGGTTTGATTTTCTCAACCTTGATTACGTTATTTGCGATTCCAGCCACCTTGGCGATAGCTTTGGATGTTAAATCTTTGTTTCAAACAAGGCGTTCTGCAAGATGATTAAATCTTAATTTTTCTTTCACGCTAAAGTCATAGAGGGGTCTTATAGTTCGCAGGGTCTGGCGCTACCTCCCTCCCCTCCCTCCTCAGCGCCAGACAGATATTGATTAAGGGTCTCACTTTTGTGAGACCCTTTTTTATGTTTTAAAACTTGTGTTTCCGAGCATTTTTATTGTTTTTACATGTATATTTTTAGCGTGTTGTATGTCACAAAAAATTGACACAACCAAGTCTCTGCTTTAGCAATCCGACCGCGAGAGAAGGTGTCTGTAGGAACATTATAGTTAAAATGTGAGGGAGATAGCATGGGGCTCGATTATTTGGCCAGCAATTATGTGCCAATTTTTATATTTATTTTAATAGCATTAGGCATGGGTATTATGCCTTTGATGCTAACTATGGTGGTCGCTGAACAGCGCCCAGATGCAGAAAAGCTTTCGGCATACGAATGTGGCTTTGAAGCTTTTGAAGATGCGCGCATGCATTTCGATGTTCGCTTTTACCTTGTAGCGATTCTTTTTGTGATTTTTGATTTAGAAACAGCATTTCTTTTCCCTTGGGCTGTGGTCTTGGATCAAATCGGTATTTTTGGATTTATCGAGATGATGTTGTTTTTACTGATTCTTTTGGTTGGATATATTTACGCCTGGAACAAAGGGGCTTTGCAATGGGAATAGAAGGTCTTCTCGACAAAGGGTTTATCACAACAACAGCAGATAAACTTATTAATGGTGCGCGTGCAGGTTCATTGTGGCCGATGACATTTGGTTTGGCTTGTTGTGCTGTGGAAATGATGCATGCAGGTGCATCAAGGTATGATTTGGATAGATTTGGGATCGTATTCCGCCCAAGTCCGCGCCAATCCGATGTGATGGTGGTTGCGGGCACCTTATGTAATAAAATGGCGCCAGCTTTACGTAAGGTGTATGACCAGATGTCTGAGCCTCGCTGGGTAATTTCTATGGGTTCTTGTGCCAATGGTGGTGGTTATTACCATTATTCATATGCGATTACACGTGGTTGCGACCGTGTGGTACCTGTTGATATTTATGTGCCTGGTTGTCCGCCAACTGCTGAAGCTTTGTTGTATGGTTTTATTCAGCTGCAAGAAAAAATTAAACGTACCAATACGATTGCACGGTAATGGTTATGAATGAAAAATTAACACAAGAAAAGAATGTGCTGTCTGAGTTTTCATCACTGCAACAGAAGTTTGGTGAAGCGATTGCTCAGGTAAAAGAGGGTATTGATTGCCCATTATTAGTCATTGATAAAGATAGTATTGTTGAAGTGTGTCATGTGCTGAAATCAGAACTTGGTTATGAGCAAATGATTGATCTGTGTGGTGTGGATATGTCTGAGCACCCATCACATGATGAAAAAACACCTCGATTTGAAATTGTGTACCATTTGCTTTCCGTCTCGCAAAATAAGCGTTTGCGTGTGAAAGTTTTGGTGAATGAGCGTGAGATGTTGGATTCAGTGACGGAAGTGTGGTCAACAGCCAACTGGTTTGAGCGTGAAGCTTTTGATATGTATGGTGTGATTTTTAATCATCATCCCGACTTGCGCCGCTTGTTAACCGACTATGGTTTTGAGGGTCACCCATTGCGTAAGGATTTCCCGTTGGTGGGGCATGCTGAGATTTTCTTCGATGAGGCGCAATGGCGCTGTGTATACAAACCAAACAAACTGGAAAACCGTGTGTTGATTCCAAGAACATGGCCGGGGGTTGACCGTGGCTGAGATTAAAAACTATACCTTAAACTTTGGACCACAACATCCATCAGCGCATGGTGTATTGCGCCTTGTGTTAGAGCTAGATGGTGAAGTAGTGGAACGTGCTGATCCGCATATTGGTTTATTGCATCGTGGCACAGAAAAACTTTTTGAATACAAAACATACAATCAAAATATCCCGTATTTTGATAGATTAGATTATGTGTCCATGATGGCAAATGAACATGCGTATGCTTTGGGCGTGGAGAAACTTTTGGGTATTACGCCACCCGAGCGTGCACAATATATTCGTGTGATGTATGCAGAGTTGACGCGTATTCTTAATCATACTTTATGGCTTGGTGCAGCAGCATTGGATATTGGCGCGATGACTGTGTTCTTATACTGCTTCCGTGAGCGTGAAGATATTTTTGATTTTTATGAAGAAGTATCTGGTGCGCGTATGCATGCGGCATATATTCGTCCAGGTGGTGTGGCGCGTGATTTGCCTGAAGGGTTGTTGGAAAAAATTCAGGCTTTTACAGAGAGTTTTATTGTTCATGTGGATGAATATGAAACATTGCTCACAGAGAATCGTATTTGGAAGCAACGTACTGTAGATATTGGTGTTGTGGATAAAGAAGCTGCTTTGGACTGGGGTTTTACAGGTCCGATGATTCGTGGTTCGGGCGTGGCTTGGGATTTGCGAAAAACCCAGCCCTATGATGTTTACGATAAAATGGATTTTGATATTCCAGTGGGTGCAACAGGCGATAGTTATGACCGCTATTTGATTCGTGTTGAAGAGATGCGTCAGGCTAACCGTATTATTCAGCAATGTGTGGCATGGTTAAAAGAGCATAATGGTCCGGTCAAGGTGGATGATTATAAATTGACCAATCCACCACGGGCAACCATCAAAGATGATATGGAATCCTTGATTCACCACTTTAAGTTTTTCTCGGAAGGTTATCATGTGCCTGAAGGTGAAGTGTATGCAGCAGTGGAGCATCCTAAGGGTGAGTTTGGTGTTTATATTGTTTCTGATGGTTCAAATAAACCATACAGAATGAAGGTTCGTGCGCCAGGGTTTGCACACTTGGAAGCTATGGATTACATGGCGAGAGGGCATATGCTGGCAGATGTGGTAACCATTTTGGGTACGCAAGATATTGTGTTTGGTGAGGTGGATCGATGAGTGCTTCAGAGATGCCAAAGTTTAGCGAAGCGCGCTTGGCAGAAATTGATGCGTTGATAAAACGCTACCCGAGTGCAAAGTCTGCATTAATGCCTGTATTGTATATGGCGCAACAAGATTTTGGTTATTTAAGCATGGAAACGCAGCAGATGGTTGCTGATGTTTTGAACTTGCGTTTAATGGAAGTGCGCGAAGTGGTTACTTTTTATACCATGTTTAAAGAACAGCCACATGGTAAATATTTGTTAGAAGTTTGTACCAATGCCAGCTGTATGCTCAATGGTGCAGATGAATTGTATGCACAAATGAAGGATATTTTGGGTATTGGTCCTGGTGAAATCACTGAAGACGGTCTGTTTTCGATTGCCGAAGTGGAATGTGCTGGTGCTTGTGCTGGTGCTCCTGTGGTACAGGTAAATAATGTTTATCACGAAAAGGTAACGGCTGAATCCATGGAAGCTTTAATTACGAAAGTGCGTGCAGGAGAGGCGATTTAATTATGATTTCTTCTGATCCTAAAAAAGTACAACGTATTTGTTTTGATAATATCGAAGTTGAAAATATGCATAAGCTTGAGGTGGCTAAAAAACATGGTGCTTATGCATTTTTACCTACTGTTTTAAAAGAGTTTGATGCGGAGAAAATCATTGATGAAGTGAAAACTTCAGGTCTTCGCGGTCGTGGTGGTGCAGGTTTCCCTACAGGTTTGAAGTGGTCGTTTGTGCCGCGTAATACAGGTAAACCGACGTATTTATTGTGCAATGCAGATGAAGGTGAGCCGGGCACATTTAAAGACCGTGATATTATGCGCTTTGACCCACATCTGTTGATTGAAGGCATGATTATGGCGGGGTTTGCGCTCGGCGTAAAAGATGCGTATATCTATGTGCGTGGTGAGTTTTTACACGAGTACAATGTGATGTGTGCAGCCATTGAAGAAGCTTATGCTGCCAATCTTTTGGGTGATAATATCTTGGGTACTGGTTTTTCCATGAATTTGCTGATGCACCGTGGCGCAGGAGCGTATATTTGTGGTGAAGAAACAGCTTTGATTGAGTCTTTGGAAGGCAAATCGGGTCGTCCTAGATTTAAACCACCATTTCCTGCAGTTGAAGGTTTTTATGGCTGCCCAACGGTGGTGAATAATGTGGAAACAATCGCGACTGTACCAGCAATTTTAGAGCATGGTGGAGCATGGCATGCAGCCATTGGTAAGCCAAACAATACAGGTTGCAAAATCTTTTCAGTATCAGGTCATGTGAATAAACCGGGTAACTATGAAGTGCCCATGGGTACTTCATTACGTACGTTGGTTGAAGACTTTTGTGGTGGTTTGCAGCATGGAACAGTGCCTAAAGTGATTATTCCTGGTGGTTCGTCAACGCCTTGGTTGATGGGCGAGCATTATGATGTGCCGCTAACTTATGATGATATTATGAAAGCAGGTTCGTTTTTGGGTTCCGGTGCCATTATTATCATGGATGAAACGGCGGATGTTGTTGCTGTGACACGCAGACTGGCACATTTTTATGCCCATGAATCTTGTGGTCAATGTACACCGTGCCGAGAAGGTACGGGTTGGGTAGAGCGTATTTTGACTCGCGTGGATGCTGGCGAAGGTACACACGCTGATATTCAAGTATTAAAAGATGCTTCAACACATATGGCAGGTCGCACAATCTGTGCCTTGGCTGAGGGAGCGGCAGCGCCAGTATTGTCTATGTTAAAACACTTCCCTGAAGAAGTTGAAGCAAAGCTTAAAGAAGAGCAGGCGGAGAAATCATCATGACAGAGTTGTTTATTAATGACGAAGAAGTGACAGTTCCTGCGGGCACTAGCATTTTAGAAGCTTGTCGCGAACATGGTGTGGATGTTCCGTATTTTTGTTATCACCCCGAGTTATCCGTGGCTGCAAACTGTCGCATGTGTTTGGTTGAGGTTGAAGGCTGGCCGAAACCCGCCGCATCATGCTGTACACCCGTCGCTGAAGGTATGAAGGTGGTTACGCATTCTGAAGGTCTTGAGAAAGACCGTGCGATGATCATGGAATATTTGCTGATTAATCACCCATTGGATTGCCCTGTATGTGACCAAGGTGGGGCATGTAAATTGCAAGACTATGCCGTTGAACATGGTGAGGGCAAAGGTCGTTACACCGAGGCAAAACGCATTCCATCGGATAAAGATTTGGGTCCATTTGTGAATACTTGTATGACCCGCTGCATTCACTGTACGCGTTGTGTTCGTTTCGCTGATGAGATTGCTGGCACAGGTGATATGGGCGTATTAAATCGCGGTGATCATATGTTGATTGAAGGTATTGTTGAAGATGCCTTGGAATCAGAGCTTTCGGGTAATTTAAGTGATATTTGCCCTGTGGGTGCATTGTTGGATAAACCATCGCATGATGTGTCTCGCCCTTGGGAAATGAAAAAGCACAAGAGCACATGTACGCAGTGCCCACAAGGTTGCGATATTGAAATTGAATCTCGAAATGATGAGGTGATGCGTGTTCGCCCAGCTAAGGGTGGTGTGGAGCCATGGATTTGTGATCGTGGACGTTATGTTTATGATGCATTCCGCTCAGATAACCGCTTGTTAAAACCGCGTGTGCGCCAAGGAAAAGACTTGGCTGATGCATCATGGGATGATGCGATTGAACAAGCTGTCTCACTTTTAAAAGGTAAACGTGTTGGCATTGTTTTTTCACCAGATTGGAGTGTGGAAGGATTAACAGCGATTCGTTTGCTACGTGACACAGCCTTTGCTGATGCACAAGTGGCTTTTGAGCTGCACCGTAGAGATACACGCCCCTTTGCTTTTGAGGAAGGTTTGTCGATGTCCACCAAGGCAATTGAAAAGGCTGACCAAGTCGTCATTCTTGGTTCGGATATACGTCAGCGCTTGCCAATTTTGATGCAACGTTTACGCAAGCGTGCCAATGCGGGCAATCCCATTACACGTATCGGTGCTATGCATTACCGTACCAATGCGGATATTGCTGTTGATGCTTTGATTCGTCCACGTGATTGGCATGCTGTGATTGCCAGTGCCATGGTGCAGCTGACTGAGCTGGGTAAACTTGCTGCTGGCATGGATGCATGGGTTGCCAAAGTTGATGCTAGGCATGACGCAGGCAAGTTGTTGGCAGATGCTTTGATTGCGGATTCATGTGCTATGCTTGTCGGTGAAGAAATTCGTTGCCACGAGGATGCTGCGGCACTGATTCATGGTTTGGATTTATTGATGCGTGCTGCAGGCCATACTGAAGTTGGCAAAGATGGTCGCAATTTGTTGCCTGAGGGCATGAATGCGCAGTTATTATCTGATGTGTTTGGTGACGTTCGTACCTCTGCTGGTGCATTGTTTGATGCAGCAAGTCAAGGCGAGTTGGATACGTTGCTTCTTGTTGGCAGTGACCCTGTGGGTGATGGTTTGTTTTCTCGTCAGGCAAAAGCAGCTTTGGAAAAAGTTGACTTGGTTCAAGTGGCTGCGATTTCTGGAGATATGGGTCAGTATGCAAGCGTACAGTTGCCTGCTTCAGCGTATTCTGAAGTTGAAGGTACCTTTATCAACATGGAAGGTAGAGTAAGGGTTGCCGAGAGCCCCTTGCGTTCACTTGGTGAAGACCGTCCAATGTGGAAAGTGATGATGCGTTTGGCACAAGCCTTGGGTCACGATGTTCCTGCAGTTAACTTGGATGAAGTCCGTGAGGCAATTACTCAGCGTGCACCGTCATGTGCTGCGCTAGCTGATGTTTGGGCTGGTGAGAGCGCCAAATCAGTATTCATTCCTTCACAGCGTAATAAAGGCGCAACATTACCGAACATGGCAATTTTGAATGCAGCTAAAGCATTGGATGTGGTGAGTAGATATTCTATGTATCGCGAAGGAGCATGGGCGCGTGCTTCTGAATTATTAAGTGAAGCTGGTCGTATTCATGCTTTGGATGATTTAATTGTACACCCTGAAACTTTAAAGGAACTTGGTTTGGAACAGGGTGAGTTAACTGTTTTGTCCAATACGGGTACCGAATCTTTTGTGATTGGTACACGAGAAGATGTGTCCCCTGGTGTTTTGTTTGTGGCTAAGCGCGGTGTAGCGGGTGACTTGTCTGGTGAAACCAGTGTTGATTTGCAGGGAGGTCAATCATGACTTGGTTGGATATGGCCATTCAAGGTGGCATTTGGGCTCTAGAGATTTTGGCGATTGTTGTGCCTGTTGCACTCTCTGTTGCTTATATTACTTATGCTGAGCGTAGGATTATTGGTTGGATTCAAGTCCGTCAAGGCTGTAACCGTGTTGGACCTTATGGTTTGTTGCAACCATTAGCTGATGGGTTGAAGCTTTTTTTGAAAGAAACGATTATCCCAACAAATGCGAATAAGTTCTTATTTGTGGCAGCACCCGTCATGGCTTTGATGCCTGCATTGTTGGCATTTGCTGTGGTTCCTTTTGGTGAGACAACAATGTTTGGCTTGTGGGAAACAGCACATGTGATGGCGATTGCCGATTTGAATGTTGGTGTATTGTATGTGATGGCGATTTCAAGTTTATCGATTTATGGTATTTTGATGGCGGGTTGGGCATCCAACTCGAAGTATGCATTGATTGGCGCGATTCGTTCGACATCACAAATGATTTCATATGAGATTTCGATGGGTTTTTCTATTGTATGTGTATTGATTCTAGCGGGAAGTTTGGGTTTAACAGATATTGTTCATGGACAACAGGGTGGTTTGTTGCATTGGTATTTTATTCCATTATTCCCTATGTTTATTGTATTCTTTATTTCAGGTGCTGCTGAAACCAACCGTTCACCCTTTGATTTACCTGAAGGTGAAGCTGAACTTGTAGCGGGTTTCTTTGTTGAGTATTCAGGCATGTGGTTTGCCACATTCTCTTTGGCTGAATATGGCGCTATGATTTTGATTTCATTGATGACTTCGATTATGTTCTTAGGCGGCTGGTATCCACCTTTTGAATTCTTAGGCTTTATTCCTGGTACGGTATGGTTGTTGGCAAAAGCATCCTTTTTGATTTTTGTTTTTATTTGGTTCCGTGCGACCTTCCCGCGCTATCGTTATGACCAACTGATGCGTTTGGGTTGGAAAGTATTCCTACCATGGACTTTGTCATGGATTGCCGTTGTTGGTTTTGCCACGTATGCAGGTGATTTGAGTGAAAGCCTAAGTTTTATTAGTGATGCGATTGGCTTTTATCAGCCTTGGAGATAAGAGATGAATTGGATTAAACGACAGTTAAAAACATGGTTGCTCTGGGAACTTGTGCTGGGTTTAGCACTTACAGGTCGCTATTTGTTTAAAAAGAAAATTACGATTCAATACCCTGAAGAACGCACGCCATTGTCACCACGTTTCCGTGGTTTGCATGCTTTGCGTCGTTATGAAAGTGGTGAAGAACGTTGTATAGCTTGTAAGTTATGCGAAGTCACATGTCCAGCTTTGGCGATTACTATTGAATCGGAAGAGCGTGATGATGGTTCGCGCCGTACCACGCGTTACGATATTGATATGACCAAATGTATTTTCTGCGGATTTTGCCAAGAAGCGTGTCCTGTGGATGCTATTGTAGAAACACAAGAGTTTGAGTATGCATCTGAAACTCGGGCTGCTTTGTATTACACTAAAGATATGTTGCTGGATGTTGGGGATAGATATGAACCTCAAATTGCACACAATTTAGCTGCTGATGCACGTTATCAATAAGGGAGTGGAGATAATATGTTAGAACTTGCATTCTTTTATTTATTTGGCGGCTTGGCTGTGTTTGCTGCGTTGGGTGTGATTTTATCCGCCAACACTATGCATTCAGTGATGTGGCTTATTTTGTGTTTCTTTAATGCATCGGGTTTGTTCTTTTTGTTGGATGCTGAATTTTTGGGTATTATTCTTGTCCTCATTTATGTGGGTGCTGTGATGGTGCTCTTCATGTTTGTGGTGATGATGCTTGAGGTCAACCAAGCAGTGAAACGTGAGGGTTGGTTACAGTATTTACCCGTCGGTGGCATGATTGCTCTAATCTTGTTTGTTGAGTTGGTGGCAGCTTCGACAAGTGGTGTGTTTAGTAGTGGTGATATGGCAATGACAGGTCACCTTGGGGCAGAAGTGAATAACACTGTTGAAATCGGTAAAGTATTGTATACGGAATATCTACTGGGTTTTGAGATTGCAGCGATTATTTTGTTGGTTGCTTTGGTGGGTGCGATTGTATTAACGCTTCGTGAGCGTAAAGATGCAAAATACCAAAATATTTCAAAACAAGTGAATGTTCGCAAAGAAGATCGTTTAACTAAGGTGAGTATGTAATGGTTCCTTTATCTAGTTTTCTCGTAGTTGGTGCAGCCTTATTTAGTATTGGCATTGTGGGTTTATTTTTGAACCGAAAGAACGTCATTACCATTTTAATGTGTATCGAATTAATGCTGCTTGCTGTGAATATTAATTTTGCAGCATTCTCACACTTTTTGGGTGATATTGGTGGTCAGATATTCGTATTTTTCGTTTTGACTGTTGCAGCATCAGAAGTTGCTGTTGGTTTGGCTATTTTGGTTGCGTATTATCGTCAACGTCGCTCGATTGCGATTGAAGACATCAATACGTTACAAGGATAAGAGGGGAAGTTCATGGTGTTAGAAACAACTCATATGACGTTGAATCAAGCGGAATTATTAGCAATTCCTTTGCTTCCCTTGATTGGCGCACTAGCAGCGGGTTTATTTGGATGGCTACTCAAGGATACGCTTAGCCATTTAGTTACATCAGGTTCTGTGATTTTATCGGCGATTCTGTCCATCGATGTTTTTATTAAAGTATTAGCTGGTGCAGAGTTTTATGGTAATTTTTGGACATGGATAGCATCGGGTGATTTGGTTGTAAATATTGGCATGATGATTGATCCATTGACTGCAATCATGATGGTTACAGTGACAGTGGTGTCGGCATGTGTGCATATTTATACCATTGGTTATATGCACGGCGACCCAGGCTATCCAAGGTTCTTCTCCTATATTTCTGCATTTACGTTCTCGATGTTGATTTTAGTGATGGGTAATAGCTTTTTCACTTTATTCTTCGGCTGGGAAGCTGTTGGTTTGTTCTCGTATTTATTGATTGGCTTTTGGTTTAAGCGCGAATCTGCAACTACGGCTGCAATGAAAGCATTTATTGTGAACCGTGTGGGTGACTTTGGTTTTGCGATTGGTATTTTGGCAGTGTGGTACTACTTTGGTACGGTGGATTACCGTGAAGTATTTGCCGCAGTTCCAGCATTGGTTGATTCTGCAGCTACCATGCACTTCTTGGGTTGGGAAATTGATACCATTACATTTGTTTGCTTGGCTTTGTTTGTGGGTGCTATGGGTAAATCAGGTCAAGTGCCGTTACATGTTTGGTTACCCGATTCCATGGAAGGTCCTACACCTATTTCGGCATTGATTCATGCTGCGACTATGGTAACTGCTGGTGTATTTATGGTGGCACGTTTATCACCGATGTTTGAATATTCAGAAACGGCTTTGGCAGTAGTGATTATTGTTGGTGCGATTACAGCCTTTATGTGTGCCACGATTGGTCTGGTACAAACAGATATTAAACGTGTGATTGCATACTCAACATGTTCGCAACTGGGTTATATGTTTGTGGCATGTGGTGTGTCGGCTTATTCAGCAGGTATTTTCCACTTGATGACACATGCCTACTTTAAGGCACTGTTGTTTTTAGGTGCAGGTTCTGTGATTCATGCTGTGATGGCTAATCAAGATATTCGTAAAATGGGTCAATTGCGTAAGTATATGCCGATTACTTATATCACCATGCTTCTTGCAGGTTTAGCACTATCTGGTATCCCTCCTTTTGGTGGTTTTTATTCTAAAGATTTAATCATTGAAGCTGCGGCAGTTCGCGATATGGGCTGGGTAAGTAATGTGGCATACTGGGCACTGATGTCAGGTGTGTTTATGACTGCCTTTTATACGTTCCGTATGTTCCTACTAACATTCCATAATAGTGACCGTGTGCCTGTTGAAACCAAAGCACATCTACATGAATCACCAAAAGTGATTACCGTGCCACTTTTAATATTGGCTGTAGGTGCGGTGGGTGCAGGTATGTGGGGTTATTATGTGTTAGATATGGCGAATCCTGAAATCATTCATGGCTTTTTCCGAGATGCATTGTTTGTAACAGAAGAGCATAACCCGCTATTGAAATTAGAGCTTCTTGAGGAAGATCATACCCATTCACACTTTTGGTTAGAGTATGGTGCGCTTGTTCTTGCACTATCTGGTATTGGTACTGCGTTTTATATGTACTTTAGAGAAAATAAGTTGCCTGCAAAATTGGCTGAAACATTTCCTGGTTTATATCAGTTCTTATTGAACAAATGGTACTGGGATGAGTTATATGATGTGATCATTGTTCGCCCTGTTCGTGCACTTGGTACGTTCTTTTGGCAAAAATGTGATTTGGCTGTGATTGATAAGGGAATTATTCATGGTGGTATCATAGGTACAGTTAAAAACGGTTCAGCATTATTGAAAAATATCCAAACGGGTAGGGTTTATCATTATGCCTACGCTATGGTCATCGGAGTGTTCGGTTTACTAACATTCTTGATGTTAAACGCGTAAGGGGAGCAGGTTAGTCATGGAATTGTATAACGTACTCGATTTCCCAATTTTATCGTTGGCAATCTTTTTGCCAACATTTGGGGCATTGATCATTTGGCTGTTTATTAAAAATGATAATATGGTTCGCTGGGCAGCATTGCTGACTTCAGTCGCAACATTTATTGTTACGCTACCCCTTATTTTCAGCTTTGATAAAACTACATCGCATATGCAGTTTGAAGAATTCCACCCTTGGATTTCAGCAGTAAACATCAATTATCATTTGGGTGTGGATGGTATTTCTATGCCGTTCATCGTGTTAACTGGTCTGTTGATTATTATTTGTATTGGGTCTGCTTGGAAATGTATTCAAACACGTGTGAAAGAATACATGATTTCATTCTTGATTTTAGAAACAACCTTAATCGGTGTGTTTTCAGCATTGGATGTGATGTTGTTTTATTTCTTTTGGGAAGCATTACTTATTCCTATGTATCTAATGATTGGTGTGTGGGGCGGTAAAAACCGCGTTTATGCTACACTCAAGTTTTTCTTATATACCTTGGCTGGATCGGTATTGATGTTGGTTGCCTTGTTGGCGATGTATTTTGAAGCTGGACACACATTCAGCATGCTAGACTTGATGAACTACAAGTTTGACTTCCAATGGCAGTTCTGGATTTTCATTGCGTTCTTTATTGCATTTGCGGTAAAAGTACCCATGTGGCCCGTGCATACATGGCTGCCTGATGCGCATACCGAAGCGCCGACAGCAGGTTCGGTGATTCTAGCTGGTATTTTATTGAAAATGGGTGCATATGGTTACCTACGTTTTTCACTGCCTATGCTTCCCGATGCCTCACAATATTTTGCACCTATGATGATTGGTTTAAGTTTGGTAGCGATTGTTTATATTTCATTGGTAGCGATGATGCAAAGGGATATGAAACGCCTGATTGCATATTCCTCTATCGCACATATGGGATTTGTGACACTGGGGACATTTGTGTTCACCCAACAAGCGTTAGAAGGTGCAGTAATAGGTATGATTTCTCATGGCTTTATTGCAGCAGCGCTCTTCCTTTGCGTGGGTGTAATGTACGACAGACTGCATACGCGTGAAATCAGTGATTATGGCGGGGTTGCCAATGTCATGCCTGTATTCGCCGTGATTATGCTTCTTTTCTCTATGGCAAACATTGCATTACCAGGTTCATCGGCATTTATTGGCGAAATTATGGTATTGATAGGCACATTCGCTGCAGACCCATCAGCTTTAGTGATTTCAGCCAAATGGATTGCGATTGCCGCAACAATAAGTGTTGTGTTATCTGCTTGTTATACACTTTGGATGTATAAACGTGTGATTATGGGTGATGCTATTAAGGACAGTGTGAAATCCATGACAGATATTACATTCCGTGAGTTTTCACTGTTTGCACCGCTTATTATTTTAACAATATGGGTTGGTTTTTATCCACTTCCTGTTTTGGATTTATTGCATGAATCAGTTGCTCATTTGGTTGAACAAGCAACAACAAGTAAACTTGATGCTGCAACAGCATTGATAGAACATTCAACGGCGTTAAACGCCGTAACACACTGAGGTTTAATATATTATGACTGAGGTCGTTTTTCCTTTCCCGTTTCCACAACATTTGGAGCTTATCCTTCCTGAAATTATTTTAGCAGTGATGGGTATGGTCACATTAATGATGAGTGTGTTTATTTCCAAATCACGACAAAATATTGTGGCTTGGACAGCTATTGTCTCGCTTGTGGCTGTTGGTGCTACATTGCTTTCTGTGTCTGGTTCTGATCATCAGCATACATTCTATGGTTACTTTTTGTTGGATCCGCTTTCCACATACGCCAAGTTATTAATGATTACTGCTACAGTTTTTGGTATGTTACTTTCATTGAACTATATTAAAGATTTAGCTAATGTCGGTGAATATTATACGCTGATGTTATTTGCACTCTTAGGTATGATGTTGATGGTGTCGGCAAATAACTTCGTGATTATGTATCTTGGTCTAGAACTAATGGCATTGTCGGTGTATGTCTTGGTGGGTTATCAACGTGATGTGCTTCGCTCTACAGAAGCTTCATTAAAATACTTTATCCTTGGCGCATTATCATCATGTATGTTGCTGTATGGTTTAACATTTTTATACGGGACAACAGGAAGTTTCTTCTTTGCAGAGATGGGTGATATTATTGCAGGAACTGGTGATAATGAACGCCTAGCTGTATTAACTGGTATGTTGTTTGTTTTGGCTGGGTTGGCATTTAAAGTGTCTGTTGCACCATTTCACATGTGGACACCAGATGCTTATGAAGGAGCACCAACGCCAATTACAGCATTTATGTCGGTTGCACCCAAAGTTGCAGGTCTGATAGTCTTTATGCGAATTGTGGAAGAAGTTTTTCAAAGTTTGCAGGCTGAATATACACCGATCCTTATCTTCTTTGCTGTATTGTCTATGGCAGTGGGTAATATTGCTGCGATTGTCCAGCGTAATATCAAACGCATGTTGGCATACTCTACCATTGGCCATGTTGGTTTCATTCTTTTGGGTATGATTGCTGGCACAATACAGGGTTACACAGCGATTATGACTTATATGACCATTTATTTGTTTATGACCATGGGTGTATTTGCCATTATCATCATGATGCGTCGGGATGATATTCAAGGTGAATTATTGGATGACTTTGCAGGTTTATCGAAAGTACGTCCAGGTTACGCATTAGCTATGGGACTATTGATGTTCTCTATGGCAGGTATTCCATTCCTTGGTGGTTTCTGGGCAAAATACGCAGTATTTATGGCTGTGGTTGAACAAGGTCATATTGTACTGGCGACTTTGGGTGTGTTGTTCTCAGCCATTGGTGCATTTTATTATATCCGTATTGTTAAATACATGTACTTTGATGAAGAGCGGGTAAGTTTTAATTTTGCAAAGAGTGTTCCATTGCAAGCCACTGTCGTATTTTCAACCATTGTTATTGTTGCCATTGGTTTGTACCCAGACCCTGTGATGCAAATATGCAAATTGGCACTGGCTGGTTTCGTTTAATTTCATATTTATGCTTATATGACCGACATGAGGATCTCATGTCGGTCTTTTTTTGAGGTGTAACTTTGTTTCATCTATACAAAGACCGTATTGTTTTACTGTTGTATTGCGGGTTTATATTTTATTTATCCCATCAACCAACGTTGCCCATGCCAATGTTATTCGAGCATCAAGACAAAATCATTCATATGACAGCATATGCCATCATGGGTCTTTTGGTTTGGCGGGTGTTTGTATACAAGTTTAAAGTGAAGCTTTGGCTTGCTTTGTTTTCAGTGCTTTTTTGTAGTTTATATGGTGTGTCTGATGAGTATCATCAATCGTTTATTGATGGGCGTGATGCCGATGTTTGGGATTGGTTTGCTGATACCATAGGCGCAGGGCTCATGGTGCTGGTTTTAAGCCGTGTTGAGTATAAGTTATGATTGCTGGTGTGGATGAAGTAGGACGTGGTCCATTGGCGGGACCAGTGGTTACAGCAGCGGTCATTTTATCGCCAGATGACCCATATTACGGGCAATACCGAGATTCCAAGAAGGTATCAGAAAAAAAACGACTCAAGCTCTATCACCATATTAAACATTATGCGGTGAGTTATGCTGTGGCACAGGCAAGTTTAAGTGAAATCGATGAGTTAAATATTTTGCATGCAACCATGAAAGCTATGCGTAAAGCCGTGTTAGCTTTGGATGTGCATCCTACAAGCATAGAAGTGGATGGCAATCGCGTGCCTAATCATATGCCGGCACCCACCACAGCCATTATTGGTGGTGATGATAGTGTGCAACATATAGCCGCAGCATCTATCATGGCAAAAGTTGTGCGAGATCGCCTGATGCGAGCTTATGATTATCAGTATCCAGAATACCAATTCGCCAAACACAAAGGTTATGGCACCAAAACGCATATGGATGCACTCAAACAATATGGTGTTTGCCCTATTCATCGCAAAACATTTGCGCCGATTGCTAAGCTACTTGCACAGCCATCCTTATTTTAACGGCTTCTTTTATTACGCTGAATGTCATTTCTTTGATAAATTCTAATATGGTTAAACCATTCTACGTAACGAATTAAGCAGCTATATTTGTAAGTTGTTAATTTGGTAATACCTAGGTCAATGAACTACAGTTTTAGACAAGCGGAAATGACATGTTAATATTACCCGCCTCGATTTATGGATTAAAGGTGAACCAATGAAAACCGTAGTAGCTGCACTTTATCATTTTGCGACTTTAGAAGACTTTAGGGATATGCGTGAGCCATTGCAGGTATTTTGTGATGGGCATGGTATTAAAGGCTCGTTGTTGCTGGCTAATGAAGGCATCAACGGCACGGTGGCTGGTTCAAGGCAGGATATTGATGAGTTGTTGGTTTATTTACGCAGTGACCCACGTTTAGAAGCCTTGGAACACAAAGAATCATACACAGATGATAAACCTTTTTATCGTATGAAGGTGAAGCTGAAAAAAGAAATTGTGACCATTGGTATTGATGGGGTGAACCCCAATGTATGCGTGGGTACGTATGTTGACCCTGAGGATTGGAATGCGATTATCTCTGACCCTGATGTACTGGTGTTGGACACGCGTAATGACTATGAATATGAAATTGGTACATTTAAAGGTGCGATTGATCCCAAAACAGACACCTTTCGTGAGTTTCCCGAATATGTGGAAAAAAATTGTGACCCACAAAAACATAAAAAAGTGGCGATGTTTTGTACAGGCGGCATCCGCTGTGAAAAAGCATCTTCATTTATGTTGCAGCAAGGTTACGAAGAGGTTTATCACCTCAAAGGTGGTATTCTTAAATATTTGGAAGAAGTACCCGAAGAAGAAAGTTTATGGGAAGGTGAATGTTTCGTATTTGATGACAGAACAGCCGTTAAACATAGGCTAAAACAAGGTGAACACCAGCTTTGTCGCGGCTGCCGATGGCCACTAAGCACTAAAGATAGGCAGAGTGGACATTATCGCGAAGGTGTATGTTGCTCGCGTTGTTATGATGTGCTTACGCCAGAAAAACAACGCCGTTTGGAAGAACGGCACAAACAAGAACAGCTTGCCAAAGAACGTGGGGAAGTCCATTTGGGCATGTCGCTTAAAGATGCACAGCGCAAGAAGTTGGAAAAAAAACGCGCTTTGGGGGCAAAAGTTCCCAATCATTTGTTGAAACACGGAAAAAAACAGTACCGTTAAAAATAGATTTGGTAATCCAAAGCATACAATTTAGGGTAAGTCGTAAACTCAGAGAGTGTTTTACCTGATGGTAATAAAATGGACACGTTAAGCGTACTTTCATTGGACAATGAATAGTTGATGTATGCTGTACCCAGTTGGGATTGGTCATTTATGTTTTTGATAATGCTGAAATTGCCTAGGAGTAGGGGGGTGAACTGGCAGTTTAACGCCAATGCTAGGTATTGTTTACCTGTGTAGGGCAAATGTGGTGTTGGAAAGGCAGCGCCATGATTAAACCATTCTCCACTTAATGTGATGTCAGAGGATAAACGCTGTTCCAAACCCAACACCCATTCGGCTGAAGTTTTCTTGTTTTGGGTGCTTACATGTCCTTCGGCGCGAATGCCAAGGTTGCCCAGATCCGTTTGTATGCTACCGCCCAAGACTTGTTGGGTTGGTAAAGAAGTCTGATGAATTTCACCTGCCAATACCATCCAACTGATGTTGGAAAAGACAGATTCAAAGCGTAATATGGATGAGGCGGGTATATCTTCATCACGGTTGTTAACCCATACAGCAGAGAGCTGAGAAAGTTCACCCAACGGTGTTTCGGCATACAAAGCATCTACACCCTGTTTGAAATCACGGTTTAGACTTTGGATAGTGAAAGGTGCAAAAAAATCATTGGGGCTAAAAAAGAAGGTGGTGGTAAGGCTAATGGCTTGTCGCCCAGCTTTGAGGTAGACGTTATCATTGCTGTAGCTGATATTAAGTCGGTCTGCTTTGGTTTGGTATGTATCGATGTTGGCAAAAAATGTCTGTTGCCATATTTGTTGGTATTCGACATGCCAGTTGTCGGCATTGATGTCATACATCAATCGTGTGGATAAGAAGTGTGAAGTATCCGAATCTATCACGCCGCTGCCAAGCAAGAGTAAACCACGCGCTTCTTGGCTGAGCATGTCATTTTCTGAAACATAAAACGCATAACTCGCAGAAATATGGGTGATAATCAAGGCAATCAAGATAGATATACGAAACATTATGCTGTGGTATCACTTGCGATTTTTCCATCATGTACCTGAATTATGCGGCGTGCTTTATCCATCACTTGTTGGTCGTGGGTGGAGAATAAAAAAGTGATACCTTGCTTTTCGTTTAAATCTGCCATCATTTGCAGTAGCGATTTGGCTGTTTCTGAGTCCACATTGGCTGTGGGTTCATCAGCAAGCACAATAGCAGGGTGGGTGACGATGGCTCTAGCAATGGCAACACGCTGCTGCTGTCCGCCAGACATTTCATCGGGTCTGCGTTGTTCAAGACCTTCAAGCCCTACATCTTTGAGCACCTGCATCACGAAATGGTGTTTTTCTGCTTCAGCAACATCTTGTAAATCAAGCACAAAGGCAGCATTTTCATAAGCTGTCATCACAGGAATCAGGTTGTACGCCTGAAACACAAAACCAATACGGTTTTTTCGAACTTCGGCAAGTTCGGTACGGCTTAATGATGCTAAGTCCACACCATCGACCCATACACTGCCTGCATCAGGCACATCCAATCCACCAATAAGATTGAGCAAGCTAGTTTTGCCTGAACCAGAAGGACCGCAAAGTGCGGTGAAGTCACCTTTTTGAATATCCAGTGAAACATCGTTGACGGCATGAACCTTCACTTTGCCCTGTAAATAGCTCTTGCTCACATGTTCCAAGCGAACAATGGGTTGTTCTTTGCCTAAAATATCGGACATATTCACTCCTGTTAAATCGTTTTTAGGCTTTCAATGGGTGGTGTCCTGCCTGCTTTCCAAGCGGGATATGCGCCAGCAAGCATGGCAAGCGTAAATACCGAACCTAAGATGAAAACAACGCTTTCGGGGAACAATCGCGCCTTGAATAGAGGGTCAATCAAGACACCACCATAGGTGAAGTCATTGCTCATGCTTGTACTTAAATCAATGCCGTAATGGTAAAGAAAATAATACCATGGTGCGGTGATGATGATGCCAAAAATAAGCCCCAATAATGCCAGCCAAAAACATTCGACCATGACCAGTCTGAATAAGGTGTTGGGTGATAAACCCACTGCCATCATCATGCCAAACTCATGCCGGCGCTCCAATACACCCATGAGCATGGTATTGAATATGCCAGCGGCAATAAGTAAACCAACCAACAATTGACTGATATAATTGATGCTTTTGTCCATAGCAATCATACCTGCCAAATCAGGCAGGCTTTCATGCCAGCTAAGTACAGTATAATTTTGGACGCTGGGTAATATGCGAATCATGTCGCGAGCAAGGTTTGCTTTGCGTTGGTCATGAATCAATATGGCAATCAAAGATACTTCATCTGTGGTGTAACCCAAAGCGCGCTGGGTGCTTTTTAAAGGCATAAGCACCATGTTACCATCAATAGCATCCACACCTGTATGAAAAACACCCGTGACCCTTGCAATATGGCTGATGATTTCACCATCCACACCGGTGGTGGTGTAAACCAGCTTTTTACCCAATTTGAGGCGTAGATTTTTGGCAAGTTTGTTGCCCACGACAATGCCGCGTTTGCTGTTCGCAGTAAATATTTTTCCTTTCACCAAACTTTTGATGAACAAATTGTTGTTGGCATGTTCAAGTGCAGGGTTGATGGCAATAAAAGCACCACCAATGCTTTTGTTGGCGCTGGCAAACATGGCTTGGCCCACGATACGTGGTACAGCACTGGCAACAGCATCCAAAGTGCGTGTTTGTTGCAAGATTTCGTCAATGTGATGCAGGCGTTTATCTAGCGTAGGTTTATTTTGATACTCTTGTGGCTCAATGGTGACATGTCCCATGCCCATTTTGGCACCTGAATCAATCATATTGGTGTAGGTGTAATCACCAGTGCCTGTGAATGTTACCGATAACATCACACCAAAAGCCACAGAAAATGCCGTGATAAAGGTACGGCGCTTGCGGCGGAAGATATTACGAAATGCCAGTTGATTGAGTTTCATGGTAACCCCTTAGCGGTAATGCAACGCATCGATGGGTTTCATCCATGCGGCTTTCCATGCGGGATACATCACGGCAACCATCGCCATGGCAATCAAAAATACAATGGGGGTAAAT
Source organism: Ghiorsea bivora (assembly GCF_000744415.1). Classification (NCBI taxonomy): domain Bacteria; kingdom Pseudomonadati; phylum Pseudomonadota; class Candidatius Mariprofundia; order Mariprofundales; genus Ghiorsea; species Ghiorsea bivora. The sequence continues at coordinate 87,275 of NZ_JQLW01000008.1, forward strand.
AAAGATTCATAGGTGACGTAAGTGTACCAAACAGGGTCAAAGGCAAGCCCACCCATAGATATAGAGCCGTCCATGATGGCTGACATATCAATACCGTGTATGGAAAAATAATGGGCGACCCACCAGCCAGCTATCAGCGCAATGGCAGATGCCAACAATGTTTGAATCAGAGTTTCGGCATAAATCAGACGCACAATCTGCCAAGGGCGCACACCGATGGCTTTCATGATGCCAAACTCATGCATGCGCTCAAATACAGTCATTAGCATGGCATTAAGAATGATGGTCGCCACAGCGATATAGGTTATACTCATCATAATCAAACTTTGAATATCAGCGGTCTCCAACAAACGTGCGATAGCAGGCATCAGCTCTTTCCAGTTTTTAACTTCATATTCAGGTACAAGATTTTGTACTTGCGTGGTGAGTTGTGTTAAATCGGTTTGTGGGCTGGGGCGGCGCAACACGATTTCATGCGCCCCACTGGGGATTGCCATGAGTTCACGAAAAGTTTGTTCTGCCATAAATACTGCCGAACGGTCGATATCATCCGATACCACTTTAAGAATACCTTGCACGAAGAAAATATCATTCGCCATAAAACCATCAGCACTTTGCCCGACAAAAATTAGCTCATCACCAATGGTTACCCCCAAAGTCGCAGCGATTTTTTTGCCCAAAACCACAGCTTTAGGTTTGGCTTCATCCAACCAGCTACCCACAGCCACATGTTGATACAGTTTGGTTACCGTTTTTTCACGTTGCATATCAATGCCACGAATATGTGCGCCTGAAGATGTACCATGGGTTGCCATCAGTCCAAAAGCATACAACCGAGGTGCGGCTCTGATGCCTTGTTGCGCCAACTGTTGCAAGATATGTGCGGTATCGGTGATACGTTTATAAATATCAGGGTCATCACGATAACCTTGCTGATGAATTTGAATGTCCCCCATATTCATTTCAACAATTTGTCGTTCACTGCCTTGAATCATGCCTGCCATCATGCTGGAGAACAAAATCATAATGGCACAAGCAAATGCCATGGATAACACGGTGACTGCTGTGCGTTGTTTATTTCGCCCTGTATTACGCAGTGATAATTGCAGGATATGCATATTTAGCGTTTGTGCCGCTTGAGTGCTGATTTGTTAAAAAAACTATCATTTATAGGTACATTTAAGGTTAATGTTTCAAAGATAAACTCCGTGAATTCATCGGGTTTGTCCGCTGGCACGATGTGCATAATAGAAGGTCGAATTTTACCTGCCATTTTTTTTAAGCCAGTGAAGGTAAATGTGCGGGATACCTGCATGTCTTCATCATAAAAGATTTCACGAATGGGCAAATGGCGTTCTGCTTCGACTTCTAGTATAATTTTACCCCATACCACAGCCGCAGCTTCTTTGGGTAAAAGTGTGAATTCAATGATGTTCTGCCCGTTTCGTTTGCCCTCAAAGCTGATTTCTGCATCAAAATCATCTTCCAAACGTGATTCTTTAACCAAATCATCATTGGTGAGATGACTACCCATCCAAGCCCCCATCATCATGCCGCTACTCAAACGAATGGTACGGTCTGTTTTGGGAAGGTAAGTATAAATATAATTACCTGACTTGAGAGTGATGGTGCCTTTTTCGCGCAAAGGTTTGAGTACCTTGGTCAGACTCTTTTCCTTGCCCTTAGACCATAATTCCAAAGTCATGGTTCGGCTGTAATGCTGGGTTTGTATTTTTAAGGTGGCAATCGCATGTGATGATGAACCACGCCACAAGTTATCTACTTCCGCTAATATAACACTGGTACGGCTGTTATTTGCCCATGCTGTATTTGCGATAATAAGTGCAAATAGAATACCCCAGAAAAAACGCATGTCGCCTCCTGACTATCAAGTAGTCAGCATATATGAAACTTTTAAATATTAAAATAGATTCATGTGTTTTTTCTTGATATGTCATAAAAGAATTACATTTTGCTCCGTGGATTAGGGGAATTACCTTGCGAAATATAGCTTGCTTCTTTACCTTGCGCCTTCACAGAATTTTTACTGGGGTTTTAGATGCTTGAATCAATGCGTAAACATGCACAAGGCTGGATGGCTAAGGTTATTCTTGGTGCAATTATTTTATCCTTTGCTTTGTGGGGAATTGGTGATTATTTCACAGGAAACCAAGTTGAAGCGGTTGCTGAAATTGATGGTGAAGCCATTTATGATGTAGATTTTGCGACTACATATCAACGTCAGCTAGCAACATATGCCAATATGTTGGGAGACAAGTTTAGCAAAGAATTGGCTGAGCAGTTGGGCGTTAAAAATGAAACCATTCAAACCATGGTAAACCGCCGTTTGATGTTACTTGAAGCGCAAAACCTTGGTTTGGTTGTGCCTGATGAAGCAGTGTTGGCAACGGTGCAAAGTAACCCTGCATTTCGTGAATCCAATCAGTTTAGCACAGGGCGTTATGAAGCTTTAGTACGTCAAATGGGTTTCGCTTCAGCACGTGATTATGAAAAGTATCTGCGCCAAAGTATTATGATTGATACTTTGCAAAAGGCGATTGTTGAATCGGCTTCAGTGAGTGATGCCGAAGTAAAAGCGAGGTTTAATGCCTCTTTTGAGAAGCGGGTGTTGGCTGCATTGATTGTAAACCCTGAATCTTTGAAACCTGCAATCAAAGTGAGTGATGAACAAGCAAGAGAATGGTATGACTCGCATACCTCAGCATATCAGTCACCATTAAAGGTTGAATTGCAAGTTGTAGATATTAATGCAAAAGATTTGATGGATGAAGTAAGTATTAGTGATGAAGATGTGGCGCAAGCTTATGCCGAGCGGCAATCTGAATTTGGTACGCCAGAAAAACGTAAAGCATCACATATTTTGGTGCGTGTAGCCAAAGATGCTTCTCAAGGCGTGCTTGAAGTTGCACAAGCAAAAATTGAAGCTGCCAAGAAGCGTATTGATGCAGGTGAAAGCTTTGCTGCTGTGGCAAAAGATGTTTCTGATGACGTGACAGCTTCGCAGGGTGGCGATTTGGGCTATTTCTCACGTGGTGCCATGGTTCCTGAATTTGATAAAGTGGTATTTGACCAGTTGAAGGTTGGTGAAGTCAGCGATGTGGTACGCACCCAGTTTGGGCTTCATTTGATTCAATTGAATGATGTGAAAGCTGCAGATGTGAAACCGCTTTCAGAAGTGAGTGCGAAACTAAAAGATGAATTGCGTAGAGAAGCAGCGGTAGATGAAGCTTACCGTTTATCGCAAGACCTAGACAATGCGTTGGGTATGGAAGACTCGCTGCAAGCTGCTGCTGCAAGTGTAAACCTACCTGTACAAAAACTAGGGCAGTTGAGCACGGAAAATGTATTGGCGAATCCTCTATTGGGCGCATATGATGAACTGAAGAAAAAGGCTTTCACTGCCATGCCTGGTGATGCGATTGAAATTACAGAAGTAGACAATGGTCACTTTGTTGCTTTAGAGGTTCTTAAGCGTATCAATCCGAAAACCATGGATTATGCAGAAGTGGTCAAACGTGTTTATGCGGATGTAACCAATGATTTAGCTGCAAAACAGGCGCAAGACCTAGCAGAAAACATTTTACGTGCAGCACAAGAAGGTAAAAACATTCAAGCTTTGGCACAAGAGTTTGGACAACCTATGTTCACATCTAAACCCGTGCGTAGCAACGGTGATGGTGATGCTGCTGCATGGCTAAGTAGTTCTGTTTTGCGCGCTTCATTTGGTATACCTGAAGGACAGTGGGTGAACCATGTTATCCCTACATCTGCAGGTATTTCTGTGGTATTTGTAAAACAAGTTGAACATGCGGATGATCAAGTGTTTGCAGCTGAGTCTGGTAAGGTGCGTGATGAGACGCTTAAAGCCAAAGGAGCTGTGCGCTTTGCGCGTTGGATAGCAAGCGTGCGTGACCGCCATGAAATCACTATCAATGAACGCGTATTGGATCGTTTCTAAGCGGTATTAGTGTCACGCTCTATCTTTATTACAGCAACCGATACTGGTGCTGGTAAAACATGGGTAACAGCAAACCTATTGAAACATTTGCTGGCTCAGGGTGTGTCTGCACAAGCTTTGAAACCCATTGCCAGTGGTGTGCAGGCAACAGGGGTGAATGAAGACGTTCAGCTGCTGATGGATGCTGGAAACTCAACTGAACAAGCTGTTAATTTTCATACCTTTCAAACACCCGTTGCGCCAGCGTTGGCAGGGCAAAAAGAAGCATGCCCTTTATCTCCTGAAAAACTTTTGGCTTGGATAACGCAGCGGGAAACAGAAAAACAAACAACTTTGATTGAAGGTGTTGGTGGTTTAATGGCACCGCTTGTATTACATGAGCAGCAGTGGTTAGTGAGTGATTGGTTGCAAGCGATGCCGCATGTTGAAGTGATGTTGGTGATACCCTTGCGTTTGGGCTGCATGAGTCAGGCTTTGGTACATTGTGCATATCTTGCGTCGATTCAGCGCGCACCCCAATGGATTGTTCTGAATGATTTGGAACATCATCAAACAGGTGAGGAAACCATGCGTATAATATCACCGTATCTATCCAATATTTTTGATAAAATGCCATCTTTGGCTGTGGTGAGGCAAACTTCCGATTTAGTGTCTATACTGTAAACATCCAAAAATATTTACTTTCGAGGATTCTTGAAAGAAGATAGAGGTTGTTATGACGACACCAGAGAATAAAAGAGAAGTTCAATCCGCTTTAGCATCCGATTTGCGTTTGCATCCCCAACGTCTGGATTTGGGGCAAGCCGAAATGCTTACCGATGTGTTGCTGAATCGATTTGAGGATTTAGAGCAGCGTTTAAACACTTACTTTTCAGGCTCTGCGGCAGGCCCTGAGTTGCGTAAAAGTATGCAAGCATATTTGTCACGTTTGAACTCCAATCCGCTTATTCCATTGCATTTTCGTCTCAAAGTATTGCATAGATTCGAAGAACGGCTGGATTTGTTTGATGCAGAAATGACAGCTGCTGTTTTGAACGCACATAAAATCGGTGTGGACATGGTGCAAAAAGAAGCACTTCAAGACCCAGAATATTATCGGATTTTGGTGGATATGGTTGCGCATGCTATTAATTTAGCCGGTAGTTTGATGAAGGATACACTGGGCAGTTACCATGCGCCTGCAGTGATTACTGTACGCCAAGTGTTTGATTTGATGCGTCTGGGTATGATTGTTGTACCTGAATTGGGTGAAGGGGCTGAGGAAGAAACCAAACGTTTACACTTGTCGATTGTTCGCTACGAGCTGTTGCGGGGGTTAGATTTCTTTAGTAAAACCATTGAAGCACAAGGCATGATGATGGATGAGCTGCAGCATCATGTGGATGAGTTAACGCCACATTATTTGCCCAAAGATGGTCTCAAAAGCTCGGAGATGAAGGGTTATAGTCTTCTGGTGACGAATATGAGTCGTCCCAATGATACAGCGCAAGTGGTCACTTTTGCACCGCAACCAACAACTTCAGATTATATCATTATTCCCATGGATGATTTCATTGATAAATTGGTGATGGCGATTGATAGAGCGGAAAAAGTGATTAACAACCCTGTGTTGCAGAGTAATGACTTGCAAATTGAAGCGTCTTTACAAACGACGGTATTGGGTGGGAATGCCATACTTGATGCTTTACGTACCAAATCACGTGATACCGAGCGCCAAGAATACGGCAATGCAAAATTGGTGGTGGACTGGTCTTTGCAGCATAGTATTTCAGTGTTGCAAAGTACGCTTGCGTCCAAAGAGAATATTTTAAGCAAACAGACAGAAACAGAAGATGAAAATGATGTGGCTCCTGCCCATGCTTGGACAGTGATAAATATTAGCCGTCAAGGCATGGCGGTTGAACGACTGAGTGCTGTTCCGCCAGAAAGGGAAGTGAATGCCTTGGTGGGGTTGCATTGGAAGCCACATCGTGGTGAGCCATGTTTTGCTTTTATCCGTTGGATTCGTTATCCCAAAGAAGGTGAGCAACAGGTAGGTTTGCAGTTTTATTTGCGTGATTTTGTACCTGTAAATGCCACCATGTTATCCATTGGGGATACCAAAGAACATCGCAAGTGGTCCTTGTTGGCAACTTTTGAGGCTGATGGTGAGCATGTGATTGTGTTTCCCGACCCTACTGTGTTCAAAGGCATGGTTTTTAGCGTAGAAGAAGCCAGTCATGGTGGGTATTATAAAGTGGTTCAGGTGCAAGAAGTGGGCTCAAATTATGCTATTTGTGTTGCCCAAGTTGCATCAGAGTTGGATACCAAGCATATTGATGGTTAGGGTAGGCGTTTCTTACGACTATCGAAAAAGGATTTACAATGTCTGAATTAAAGAATGATTTGTTTTTACGCGCATGTTTGCGTCAAGATGTGGAGCGCACGCCAGTATGGATGATGCGCCAAGCAGGGCGTTACTTGCCTGAGTATAGGGCGACACGCGCGCGCGCTGGTGGTTTCTTAAACCTATGCCGTTCACCAGAAATGTGCAGTGAAGTGACCCTGCAGCCCATCGATATTTTGGATGCTGATGCGGCAATTTTATTCTCAGATATTTTGGTTGTACCTGAAGCCATGGGTATGGAGCTTACATTTGGCACGGGTGAAGGTCCTAAGTTTCCAGACCCTATTGCTTGCAAAGCAGATGTTGAAAAACTTCCTGTGTTGGATGACCCCACGCGTGAGTTGGGTTATGTGATGGATGCGGTGAGCACAATTCGCCGCGATTTAAATGGTCGCGTACCTTTGATTGGTTTTGCGGGTAGCCCTTGGACATTGGCTACATATATGGTTGAAGGCGGCGGCTCGAAAAATTTCTCGAAAGTCAAAGCCATGATGTTTAATGAGCCTGAAACCATGCACTTGTTGTTGGAAAAGTTAGCTGATTCCGTGGCTGCATACTTGAATGGTCAAATTGCAGCAGGTGCACAAGCGGTGCAAATCTTTGATACTTGGGGTGGCATCCTTAATACCCGCGATTATAAAGATTTCTCATTGCAGTATATGCAAAGAATTGTATCGCAACTCACCCGTGAACATGATGGTCGTAAAGTGCCTGTGATTTTATATTCCAAAGGCGGCATGGGCTGGCTTGAAGCCATGGCAGATACAGGTTGTGATGTGCTTGGTTTGGATTGGTCGATTGATATTGATGAAGCACGTCGTCGTGTGGGTGATAAAGTAGCATTACAAGGCAATATGGATCCAACCATGTTATATGCCAACCCTGAAAAAATCCGTGCTGAAGTGAAAGATATTTTAGCGAAATTTGGGCATGGCAATGGGCATGTGTTTAACCTTGGACACGGTATCACACCTGATGTGCCACCTGAACATGCGATTGAATTCTTCAAAGCGGTACGTGAAGAATCTGTGAAATATCACGCCAAGTAACCACAGGTGTTTACAGGTATTGTTCAAGATGTGGGGCGTATTGAAACGCTAAAACATCAAGAAAACCAATCATTATTTGTGTTTGCAACCAAGCTGGATATGTCCGCTTGGCAGCTTGGTGATTCCGTGGCTGTAGATGGCTGCTGTTTAACCATTACGGATTTTCCTGACCAAAAGCACAGCTTTTGGGCTGCAACATTGTCACCGGAAACGATTAAACTTACGCGTTTTTCAGAGGTGCATAAGGGTGATAAGGTCAACTTAGAACCTGCACTGCGTATGGGTGATGCCTTGGGTGGTCATATGGTGAGTGGCCATATTGATGATGTGGCACGTGTTGTTGCCATCAAAGATGTGGGTGAGCATAAGCAAATGACTTTTGAAGTACCTGAAAAGCTCAAGCAATATGTGGTGGTCAAAGGCTCAGTCACACTGAATGGGGTGAGCTTAACTGTGAACACAGTGGAGAACACATGTTTTACGGTAAATTTAATTCCGCATACTTTAGAACATACCAACCTGCATCTTTTGCAAAAAGGTGATAGGGTGAACCTTGAAACTGACCTTCTGGGTCGGTATGTTGAACGTATTTTAAGCTGCCAAAGCAGTGGCAATACACAGGAGAAGACATGAGTCTCGACCCTTGCGAAGAACTGATTGAAGAATTACGCGCTGGGCGCATGATTATCCTTGCCGATGATGAAGATAGGGAAAATGAAGGCGATTTGGTGATGGCTGCAGAGTGGGTCACGCCTGAAGCGGTGAACTTTATGGCAACCCATGGTCGAGGTTTGATTTGTTTAACCCTTGAAGAAGAGCAAGTGGATAGACTTGGTTTACCTTTGATGACCCAAAATATCAACTCGAAGTTTAAAACCAATTTCACAGTGTCGATTGAAGCGGCAGAGGGCGTAACCACGGGTATTTCTGCCTTTGATAGAGCGCACACGATTCGTACAGCGATTAAAGATGATGTGACGGCTGAAGATATTCATACGCCAGGGCATATATTTCCACTGAAAGGTCAAGAAGGTGGTGTTTTGGTGCGCGCTGGGCATACCGAAGCCAGTATTGATTTGGCGCGATTGGCAGGGTTGAAACCTGCAGGTGTGATTTGCGAAATCATGAATGAAGATGGCTCTATGGCGCGGATGCCAGAGCTGAAAAAGTTTGCTAAGAAACATGGCATCAAGATTGGTTGTATTGCCGATTTGATTTCTCATCGCCTCAAACATGATTCTTTGGTGAAACGTGAAGTCGAAGTGCGTTTGCCAACAGAATTTGGTGATTTTCAAATGGTTGGTTTTAGTAATCTTGTGGATGATGCCGAACATGTAGCATTGGTGATGGGTGAACCCACGGCGGAAGAACCATGTTTGGTGCGTGTGCACTCTGAGTGTTTAACAGGTGATGTGTTTACCTCACGTCGTTGTGATTGCGGCTCTCAACTTCATGCGGCGATGAAACAAATTGCCGAAGCAGGTTCTGGTGTATTGTTGTATTTGCGCCAAGAAGGGCGCGGCATTGGTTTATTTAATAAATTGCGGGCTTACTCGCTGCAAGATGCAGGACATGATACAGTGGAAGCCAATCAGAAACTGGGCTTTAAGGCAGATTTAAGGGATTATGGTATTGGTGCACAAATTTTACGTTCATTGGGTTTACGCAAGCTCAAATTATTGACTAATAATCCGAAGAAAATTATTGCCTTGGATGGTTATGGTTTGGAGGTGGTCGAGCGGGTGCAGTTGGCAGCGTTTGCCCACGAAGACAATATTCATTATTTAACCACCAAACGTGATAAAATGGGGCATTTGTTTGATGTTTTAGATCATAAAAGTGGAGAAGCCAATGAGTCTTGATGCACCAACACTGGATGGTACAGTCGATGCAACGGGTTTACGTATCGGCATTGTGGCAGCTCGTTTTAATGAAGACATTACCAATGCTTTGACCGATGGTGCAATTGAGGCATTAAAAAAACACGGGGCAAGTAATGAAAATATTACCGTTGTTCGTGTGGCTGGTGCATTAGAAATTGGCACGATTGCGCAGCGTATGGCAAAGGCACATGTTTATGATGTTATTGTATGTTTGGGCTGTGTGATTCGTGGTGGTACAGCGCATTTTGATTATGTATGTCAAGGTGCGATGGATGCAATCAATCATATTGCAGAGCGCGGTGATATTGGTGTCGGGAATGGTGTATTGACGGTGGATACATTGGAACAAGCGCAAGCGCGTACAGGTGGTACGCACGGACATAAAGGTGCTGAGGCAGCCTTAACAGCAGTCGAAGTCGCCCAAGCATTAAAGAATTTAGAACCCATGGTGGAGCAAGCGTGAGTCAAAGAACTAAACAAAAAAAACCAAATCGTCATTTGGCACGAGAATCTGCAATTGAAGCTTTGTATGCTTGGCATAATGGTGGCAATGATGCAGCAATGATTCCTGCAATTTTGGCAGACCGTATTCAGCAAGAAGAACGTCAAGCACAAGATGAAGCCTATTTTCGCGAAATGGTGATGGGTGTGACTGAACAAGTTGATGCTTTGGATGCTTTGATTGCAAAAGCAGTGCAAGGTAGAAGTTTACGCAGTATTGCCCATGTTGAATTAAATATTTTGCGTATGGCAACATGGGAGTTGCAAACACGTTTGGAAATTCCTTATAAAGTAATTATCAATGAAGCATTGGAGCTAACGCGAGATTATGCTGATGAACCTTCACGTGGTTTTATCAATGGTGTATTAGATAAAATAGCGCAATCGCTTCGTGTGCAGGAAATCAAAGCTTAATTTTTGAAGACAATACAGCTTTGATGTAAGGGGAGAAGCTATGGAATACATTCAATGTACGCATTGTGGCAAACGTTATGAAGTTTCTGAGCAAATAAGGGCTGCTGCTGGTCAGTTTACAACTTGTAAAGCGTGTCATGAAAAGTTTTTGATTGTGGTACATAGCGCGAAAAAACTAGAAGAAACAAAAGATGAAGGTCTGGTTTCAACAGGAGGTTGGGATCCTTCGCTGACCATGCCTGAAGATGATCAAAATGATGCAAAAGCAGAAGATCAAGCTGTAGAAGATTATTTGGGTGATGAAGATGATGATGGGGCGCAAGTATTGGCTGCATTGCAGGCAAAACGTAAAAAACAGCAGATGTTTTATGCGCTCATTGCGGTGGTTGTTTGTGGCATGATTGCTGGGGCTTGGTTTTTTTTACAACAGGATGATAACTTGCCGGCCACGACGGTGAATCAGAAAGCAGCAACAAAAGTTCAGTTAAGTGCCAAAGAAATGGATATGAAAAACGTAGCTTGCCGTCAAGCTGCAGCGGTGAAATGGTTGTTGGATAGTAAAGTGATGCATAGCCAATATTCAGCGGATACTTTTGTGCGTATGTTGAAGTTGAGTGAAGAGCAATCAGCAGAAGTACGTAAAATCTGTAAAAATCCCCAAGTGATTCAAGAGATTATAAAAGCAGCAACCAATCAAGTGAAACCAGATTGGTTTAAGGCAGAAATTGAAACCATTCAAAGTCGTCGTCAGCATTAAATCAGAATTTTAGGCTGAATCATTAAATATGATGATTGGGGGTTGAAAAGCCTTTTTGTTGCCCCTATCTAGTTTAGTAAGTGAAGCATACTACGAGACTAGATGTAAGTTGGAGTGAAAAATGGCAAAAGTAATTGGTATTGATTTAGGAACCACAAACTCATGTGTGGCAGTGATGGAAGGGGATACGGCGAAAGTTATCCCAAACAGCGAAGGCGATAATACAACACCTTCAGTTGTTGGTTTTACTGCAGATGAGCGCCTTGTAGGTGCTGCAGCAAAACGTCAAATGGTAACCAACCCAGAAAAAACATTTCATGCGGTTAAACGTTTGATTGGTCGTAAGTTTGATTCAGAAGAAACCAAACATCATAAATCGTTGGTGTCTTACCCTATTGTTGCAGCGGATAATGGTGATGCATGGGTTGAAGTTGATGGCAAAAAAATGAGTCCACAAGAGATTTCAGCTATCACTTTGCAAAAAATGAAATCAACTGCGGAAGATTATTTGGGTGAAACCGTGACAGATGCTGTGATTACAGTACCTGCATATTTTAACGATTCACAACGCCAAGCAACCAAAGATGCAGGTGCTATTGCGGGCCTAAATGTATTGCGTATTGTAAACGAACCAACGGCTGCAGCATTGGCATATGGTTTGGATAAAACCGAAGAAAACCACTTGATTGCAGTGTATGACCTTGGTGGTGGTACATTCGATATTTCCATCTTGGAAATCGGTGATGGTGTGTTTGAAGTGAAAGCAACCAATGGTGATACATTCCTTGGTGGTGAAGATTTTGACCAAGTATTGATTCAATATTTGGCTGATGAATTCAAAAAAGAGCATGGTGTTGACTTAACAACAGATACTTTGGCATTGCAACGGTTGCGTGAAGCAGCAGAGAAAGCGAAAATTGAGTTGTCTTCAAGTCAACAAACTGAAGTAAACTTACCGTTTATCACGGCTGATGCTTCAGGCCCTAAACACTTGTTGATTAAAGTGTCGCGTGCAAAATTTGAATCATTGGTTGGTGATTTGGTTCAAAATTCACTTAAACCATGTGCGCAAGCATTAAAAGATGCTGGCGTATCTGCTTCTGATATCCATGAAGTGGTATTGGTTGGTGGTCAAACGCGTATGCCTTTGGTTCAAGAAAAAGTGAAAGAATTTTTTGGTACTGAACCACATAAAGGTGTAAACCCTGATGAAGTGGTAGCGATTGGTGCTGCGATTCAAGGTGCAATTTTGACAGGTGATGTGAAAGATGTGTTGTTACTTGATGTAACACCATTATCACTTGGTATTGAAGTGGAAGGTGGTTTGTTCAATAAAATTATTGAGAAAAACACCACAATCCCAACCAAAAAATCACAGACCTATACCACGGCTGCGGACAATCAAACTGCGGTAACGATTAAAGTGGCACAAGGTGAGCGTGAAATCTTCTCGGCAAACAAAGAACTTGGTTTGTTTAACCTTGAAGGTATTGCACCTGCACCTCGCGGCACACCACAGATTGAAGTGACTTTTGATATTGATGCCAATGGTATCATTCATGTGCATGCCAAAGATAAAGGTACGGGTAAAGAAACTTCAATTCGCATTGAGTCTGGTTCAGGCTTGAGCGAAGAAGAAATTGAAAAAATGAAACAAGATGCTGAAGCGCATGCGGAAGAAGATGCGAAGTTGAAAGAGAATATCGAAGCGAAAAACCGAGCTGACCAGCTTGTGTTTGCCACTGAGAAATCTCTGGAAGAGCATGCTGACGCTGTCGATGAAGCAACAGTGACTGCGATTAAAGAAGCTTTGGAAGTATTAAAAGAAGCGCTCAAAGGTGACGACTTTGATGCTATCAAAGCTGCTGAAGAAGATTTGGCGAAGAAATCGCAAAAACTTGGCGAAGCTGTGTACCAAAAAATGCAAGCTGAACAAGGTGAGCAGGAGGCTGGTACAGCCGAAGCCCCAGAAGCCTCAGCAAAAAATGATGTTCAGGATGCTGAAATTGTTGATGCTGAAGTGGTGGATGATAGTAACAGTAAAAAATAAGCCCCTGTTATTGGGTGCGTAGGCATAAGGAGCGGGGCTGAAAAGCTCTGCTCCTTTTGTGTTTTATATGTTTTTATGATGAATTGTGTCATGATGGTTTAGAATAAGTTTTAGGAGTGTAGGGTGAGTAAAAGAGATTATTACGATGTACTGGGTGTTGATAAGAGCGCAGATAAGAATGATATTAAACGCGCATACCGTAAACTTGCGATGAAATACCACCCTGACCGCAACCCAGACGATGAAAAAGCTGCAGCTTCTTTTCGTGAAGTCACAGAAGCATATGAAATATTAGCAGATGAGGAAAAACGCGCACGTTATGATCAATATGGTCATGCTGGTGTGGATGATCAAATGGGTGGTTTTGGCGCAGGCGGTTTCCAAAACTCACATGCTTACCAAGATTTTGGTGACTTGTTTGGCAGCGTGTTTGGTGATGCCTTTGGTTTTGGTGGCGGTGGCGGCGGTCAACAGCACAATCAAGGTGCAGACTTGCGTTACAATTTGACCATTACTTTAGAAGAGGCTGCCAAAGGTAAGGAAGTAGAACTCGAAATCCCTAAACATGAATCATGTGATACTTGCAGTGGCTCTGGTGCTAGACCCGGCACAAATCCTGTGCCGTGTTCGACTTGTGGTGGACATGGGCAAGTGCAAATGCAGCAAGGTTTCTTCGCGGTGCGTAGAACATGCCCTAGCTGTCAGGGTGCGGGTAAAAAAATTGAGTCGCCATGTGTTTCTTGCGGTGGAACAGGTCGCAAGAAAGTGAAGAAAAATTTGAAAGTGAAAATCCCTGCGGGTGTGTATGATGGGGCACAAGTTCGTGTAGGTGGCGAAGGTGAGGCTGGTACACAAGGTGGTGCACCAGGGGATTTGTTTATTGTTGTTCGCATCAAAGAACATGCTATTTTTGAGCGTGATGGTGCAGATTTGCATTGTGAAATGCCGATTACCTTCCCGCAAGCAACCTTGGGTGCAGAAGTTGATGCGCCAACATTGGATGGCAAAGTGAAAATCCGAATTCCAGCAGGCACGGAAAGTGGTCGTGTGTTCCGCTTGCGTGGGCATGGGGTGAAAGATGTTCGTGTGCATCAAAAAGGTGATTTGTTTGTACGCGTACAGATTGCTGTGCCTAAAAAGCTGACAGCAAAACAAGAAGAGTTGCTTAAAGCTTTTGCCAAAGAAACAGGTGATGAAGTTTATCCAGAGCGCTCTTCGTTTTTGGGTAAAGCGAAAAAATTGTGGGATGACTTAGCAGGCGAGAACTAAGTAAAGGGAGTTGGTTATGCGCGTAATCATTTCAGGTGCATCAGGACGAATGGGACAAATGCTTATCCGTGCGGTAGCGCAAGCAGAAGGTGTGCAGCTTGTGGGAGCAACCGAGCGTCAAGGCTCATCTTCCATTGGTAAAGATGCTGGTTTGCTTGTTGGGCTAGAAGCATTGAATGTACATGTGCAAGACCACTTAAACCTTTGCGATGAAGCGGATGTGTTGATTGATTTCACTGCCCCTGAAGCATGTTTAAATCATGCGAAAGTGGTGGCGGAACGTGGCATGGCAATGGTGATTGGGACAACGGGTTTTGATGCAAATCAACAAACCGAATTGGATAAGATATTGAAAAACACACCAACGGTGGTCGCAGCCAATTATTCTGTGGGTGTAAATCTTGCATTAAATCTTATCCAACAAGCCGCAGCAGTGCTAAATGCTGATTATGATGCTGAAATTTATGAAGCACACCATAAACATAAAGTAGATGCCCCATCGGGCACTGCTTTGGCTATGGGTAAAGCGCTTGCAGCAGGGCGTGATGTGAAGCTTGATGACGTGGCAGTGTATAGTCGTGAAGGTATTACGGGGGCACGTGAAGCGGGCACGATTGGTTTTTCTGTGGTGCGAGGCGGTAATATTGTTGGTGACCATAAAGCGATGTTTATTGCTGATGAAGAGCGCATTGAAATCAATCACTTTGCTTCAGACCGTATGGTGTTTGCCAAAGGTGCTGTGCGTGCAGCTTCGTGGTTGATTGATAAACCAGCGGGGCGTTATGATATGCAGGATGTTTTGGGGCTTAAGGAAGGTCTGAACAAGTCATGAACTCGCATCTTGTGCCCAGTGTACCCAAACTCTGCGTTGTGCGTTTAAGCAATAGCCGAGCTATTACTTGCGACACACGCCTAGATTTTGAGTACGCTGAACAACAATCTGCTTTGTTCAGACGTATTCAGACCTTCCTTAAATAAACCATGAAAACTCGGGCGGCTGAGCAAGGTTTTACATTGATTGAAACCTTGGTGGCTTTGGGTATTGCAGCAGTGGCTTTGACTGCTCTCGCTGGGCGACTGGGGCTGTCTGCGGATACACAGCGCAGCTTGTTGGCGCATTCCACTATGCTTGAAGTGGCAACCAATGTTTTGGAGCAACAGCGTGTTGGTGCTACAACCAACCTTGCCGAAAGAGAAGGTGAAGTGGATGCTCGAGGTATGCATATGACATGGAAACTTTCACTGGAGAAAACCGATTTGGATCAGTTTGTGCGGCAAAATGTGGTGGTTTCATATGTTGGCGAACCCGATGTCTCATTGTTTTTGTATCACGTAAAACCATGATGAAAGGTTTTACTTTGATTGAAGTTTTACTGGCAATCGTGGTTTTTTCCTTGATTGCAGCGGTAACCTTTTCTGCACTTGGCCCTGCAGGTGAAGGTTTTATGATGATTAAAGAGCATAGAACACAGTTGGAAGAACAGCAGTGGTTGGGTAAACAATTGCGCCGAGATGTGAGTTACCTAAGCACGTCAGAAGATAAAAACAAAGCGGTTGTTGTGTTGAAAAATGATAGCCGAGGTGAAAACGCTTTTGATGAATTACAGCTGCTGATTCGAGACCCCATGTACCCTGGTTTGACTTTGGTGCGTTACTTGATTGATGAAGATACACATAAGCTGAAGCGAGAAGCATTGAGCCCATGGGCAAGGACGCATGCAGAACCTATTCGTTGGGAGTTGGTAAAGTTAGATTCCTTTAATGTGGAAGTCTTGGATGCAAAAGTAAGTTGGAAAAATGTGTGGAATCAAGCTGCACCACCCTACGTTAAACCCTTGGCTATACGTGTGACTATTCGTGATAATTTGGGTGAAATGTCTTGGGACTTACCTGTGTTGCAATAGGTAAAATGTTTTTTTTGTTTGACATGAGCAGGGGCGACTTATAGCAATCGCTTGTAGTTATATACATGGTTGTGCGCTTGAATAACAGCAGCCGTATCTGAACAAACCTTTTATTTTCCTTGGTCATATAAAAAAAGCAGCATATTGTAATGTACGCTGATATCGGGAATACAATAACCTTTTGGAGTTTTAATATTTATGTCTTCTGATGAAACCACTGAACCATTATCCATGCCGGCAGAAAACGCTGAAGATAAACCCGTGAAAAAAACGGTGCGAAAACCACGCGCAACCAAAAAGAAAGTAGCAGAGAGTACAGCCGAAGGCGATGTGGTAGAAAAAGTTGCTGCGCCGAAAAAAAGAGTGCGTAAGAAAAAGGTTGAGGAAAGCACTTTGACCAGTGATGGGGCAGATACTGTTGTAGAGAAACCCAAACCTAAACGCACACGGCGTGTTAAAAAAGATGCGGAGCCGAAGGCTGAAGAAAAAGTACTAGACAAAACAACAGAAAAAACAGTTAAGGAAGCAGCTGAGGAAGAAAAAACAGGTGCTACTGCCGATGCCTCAACAGCTACAGAGAAGAAACAAACAGATTCGGACGAAACAAAGTCAGAGCAACAACAACGCCCGCAACGCAATGCCCATAAAAACAATCGCAATGGGCAGAAAAACAATCGTAATGGTCATAAAAATAACCGCCGCAAAGATCAGCAAGAAGAACCGATTTCCAATGAGTTTGAAGGTATTACCCTGCATTTACGCGAAGTATCGGCGATGTCTCAAGCTGAGCTTTTAGAAAAAGCAGATGAGTTGGGTATTGAAAATATGGCGGGCAAACGTCGGCAAGCCCAAGTGTTTGCGATTCTTAAAGAACATAGCCTGAGAGGTGGCACGGTTATTTCTGAGGGTGTGCTGGAGCTTTTACCTGATGGTTATGGTTTCTTACGCACAGCAGATGATAACTATGTGTCGGGCACGGATGATATTTATGTATCCAATCAACAAATTCGTCGTGGTTATTTGCGTAAAGGTGATTTGATTGCAGGTGAGGTGCGTGCACCGCGTAGCCGTGAAAAGTATTTTGCGCTCAAAAGTGTTATCTCTATCAATGATGAAGCACCCGAAGTGGCAAGAAACAAGGTGTTGTTTGAAAACTTAACACCCGTTTATCCTGATGAACGTATCAAAATGGAAATCGAAGACCCAACACGCAAAGACATGACAGGGCGTGTGATTGATTTGGTGTCGCCGATTGGTAAAGGACAGCGTGGTATTTTGGTTGCGCCACCACGCACGGGTAAAACCGTGATGATGCAAGCCATCGCGCATGCTATTGAAGTGAACCACCCTGAAATTCATTTGATGGTACTTTTGATTGATGAGCGCCCTGAAGAAGTGACAGATATGAAGCGCTCAGTAAAAGGTGAAGTGGTTTCTTCAACATTTGATGAGCCACCACAGCGCCATGTTCAGGTGGCAGAAATGTTGATTGAACGTGCCAAACGTTTGGTTGAACATGGTAAAGATGTGGTCATTTTGTTGGATTCGATTACGCGTTTGGCACGGGCTTACAATATTGTGTCACCATCTTCAGGGAAGGTATTGTCAGGCGGTGTGGATGCCAATGCATTGCACAGACCCAAGCGTTTCTTTGGTGCAGCGCGTAATATTGAAGGTGGCGGCAGTTTAACCATTATTGCCACAGCCTTGGTGGATACGGGTAGCCGTATGGACGAAGTGATTTTTGAAGAGTTTAAAGGCACGGGTAATATGGAGATTCATCTGAATCGTCAGCTTGTTGCCAAGCGTACATTCCCTGCGGTTGATGTGGCATCCAGTGGTACGCGTAAAGAAGAACTGCTGATTGAACCTGCGGAATTGTCTAAAATGTGGGTATTGCGTCGTATTATTTCACCTATGGATACGGTGGGAGCAATGGAGTTCTTGTTGGATAAACTCAAGACGACCAAAAATAATGCAGAATTTTTTGAATCGATGAATAAATAATATGCATAGCAGGCGTAGCTAGGGCTATGCTTGCTATCATGGGTTATGAAGTTATCATGCCCACGTTTTATGTTGGGATAAGGAGATTGGAATGGGTGGTTCAACACAGTTTATTATTGCTGGCAATTGGAAAATGAATGGTTTGCTTCAAGAAAGTTTAGCCTTTGTGGATGCATTAACAGCCAACCCCAATCCAGATGCCGTCGAAATGGTAATCTGTCCTCCTTATACCTTGCTTCACCCATTGGCAAAACCCTTTGCTGATAAGGGTGTAACATTGGGTGCTGAAAATATGTACTTTGAAGAAAGCGGTGCATTTACGGGTTCGATTTCACCGTTGATGTTGAAGGATGCGGGTTGTCACTATGTGATTTTAGGGCACTCTGAGCGTAGAGATATTATGCATGAAGGCAATACACTGCTGCGTAAGAAACTTGATGCTGCTTGGGATGTAGGGTTAACGCCTATGTTTTGTATTGGTGAACACTTGGAAGAACGTGAAGCAGGTGCGACCAATGATGTTTTAAAGCAGCAGTTATCGGTATTGGCGGGCACGGATGCAAACCTACCTTTAGTGGTTGCTTATGAGCCTGTATGGGCGATTGGAACAGGTAAAACGGCATCGCCAGAACAAGTCGCTGAAACACATGCTTTTGTGCATGAAGAATTGGCGCGTTTAGGGCGCAAATGTAAAGTATTGTACGGTGGTAGCGTAAACCCTGGTAATGCAGAAAGCTTAATGGCTTGCGAAGGTGTTGACGGTGCTTTGGTTGGTGGAGCTAGCTTAAAAGCTGACTCATTTATGGAAATTGTTGCAGCTGCGGCTCGCGTGGCAGCATAGGAGAAAAAATGACAACGGTATTATTAACTATACACATTATTGTCGCTATTTTGTTGATTGTTGTTGTATTAATGCAGCGTGGACAAGAAGGCGGTATGGGTGGCATGGGTGGCGGAAGCTCACAAACTTTGTTTGGTGCATCAGGTTCAGGTGGGTTTCTTGTGAAGGCCACAGGTGTGTTGGCGACTATCTTTATGACCACAAGTTTAAGTTTGGCTTTCTTTTCGCAACAAGAGGCGGGTTCGGGGGTGAATAAAAGTTTATCTACGAATGTATTGCAAGAGCAGTCAGTGCCTGCTGCTGGTCAGTCTGCAGGTAATGCAGTGTTTGATAGCAAACAACTTGAGAAAAAATCAGCGGAAAACTTGCCCTCAGCTGAATAATTATTTTTACATTGCCGGGGTGGTGAAATTGGTAGACACGCTACCTTGAGGGGGTAGTGGAGCAATCCGTGCTGGTTCGAGTCCAGTCCCCGGTACCAGCAATTAAAAAAAAGCGACTCAATGTCGCTTTTTTTATGCGATAGTTTAAGAAGTAATCAAAGCGACTCAATGTCGCTTTTTTTATGCGATAGTTTAAGAAGTAATCAAAGCGACTCAATGTCACTTCTTTATGTACTAGTCCCAGTAAGAATCAGAATGACTCAATGTTATCTTTTTTATATATTGATATGAGTAAAACAAGTCGTTATATATTCTTTTCTTATAGGTGAGCAGCTGTTCGCGGATAAGTAATTTTACATTGTATCCGATTTAATCTTGAAAACAGAAGTATATTGCTTCAAACTCCGTTCAGCTTTTTAAAAGTGATTTGCATCACAATGGTATCGAATCACTAGGGAGTGCGAATAAACAATACATGAATATTCCAGTAATGTTACGTCAAGCGCGAAAAGCTGTTGCGCAAGAGAACTTTGTTGAAGCAGAGCAATTGTATGCGCTTGTGCTGCAAGATGAAGCGATGCAAGACATGATTGATATTAAAATTCGTCACGCATTTTGCCTTGAGAAAATAGAAAAGACAACTGAAGCTATCGTTGTTTATCAAGATGTGGTGCGGATATACCAAGCGCAAGACGAAGTCGGTGCTGCCAAGGCGCTGACATTGAAAATTACGATTCTTGAGAACTTTTTACGGCAGGCATCTAAACTTACAGGCGATATACATATTGAGATGGCAACGGCGCAACATGAGCTGGGTGTTATGTATGAAGATGATGAGACAACAAACTTTGGAGATATAGATCTGTTTGATTTAGGTACGCATGAAATTACGCCTATATCAGAACAGGAAAATACGACTGAGGTAGATACGCATGTGGCATTAGATTTGGTTCCTCTAGAAGAGGAGGGTCATGTGATGGAGGATAAGTATATTTCTACAGTTGAACTTATCGTCGAACATGAGAAGGTTATTACAGAGCAAAAGTCAGTGGAGAAAACTTCTAAGAAACCAACCGTCAAACAGCAAGGTGAGACAGAAACTTTTGTTGTTATTCAAGATATGATCAAACAAGGCATACACCAGAATGTAGCGCATAAGTCGAATGTTGAAGACGTGGATGTTGAGTTTACCGATATTGGTGATTTTACACCAAGTTTATCAGCTGATGATATGCCAGAACAAATGAACAACCAGGCTGTTGAGTTGAATCTGAAGCATAAGGCTGGAAAGTTATTTGGGGAGTAAAAGGCAGCTTTTATTCTTTGCTTAAACTGACTATTCTAGCCCTTTTAGGTTTGAAAAAATAGAATGAACTTGTGCTGTGTAATGGTATTGCTTATGCTGTGGAATGTAACTGATTTGTAAGCTTTAAAAGTATTTTTGCTTTTGTGTTGTTTGTTGTGTTTTTAATATCATATTTAAGGTGTTTTTATGTCATTCAATTTAGAGTCCATGTATATTTCTGGCAAAGAGGTTTTGCCACTGATTGAAGGTGGTAAAGGTGTGGGTGTTTCCACAGGTTTAACCTCTGGTGAGTGGGCAAAAGCTGGCGGCATAGGCACAGTATCGGCGGTGAATGCCAGTCGTCTTGATGAACAAGGCAAGATTATCCCCGTGGAATACAAAGGACGAAATCGTAAAGAACGTTTTAGAGAATTGGTTCAATTTGGCATTGAAGGCGGCTTGACTCAGCTGCGTCAAGCGCATGATATTGCAGGTGGAAATGGTCGCTTGCATGTGAATGTACTTTGGGAAATGGGTGGTGCACAAGAGATTCTCCATGGTATTCTCAAGGAAGCCAAAGGTATTGTAAATGGGGTAACATGTGGCGCAGGTATGCCATTTAAATTGGCTGAAATTGCGGCTCAATATGGTGTGCATTATTATCCGATTGTGTCTTCAGGTCGTGCATTTCGTGCGTTGTGGTTGCGTTCGTATCGTAAAGCACCCGATTTATTGGGTGGTGTGGTATATGAAGACCCTTGGTTGGCTGGTGGGCATAATGGTTTGTCGAATACGGAGCGTTTTGACCAGCCAGAAGATCCGTATCCACGTGTAAAAGAATTGCGTGCAACCATGAATAAGTTTGGCTTGGAAAACACGCCTATTATTATGGCGGGTGGTGTGTGGTATTTGCGTGATTGGACAGATTGGATGAATAACCCTGAAATTGGTCCAATTGCTTTCCAATTTGGTACGCGCCCATTGTTAACCCAAGAAAGCCCAGTTCGTGACTCATGGGGACCAACACTGTTGAGCTTGAAAGAAGGGGATGTTGCACTGAATCCTTTTTCACCAACAGGTTTTTATTCATCAGCGGTACGCAATACTTTCCTTGATGAACTTTATGCGCGTACAGAGCGCCAGGTTGCATTTACTGACCACCCTGAAGAAGCCGATGGGCATGTTGTTCCATTCACTTATGGACCAAGAAACCGCGAAGTATATTTAACTGCGCATGGTAAAGAGAGTGCGGATAAGTGGATTGCACAAGGTTTCACCAAACCTTTGGCGACACCGGATTCAACTTTTGTTTTTGTGACGGAAGAGAAAGCTGCTGAAATTCGTAAAGACCAATTGGATTGTATGGGTTGCTTGTCACAATGTAAGTTTAGTAATTGGGCTGATAACGAGAAAGGTACCACTGGGCATAAAGCAGACCCAAGAAGTTATTGTATTCAAAAAACACTGTTAAATTCGGCCTATGGTGATGCACCTGAACATAACTTGATGTTTTCAGGACATGCCGCTTATAAGTTTGCCCAAGACCCTTTCTATAAAGATGGTTTTATTCCTACTGTGAAGCAGCTGGTTGAGCGCATTGCTACGGGTGATTAAGCGCTTTTACTGATGAAGCAAAACCGTATGCCTGAAACTGTTGCACCACTGTATGATGTGGTGTCGCGGTTGAAGCGAATAATTTTTAACAAGGCATACCCTTTGGCTGCGCCACTATCGCAAAGTCCCTTTTTTATCATTGGCTCCGGGCGCTGTGGTTCTACACTGCTGCGTCGCATGCTGCAGGCAAACCCTGATATTCATATCCCCCCAGAGTCTTATGTGTTGGGTGAAGTGGGGCGTTTGTTTATGCGAAATCGTCAAATGGATTGGCATCATTTGGTTAATCTTGTCTTATCTACATTTGAGTACCAGCGCGAGTTTGATAAGTTTGATATGGATATGCGTGCGCTAGTGCATCAGCTGTGGGAACTGCCCGAACAAGAGCGCAGTTTGGCTGTTATTTTAGATGCTTTGTACTGTTATCATGGGCAACAAACAGGGCAAAGCTTTACGCTTTGGGGTGATAAAACACCCAAAAATACGTTTGAGCTGGATATGCTTATTCGCATTTTCCCACAAGCGAAGTTTGTACACTTGTTGCGTGATGGCGTGGATGTGGCGGCATCATTTGTATCACGCGGGTTGATGGATGATATGCTCTCTGCTGCAAAACATTGGCAAACATCGGTGTTGCTAAGCAGACATTTTATGCAGCAATATCCCAAGCAATGTATGGAAGTGCGTTATGAAGACTTGGTTGCATCACCTGAGCAAACACTGCAAGGCTTGTGTTCTTTCCTCAATATTTCATTTCAACCTAACATGATTGCATCCTTGCAACATGTGCAACACATGGGAGATTTGAATGCTTATACCCATTATGAAAAGGTTTTAGAGCCTGTTTCTACGCGTAATATTGGTCTGGGGCGTTCAAGTTTGTCTGAGCACGATAAACAGCTTATACAACAGCATATTGGCGCAACATTATCGCAATTGGGTTATTCGCTGTAATGCAACACGGACATCGGTTTTTTTAAGTGTCTATCGCTAAAAAAGTCTTGAGAAATACAATGTTTGGTGCATTGGGTCGTGTCTGGCTGATTCTGGTTGGTTTCTTATTAACACCACTGATTTTATCCTATTTAGGTAATGATAGGTTTGCTTTATGGGCTATTTTTTGGTCAGTGACAGCATATATTATGCTGATGGACTTGGGCATGGGTGTTTCCTTGGTGCGTCAGGTCGCCCAATCTTTGGAAAAGCAGGAACATGCGCGTATCAACCAAGCGGTTGTAAGTGTATTGTTGCTTATGTTTTGTGTTGCCTCGGTTGTTTGGTTTCTTATTTGGGTTTTGAGTGTTTGGTTGTTGCCTGTAACAGGGGTGAGTAGCACGATACAGCAGGATATCACTCACCTTGTCACTTGGGGCCCCTTGGTCTTTTTGTTGATTGCGTTTTTGCGCGTATTTGATGCGGTATTGCGCGGGTTACAACGTTTTGACTTGATTCTCGGGGCGACACTCGCAACGTCTGTAGTAAATGTGCTGG
Organism: Ghiorsea bivora; assembly: GCF_000744415.1. NCBI lineage: Bacteria > Pseudomonadati > Pseudomonadota > Candidatius Mariprofundia > Mariprofundales > Ghiorsea > Ghiorsea bivora. Next base: position 111,088 of record NZ_JQLW01000008.1, read on the forward strand.
GTATTTATTTTACCTTAGGTTGGGGGTTGGGTGTTTTGGGTTTGATGTGGGCAACGGTGGCGAGTTATGCCTTTCAAATGTTCGCTTTATATGTTTCCACGAAAAAAATATTACCACAATTCTCAACCTGCCATCGTCATTTTAATTACCCACTGTTAAAATCGATGTTGCCGTTGGGTGCACGGATTCAGGTGGCAAAAGTTGCGGAGCTTGCCAGCTACCAAACAGATAAATTGTTATTGGCATTTTTTATGCCTTTATCTTTTGTTACATTTTATGATTTGGGTTCCAAGATTGCAGCCATGATGCGTGATGCTGTTTATACCTTTACCACAGCCATTTTCCCTGTGGCATCACAAATTCAAGCCAGTGGTGACCATGAACGATTGTGGTTGCTTTATGCGCGAGGAAGCAAGTATTTATTGATGTTTTCTTTGCCCGCCTTAGCAATGTTGCTGCTTACTGCACCCATGTTGATTGGGGCTTGGTTGGGTCATGTGTCGGATTTTGTATTGCAAGCCGTGTTGGTATTAGGGGTGGCATATTGGGTGATTGTAAGTATGGCCATGGCATTTAATGTAGGTACTGCTTTGAATTGGTCCAAGCCAATTATGCGGGGGTCTATATTGCAGGCGGTGTTAAATGTTAGCCTTTCAGCATTGCTTATCAGTCAGATGGGTTTTATGGGTGCGCTTTGGGGAACTTTGGTTGCGGTGGTTGTTTCAAAAGCCTATGTGATGCGTTGTTTTTATCGTGATTTTGAACGCAGTATTTGGGATGATACCCGTTTGTTTTTGCATGTGCTGCTGAGTAATATGCCTTCTGTGTTCATAAGTTTACCTTTGGTGATGTGGTTGGGTGAGCAGTTGGACTTTAATCAGCGGGGGGATGCTGCTTTAGCGTGGTTGGTTTCAGTTGTTGTATATGTTTTTGTTTATCTCGCATCAATCCGTGTGTTTGGTTTATTGGATGCTACAGATATGCAGATGTTGGGCAGCCATATTCCAGGCATGCGATATTTGGTGAAAAAAGTATGAGTGCAGCTTTGGTTTCGATTATTATCCCGACATACAATTACGCAGCTTATATTGGTAAAGCTGTGGATAGTGCTTTCAATCAAACCTATGCAAATATTGAAATCATTGTCGTGGATGATGGCTCGACCGATAACACCAAAGATGTGTTAAAAAAGTATGAGGATAAGCTTGTTTATATCCAACAAAACAACCAAGGGGCTGCTGCAGCCCGTAATCGTGGTCTAAAAGAAGCCAGTGGTGATTATATTTGTTTTTTGGATGCCGATGATACGTATTACCCTGATAACATTGCTGAAAAGGTGCGTTTTTTAGCGGCGGATGAGTCATTGGACTGGTGTTATTCCAACTGGGTGTGGGTGGATGAAGCGGGCAATGAAATAATGCGTGGCGATGAGCCTGAGGTCTCGCTGGCACATATCAAAGCAGAAGGTGATGTGTTGGCTTTGGCATTGCAGGGTTATCGTTTGGGCACCAATGTTTTTATGTTTCGCAAGGCGTTGGCGGATCAACTGCACGGTTTTGATGTCCGTCTCAAAGTATTGGAAGATTATGATTATTATCTGCGTGCAGCAGCTTTAGGTAAGTTGGGTTATATCGAAAAAGTATTGTGCGCGATTTATCAGCATCAAGATTCGCTGGGCACAGGTTGTGACAAGGCAGTGGCATACCGCAATCGCTGGCGTATGCATAAAAAAATGCAACGTATGTTTGGTGAAACCTTGCAACAACCTGCCGTATTGCAGGCATGGCGCAAACAACAGGCAGACTTGTATCGAAACTTGGCAGACATCATGTTGGCGCAAGGTTATGTGCGGAGAGCCAAAGTTTTTCTTGGGGTTTCCTTGGCGAATGATTGCAGGCAATGGGGGGCTTTGTTACTGTGGTGGAAAATCGTATGGGCGAGGGTGAAGCTGTGAAGCGAATATTGGATATGGGCTGTGGTTTTAGCAAAGTCGAAGGCAGTATTGGCATTGATATGATTGCAGGTTCGGATGCCGATGTGTTGGTAGATTTGGCGCATAATCCGTTGCCGTTTGCCGACAATACATTTGATACCATTTATTGTAATGATGTGATGGAGCATTTGCCTGATGTCATTGGCACGATGGAAGAGATTTATCGTATTGGTAAACCCGATGCCGATGTTTTTATTGTATCCCCTTCCATGAGCAGCGCCCATTATCACAATGACCCTACTCATTTACGAGCGTTCACCTCGCGCAGTTTTGATTATTTTATCGAAGGCGAGAAACTGTTTAAATATGGTTATTCGCAAGCCAGATTTAAGAAAGAATCGGTGATTTATGATAAAGAATCACGCAAAGACCGCAATTTTTACGACCGCTGGATGGCAGCTTTTGCCACCAAACGCCCATTGCTTTATGAACATAGATTGGCCTTTATTTTCCCGCTTTGGGACATCAGTTTTCATTTAAAAGTAGATAAAAAGCCATGAAATCATGGTTGTGCCGCAAACGCTTAGAACATCATGCCAAAAAACAAGGTGTAAACCTGCAATTGCATGGTGTGGTTGATATGCCAAGTCTATCGTTTGATTTGTATCAAGACGCAGCTTGGTTGATGGCACAAGGTTCAAACATGGGCAAAGATGCCGTGATTGTGCTAGGTCAACAGGCTACGTTTAACATGGGCAAACAAAGCCTTATTGGGCGCAGGTTGCTGCTCAAAATGGTGGAAAGCGCGCAAGGGGCAAAGATTCAGCTTGGGGCTAATTGTCGCTTAGAAGATGATATTAAATTGATTACTTTTGGCACAGGAAGAATCGATATTGGTGATGACTGTTTTATCGGCTGGGGCAGCATGATTGCAGCCCATGAGCATATCAGCATTGGTGAGGGCACGGCGATTGCCGAATATGTATCGATTCGCGACCACAACCACGTATCAGGTCAGACAAAAGCTGTGCATTTATCGGCGATGGATATTAAGCCTGTAAACATTGGCAAACATGTATGGATTGGGGCAAAAGTGACCATTATTGCAGGTGTTACTATTGGTGATAACGCTGTGATTGGGGCGAACGCAGTGGTCACCAAAGATGTGCCAGCGGGTGCAAAAGTGGTTGGTGTGCCTGCCCGCCCGATTGGATAGCTCATGCCTTCGTTGGTTGCTATTGTTGGTGATATTCAAGATGGGCGCACAGGTGGCGAGCAATATGATGCGCGATTGATTGAGGCGGCAAAAGCGGCGGGTTTAGATGTGCAGCAGCTTACATGGTCGGATGTTATCAGTGATGCCTTGTTGCGATTGCCTGTATTATGGCGGTTGGCGCATATGTGGCGAAGTGTACGTTTAAGCTTTCAGCTTTGGCGAACCTCGGGTGATGTGTTGATTGATGTTTGGGCTGCACCATATCTTCAGTTTTGGGCAAAACATACCTCACGTCATATCTTATTGATGGTACATCATTTGCGCGGTGAGTTGGAGCAGGATGAGCGACTAAAAACAGCAGAAAAAACACTGATTCAAGCGGCAAATCGAATTTTGACGGTGAGTCAAAGCAGTAAAACACAAATTCAGGCATATTTAAGCACAGAATCGAACAAAGATATTCCTATTTCCATTATTCCACCCGGTTTTACCCCGCCGAATAGCACAGTGAAACATAAGGCTTCAGTCAGCGATGTGTCTTTGTTGTTTGTTGGGCATATTACACGCGCCAAAGGTGTGTTGGATTTGCTGCAGGCAGTGGTGAGTTTGCATGTCAAAGAAATATGGCAGTTACATATAGTGGGTAGCACATCGGCAGAGCCTGAAACCAATCAACAATTACAAACGATGATAAAAAAACACGGTTTACAAGATAAGGTGAAGCTGCATGGCAGGGTGAGCAATGCGGATTTGGCGCATTTGTATGCCGATGCAGATATATTTGTGCTGCCTTCTTACTGGGAAGGTTATGGCATTGTATTTTTAGAAGCCATGTATGTTGGGTTGCCCGTGGTGGCAACAACTGCGGGGGCTATTCCCGAAGTGGTGCAACATGAAGAAACGGGGCTGTTGGTCAATGCGGGTGATGTGGACGCATTACAAGCTGCATTGGCAACACTTATCAGATCACCAGAACAGAGAAGAAGTTACGCGCAGCAAGCTCAGGTGTTTGCAAAACAAGCACTTGATTGGCAGGCAGTAGAACAAAAGTTTCAAGCTTGGTGGGATGCGTATGTTGGCTAAAATCAAACTATTTTTTATTCGCAGGTTGATGAAAAAACTTGCCAAAAAACATCAGCCACAAACCATGCCCACGCAGGTGAAAAACATTGTCGTTTGGCAATTTGGTGGTTTGGGCGATATGTTGCTGGCAACCCCAGTGCTTATAGCTTTGGCGAACAAGTTTCCTGATGCTGATATTCATGTGTGGTGTTCTCACCCGCAGTTTGCAGACTTTTTATTGCGTTTGCCGCAAGTGCAAAGTGTAAACCCGTTTCCAGTGTATGATTTTGATACTCGCACATTGGAGAAGAAACAGGTGCGTTATGCTTTGAATACATGTGTTGCTGCCATGGATAGGCAAAAGGTTGAAGTATTGGTCAATCTGCACAGACCCAAGCTGCTGGATTGGTGGATGGTGGAGTGGCAGGTGATGGCACATTTGAAACCTGCGCTAAGCTTGGGTTTTCAGCCTAATGATATTCAAGGCTCGTTGTTGGATGTGTCTTTGCCTGAAAACATCGTGCCAACCCAACATTATACACAAAGTTATCAGCAATTATTGCAACAAGCCGATATAAGTTGTGATAAGCAAACCCGTTTCCCAATCATTGAAGACGAAAAACAAGCGGCAAGTGAATGGTTATGCGCAGTGGTTGAAAAACCTTGGTTTTGTTTGCATATGGGTGGTCGCCGCTTGGCTTTGGAAGATAAGTTATGGTCGGTTGCATCCTTTGTGAAACTTACACAGCAATTGGTTCAAGATGGTTTCACGCCTGTGTTATTGGGTGTGGAAAGCGAAGCAGAAGTTGGACAAAACTTGTGTGATGAAGTGCCGAAAACATTAAACCTCATCGGCAAAACCAGTATGGGTGAGATGGCAGCCGTGATTGCTCAAGCCCCCTTATTGATTGGGCATGATTCAGGGCCATTTCATTTGGCTGTTGCGGTGCAAACACCTGTGGTGGTGATTTGTCCGCGTCATGATGCTGAGCCTGAATATTTGGATTATGATGTGGATAGTGTACACATATTACGGGGTGAGAATCCTGATGCGATTGATGTGACAGCGGTGCACAAGGCTGCCAAAGGGTTGCTAGCATGAGAGTGATGTTGGTGGTCAATGAGTTTCCACCTGAGAAAATTGCAGGCACAGCCATGGCAACCAAAGCGTTGGCAGAGCATTTAAGTGGACGAGGGCATAATGTTTGTGTGTTGGTGACCACACCTTGCCCGCCTGAAAAACAACAGGCTATTGCAGCCCATGATTATCAATTGGTGTGGTGTAAAAAAATCCCCTTGCGTGGCTTGGGTTGGTTGTGGCGTTTGATGCAAACGCTTCAACATGCCAAAGCCTTTCAACCTGATGTGATTCAAGGGCAAGCTGTATCCTGTGGTTTGTTGGCAGGTGTGGCGGGGCGTGTGTTTGGGGTGGCGAGTATTTGTTATGCCCAAGGTTATGATGTGTACCAAGCAAGTTGGTGGCAAAAGAAAACGGAAATTCGTTGGGGCTGTCGTTTGCCTACACGATGTTTGGCAGTAACACAAAACTTGAAACAAGCCATTTTAGATATTGTTGATGTACCCGTATCGCTGATGCCCCATGCTTTTACGCTACCCGCATTATCACAAAGCAGAGCACAACTGAGACAACAATATGGGCTGCAAGATGATGCCAAATTGGTGCTCAATGTGGCACGTTTGGAAGATTTTAAAGGGCAAGATGTATTGCTCAAGGCGTGGGTGGCTATTGTGGCTGAAAATCCCAAGGCAAAGCTGTGGATAGCAGGTATTGGAAGCTTAGAAAAAACATTGAAGCAAATAGTGGTAACACTTGGTTTGCAGGAAAATGTGAAGTTTTTGGGTTTTGTATCGCAAGCCCAAGTGCATGCTTTGATGGAAGCGGCGGACTTGTTTGTACTGCCAAGCAGGGAAGAGCCTTTTGGCATTGTTTTGCTTGAAGCCATGGCACATGGATTACCTATTGTGGCAAGCAAGGTGGGTGGTATCCCCGAAGTCTTGCCGAGCAATGATGATGTGGCACTGGTCGCAGCAGACGATGTGCGAGCTTTGACACAAGCCATGTTAATAATGTTGGCAAACAACCGATTGTGTGATGATAACCGTGTATATGCGCTTGATTTTTCATGGGATAAACAAGTGCAGCGTTTTGAAGGTTTGTATACTAGTTTATTGGAGCGAAAGCAGTGAAACCCGACTTTATTTGTATTGGCCCTGAAAAAACGGCAACCACTTGGTTGTTTCGTGTATTGGAAACCCATCCTGATGTATGGCTGCCACCCTATAAAGAATTACGTTTTTTGAATGAAGGTAACACTGTGCCTGCTCATAGCATATCCACGTTATTTTTTAGCTCACATTGGCATTACAAAGAACTACGCCGTATTTTATTGCGTAGCACAGTAAAACTTTTATTGGGTAGAAAAACGGGTTATTTCTCGGCGTGGCAGGCATACCGATGGGTGTTGTATTATATGTTTCGCAAACACACATTTGTTTGGTATGATGGTTTGTTTGACCATGATTCAGGTAAGTTGACGGGTGATGTGACCCCCAATTATTATGATATTCCTGAGTCACGCATACAGCAGTTGGCGCAATCTCACCCCGATGTGAAGATTCTATTGTTTGTGCGCAATCCTATTGCGCGGGCATGGTCTAAGGCGTTGATGTTGGGTTGCAATCATGCAGGGCGCAAGTTTGAAGATGTGCAGGAAGAAGAGTGGATTGCGGTGCTTGATGCGATTTATCGGGAATGGACACCATACCCTGAAGCGATTGGACGCTGGAAAAAGTATTTCCCAGGTATGCATATCGCATATTTTGACCAGCTTCAAGAGAACCCTGATGGTTTTATGCAAGATGTGACGCATTATTTGGGTTTATCCATGCCGCAAAGTGAAAAAGTGAACAGCATTGTGGGTAAAGGTGTGGGTAAAGTGATGCCTGAAAAAGTTCGCCTACATTTGCAGCAGCAGTATGCCGATGAAATCCAAGCAATGATTGCCATGGGTGATTCTGGGTATCCAAAGGGTTGGGTCAAAGGCTAAAGCATGTTTGGGTTTTATCGCACATTTTTGGCGCTCATGGTGGTTGCCTTGCATATTGGTGGCATCCCTTGGTTGGGGAATTATGCGGTGTATGGTTTTTATATGCTCAGTGGTTATTTGATGACCATGATTATGCAGCGAACGTATGGTTATAGTTTGCAAGGTGTAACGGCGTATTTATTCAACCGGTTTTTGCGTATTTATCCATTGTATTGGCTGTCGATTGGTTTGAGTTTGCTTTTGTTTGTTTGGTTGGGTGAGTCATATATGTCGGCGTATCACAAAGAAATGATATTTCCGCAAACATGGCAAGATATTGTTAAAAACGTCTTTTTATTGTTTCCAAACCTTGAAACAGCAAGGTTAACCCCACCAGCATGGGCATTAACGGTGGAGCTTTGTTTTTATGTGCTTATTGCTTTGGGTTTATCAAAACATGTGAAAATAACACTGTTTTGGCTTGGTGTGAGTGTGGTTTATCATATTGTGGCGCAGTTTTTGGGCTGGGATAGGTACTTTTCTGTATTCGCAGCCTCGCTTCCTTTTGCTTTGGGTTCAGTTTTGTATTTTTATCGCAATGACTTGTTGCAGAAACTGTTTGGCAAACAAGAAACTTTGGCGGGTTATTTGCCCGTATTGATATTATTTTTGATGTTTATCAATTGGTATGTGGGTTATTTGCTTACCCGTTCGCATGAACTGTTTTTTTATACCAATATTTTATTATGTGCGTTGATGTTATTGGTCTTATCCAACTATAAATCTTTACCTTTGTTAAGCAAAAAAGCAGATAGTTCATGGGGTGATTTTAGTTACCCTATTTATCTTATGCATTACCAAGTGGCACTGGTGGTATTGGTGGTTCTTCAAGCTTGGGGTATAGATATTCAACGTCCAGATATACTGCTGATGTGGGTCACGATTCCTTTTGTATTTTTGGCGGCATGGCTGCTTGTGATTGCTATTGAACGACCAATTGAGCAATTGCGGGCTAAGGTGAAAGAAAAACTGTAGTCATGTTCGGTGAACTGCTAAGGTTTTGGGTATGAAGATTTTAGTTACAGGTGCGGCTGGTTTTATTGGTGCGCATGTCAGCCAAGCTTTGTTGCGGACAGGGCATACGGTTGTGGGTATAGACAACCTGAATGATTATTACGATGTACAACTTAAACACGATAGACTGCAATGGTTTGGTGATGCATCGGATTTTACCTTTATCAAACTAGACTTGGCAGACAGAGCGGGCATGGAAACCTTGTTTGCAGAAAATGATTTTGATGTGGTGATTAACCTTGCTGCACAAGCTGGTGTGCGTTATTCCATCGACCATCCTCATGCGTATGCAGATAGTAATTTGGTGGGTTTTTTGCATGTGTTGGAAGGTTGTAGGCAGGGTAAGATTGGGCACTTGTTGTTTGCTTCATCCTCATCGGTGTATGGCGAGAATAAAAAAGTACCTTTTGCGGTAGAAGATAGGGTAGATAACCCAATTTCTTTGTATGCAGCCACCAAAAAGTCTAACGAACTGATGGCGCATGCTTATGCCCATCTGTATGATTTTAAGGTGACAGGGCTACGATTTTTTACCGTTTACGGTCCTTGGGGTCGCCCTGATATGGCGTATTTTAAGTTTACTAAAGCCATTGCTGAGAATCAAAGCATTGATGTATATAATCATGGCAAAATGCAGCGGGATTTCACTTATATTGATGATGTGGTGGAAGCTGTAACGCGGTTAACTGAGCAAACACCCAAACATGATTATAAGATTTATAATATCGGCAATCATTCGCCTGAAACCTTGGAAGATTTCATAACTGCCATTGAACAAGCCATGGGCAAAAAAGCTGAGAAAAATTATTTGCCTATGCAAGCAGGTGATGTGCCTACGACGTATGCGGATGTGCAAGATTTGATGCAAGATGTAAATTTTAAACCAGACACAACGTTGCAAACGGGAATCAATCAATTTGTGGCATGGTATAAGGACTATTATGAAACGTGATTTTGAAGAACTGTTTGCTAAAGCGGAATGGTTCAAACCTGATTTGAATGGTAAGTTTGCACGGGATTGGGTGCGTTATCGCAATGATGATAATCCAACGGGTGTATGTTGGTTTGTGCCTGCGGAAAATGAAAAACCTGTGTTGTCGGTGATTATCCCGACTGCTGATGCAGACCGTGGTGGTTATTTCGTTAAACTGATGCAATCGCTTACCCAGCAAGATATGCAGGACTTTGAATTGGTTGTGATTAAGGGTGATAAACGCCAAGGACGCGGCATCAATATTGCGATTGCCAAAGCCAAGGGTAAATATGTATTGACGGTGGATGATGATTCTTCGCTGCCAGACCCACAAACATTCAGTAAAATGATAAAAGCCATGGATGAACACCCTGATATTGGCATGGCAGGTGGCAATAATACTGTGCCTGATTGGGCGACACCTTTTGTGAAACGAGTGATGACACAAGTGCCTAGACGCAGTTGGCAGCCGGTGTCTGAAATTGTGGATTCCGATTTGGCAGAGCATCCATGTCTTATCATGCGCGCTGATTTGTTTCGTGAAGTTGGTGGTGAGAACGAAGTCATCCCACGCGGGCTAGACCCATACTTGCGGCAGGTGTTTCGTGAGGCTGGGGCTCGTGTGGTCGTGCTTCCTGATATTATTTATCACCACCTTCCCCCTGAAACATGGGGTGGTTTGCTTGGGCAAATGTATCGCAATGGTTATCAAGCGGCGTATGCCAATTTACATTCGCCTGAATGGGTTATTGAAACACCTGCTGAACATGGTGATTTTACCTTGCGCGTGCCGCTGTGGAAACGCATTTTGCGTTATCCATTTCGTATGCTGAAAAGCCTGTTTTCAGGGCAATGGTTGTGGGTGATTTGCCAAACATGGTATGCAGTGGGGTTTGTGCGGGGCTGGTTCACAGAAAGGGGTAAAAAAGCATGATGGAACAACAAGATAAGGGTAATAAAGATTGGGCGCAGTCGGAGAAGTTTTTTTCACGCTCTTGGACACATATTTTCTATTTTTGGAAACTTCGCCAAATCATGTTGGGCAAAACGGTGCATGATATTTTGGCAAAGTCGGATCAAAACCAAGTCAAACGTGTGGTGGATTTGGGTTGTGGACCAGGCACCAACTTGTTTGATGTGTATGATGCCAGTGAACATTTTGAAAACGTACAATGGTTTGGTTTGGATTTAAACCAACGTGAAGCAGCAGATGGTGCGTCAAGAAGTGCTTATCGGGTGAAAGAACGGGGCAAAAAACCTGTCCATTTTATGTCGGGTGACATTTTTAAGCTGCCTTTTGCCGACAACAGCATTGATATTTTAATTTCATCGGAGGTCGTTGAACATTTGCCCGATCCTGTGCCTGCACTGGCTGAAATGCAGCGTGTTTTAAAACCCAATGGTTATGCCATGGTGACTACACCCAACCCAAGAAACTTGCCTGAAATGGTAGGTTATGCCTTGGATAAAATCACCTTTGGCGGCTTTAAAAAGTTGTATTGGAAAGGGCAAGATGAAGTGTCTGCGCCGCCGCTAACAGCACAAGTCGGTTTTGGGCATGTCTCGGTTCATCCATTTCCTGTATGGCGTGATTGGTTTAAACAAGTGGGCTTGCCTGTGGTCAAACATGTGCGTGGCCCTATGCTTTTTGGCAGCCCATTTTTTGATAGGCATAGGTTTCTATCGGGCATGATTATCATGCTTGACCCTATCATGGACAAGCTTCCCTTTCGTTTTTCGACCACAACCAACCTTGGCATGTTATGTCAGAAAAAGGAGCGTTAAATGAAGCTTTGTGTGGTGGGTAGTGGTTATGTAGGGCTGGTGACAGCGGCTTGCATGGCGGAAGTGGGGCATCATGTGGTTGGTATTGATATTAATGCTAACAAAGTGGATATGCTCAATGATGGTGGCATCCCGATTTATGAGCCGGGCTTGGATAAATTGGTCTTAAAAAACCGTGAGCAAGGGCGATTGTTTTTTACTACGGATTATTCGGTGTGTGCCGATGCAGATGCCGTGTTTATTGCCGTAGGTACACCGCCCGATGAAGATGGTTCGGCAGATTTGCAATATGTGATTGCAGCCGCAACCACTGCGGCGAAACATATGCCTGATGGTTGTTTGGTGGTGGTGAAATCAACCGTTCCCGTGGGCACGACAGATGCTGTTGCAGAAGAAGTGAATCAAGTGATGCAAGGGCGCGGCGTATCGGCTTTGGTGGCGTTTAACCCTGAGTTTTTACGCGAAGGTAATGCCGTGGGTGATTTCTTAAAGCCAGATCGCATTATTGTGGGCGTTGAAGATGTTGCCAGTGAGAAAAAACTCAAGCGCATGTATGCCGCCTTTAATCGCAATCGTGACCGCATGATTATGATGGACAGACGTTCTGCGGAGCTGACCAAATATGCTGCCAACTGTATGTTAGCCACGCGCATTTCATTCATGAATGATTTATCGCGTTTGTGTGATGTGGTGGATGGTGATATTGAAAGCATTCGCCGTGGCATTGGTGCCGATGAACGCATTGGTTCGCACTTTTTGTATGCAGGTATTGGTTATGGGGGTTCATGTTTCCCCAAAGATGTACAAGCACTACTGGCAACGGGTGAGAAGTATGGTGTGGACTTGCCTGTGGTTTCAGCAGCTTGGCAAGCCAATAAAATTCAGCGACAATGGTTTATTGCGCGTTTGTTAAACGTGGTAAAAGCTAAGGATGTGAAACAAGTTGCTGTGTGGGGCTTGGCATTCAAACCTGGCACAGATGACATGCGCGAAGCGCCAAGCATTGATGTGATTGATGCGCTGCTTGATGCAGGTGTGAAAGTGACAGCATGTGACCCTGCCGCAGCCGAAGAAGCCAAACATATTTGGGGCAATCAAATTACATATCAAGATTCACCCGAAGCAACATGCAAAGATGCGGACATCTTGGTGGTGCTCACCGAATGGTTAATGTTCCGCGAACCCGATTGGGCAAGCATTGCAGACTTGATGCATGGCACAGACATTTTTGATGCGCGAAACCTTTATGTACAAGAAGAATTGGCACAACATGGCTTGAACTGCATCGCTGTTGGGCGAGGCAAGTCTTGCCTGTAATACGCTGATATGTGTGGCTTTGTAAGCATATTGGGCAAAACGGATGCCGTAGAATTAAAGGCAATGGCTGCGGCTGTGGCTGCGCGCGGTCCTGATGGGCAAGGCGAGTTTATGTCGTCTGATTTTTCAGCTATTCATCATAGGCTTGCCATTATCGGCCCTGATGCGCGGGGCAATCAGCCCATGCAAATTGATGATGTGGTGGTGGTGTTTAATGGCTGTATTTACAATTACAAAGTTTTAAGAGAAAAGCTTGAAGCAGATGGTGTGACCTTTCAATCGGATTCGGATACGGAAGTGATTCCTCATTTGTACCGCCGTTTTGGTTTGGGTGTATTCAATTTACTTGAAGGTATGTTTTCTATCGTATTGTGGGATAAACGCGAGCAGATTTGTTTGGTTGCTAGGGATGTATTTGGCGAAAAACCATTGTTTGTGTGTGAGCAAGATGGGCGATTGGGTTTTGCCTCATCGCAAAATGCTTTTGAGAAAGGCAAATGGTCGCTTACTCCAAATTTAAACAGCGTGTATCAGATTTTAACCCGCATGCGCGCAGAAGCACCGCAAAGTATGTATGAGGAAGTTTCACAAATTCCTGCGGGCTGTTATGCGATTGCAAGAGCTGGGCAACCGTTGCAAATTCGCCGCTATTTCTTTTTGCCTGAACCCGATCAACCCCAAGATTTGACTGCCGATGAAATCAAACCCGAAGTAAAATCTATGTTGGTTCAATCTATCACCGCCAAAACGGTATCGGATAAACCTTTGGGTGTGTTTTTATCAGGTGGTGTGGACTCATCTTTGATTGCAGGCGTGCTCAAACAAGATGCAGGGCAGGATGTGCATAGTTTTTGTGTGCGGTTTATGGATGCCCCCAAGGATTATGATGAAAGTGTGTATGCGCAACAAGTGGCAGACCATTTGGGTACGACGCATCAAACATTGGAAGTGAATGCTACGGCGCACCAAGCCTTGGACGATTTGGCAAGCGCATTTGATATGCCTGTCACCAATTCCGCAGCTTTGCCCACCTATTTGATTAGCCGAGAAGCCAAGAAACATGTGGATGTGGCATTATCGGGTGTGGGTGGTGATGAATTGTTTGGTGGTTACCCCCGCTATTTGGGCTTAAAGTGGCATGAGAAATTGCAGGGTTTACCAGCGCGGAGCATGGCACTAAAACTATTGGAAAGCTTGGGTGATAGCGCGTCTAGTCGTAATTTGAGAGGGCGTTTGCGTAGGTTCTTAAAAGGTTTGAATGATAATCCTGCCGATGCCTATCGCCGTTGGACATCCACCACTGATGCAGCGTGGTCGGATATGTTTGTCGGTATGCAATTATCACAACCAAAACATGCTTGGCAGAATATGTCGCAAATATCAAGCGGTTTACAGGGTTTGATGCAACAGTATGGCGTGGTGAATGGTGCGATGATTGATGATGTGATTCATTATGTAGGTGATGATTTATTGGCAGTGGGCGACCGCATGAGTATGGCAAATGGGTTGGAGCTGCGCGCACCATTATTGGATGCTGGGCTATTCTCATTTATGGCAACTTTGGATGATAGTTGGAAGGTGGAAGGTTTGCCGTGGCAAGAAAAGCTGAAAGTGTTGCTTAAAGAAATCACATGCGATTATTTGCCAAGAGAAATGGTGTATCGCCCCAAACAAGGCTTTATGGCACCCATCAAACATTGGATGAAAGCTGATTTTAAGGATGACATTCATGCTATGATTGCCGATAAACCTTTGGGCGGTTTGGTGCGGGAATCGTTTGTGCAAGAGCAGTGGGATAGGCATCAGAAGGGTGAAGATAAATCGGATATTTTGTGGGGTTTGTTGCTGATGAACCGTTGGATGCAGCAGCATGGGTGGAGGTTCTAAATGTTCAGCTTATTGGAGGAAGTTCAGATCCTTTTAAATTACCCTGTTTGCTATTAAGAGGCAGATACTTTCTTGATTCGCGGATTCACCTGTTCAGGGCCCTTTTTCATTTTTGAAGATTTTCGAGTTTGCGTACAAATACCAATATCTTTTTTGCTGTAGCGATTATGTTCGCAACGTTATCTGTATTCTTCATGTGAAGCATTAAGGCATCTCCTTTTAAAACCAAAGGTTTATTGCGGAAATTGATGATAAGCTCGTTGCTGATGCGGTGCCATGTGCTTTGTAAATCGGTATATCGAGCGCGTAATAATTCTCTATTCTCCTTGGGTCCTTCCATATTGAGTAATAAAATTTCTCTAGCCAAATAATCCATCCACTCTATATCTCGTTTTTGTAGGTTAGGGTAGTTGGTAACGCGTATCATCGAGGCGGTTAGCTGATTGGCAGCTATAGCCACACCAATCCATGCTTGCTGTTTAATATCTATGGAAATAATACGCGTCCATGAATATGCCATTAGCAACTCTCTTGAACGCCTTTCATCAAAAGCTTGTGCACTTAATTTATTATGTAAAACATCAATACTTTGTTGAATGTTTTTATTGATACTCTCCAGAGCCTGTCCATCTTTCTTCAGGGCTGCATCCACCATTTTTTCAGCATAGATTTCTATAGTTGAAAGGGTATTTTTTATACCAAGAGCATCTGCATAAGCGTGATTTGGCACCATAGTGATACATATCAAACCAGCCGTAACAAGCAGTGAATAGCAAAAGCGAATGAACATAAAATAGCCCCTAAGTGTGAATAATATTGCAACACGGTATCACCATTGTATTACGGAAACTTGATGTCTGCATGACAACTTTATCATAATTGAGAGGTAAATGAGCAGCCTAATTGATACGGATATTGTTGATATTCGTGCTTCTTGGCATACGGGAACACCGTTTGGTAATGATAGATTTAAGCAAGAAATTGAAGCAGTGTTAGGCAAAAAAGTTGGGCAAAGCAAACGAGGGAGACCTGCGAAACGTGAAAAAAGTGAGTAAAAGGGCTCTGCCCCCTTTTAGGGTATTGATGGTTGCGGATGTGTCGGCGGAGACGGTATTTGGTGGTGCGGAACGGATGTTATCGCATCATTTGCGGGCGCTGGTGGATGCAGGATATGAGGTGACTATGTTGACGCGGCAGCCTTCACCTGATGCTGAGGTGTGCATTGAATTGTCGCAGTTTGGTATTCAGGAATTTCGTTTTCCTTTTTCTGGGGATAAGGGTTATCAAGGACTTAAAGAGTTGAAATTGGCTGCCAAACAATGGTGGAAACATCACCATGATGAATTTGATGTGGTGGTTTCTGAGCAGCCGTTTGTGATGTGGGCATTGCTTGAGGCGGGGTGTAAGTTGCCGCGTTTGCAGGTGTGTCATTCTTTGGCATGTGAAGAATATGAAACACGCCATGCACTCGATATGAATATGAAACATCGCGTGGCGATTGCGGCGATGCGAAAACTGGAAACCAAGGTGTATCGCTCTGCTCAGCAGGTGATGGTGTTAAGCCAATATACGCAACATAAATTGCAGCGCTTTTTTGGCTTGGATGCACGGCGTTTCGTGGTGAATGCGGGGGCTGCTGAGCCGTATCAAGGTTTGGACATTGCTCAGCGTGATGTGCTGCGTGCCGAATTGGGCTGGGATACACCTGTGGTGAGCACATTGCGTAACCTTGTGCCGCGTACAGGTGTGGATTTGATGATTCAAGCGGCTGCGATTGTGAAAAACAGACGTCAAGACATACGTTTTGTTGTTATGGGTGATGGTGTGTTGCGTGGATCCATGCAAAAGCTTGCTGATGATTTGGGTGTGGCTGACATGGTTGAATTTACGGGTTTTTTATCTGAAGAAGCTGTGCAAAAAAGGTTGTTGGCTTCTGATGTGTTTATGGTGCCGACGCGGGGGCTGGAAGGTTTTGGGTTGGTAACCTTGGAGGCCAATGCTTGGGGCACACCTGTGCTTGCGACACCGATTGCAGCCAATAAAGAATTGGTGCCGACCATTATGCATAATCAGTTGGCGGACAATGCTTCACCTTTGGCTTTGGCTGAGAAATTGCTGTGGATGTTGGACAATGATTTGAATGACAAGCAGCGCATGCGTACGCGTGAAGATGTTTTGCATCAATACAATTGGCAAAAACATGATGCGCAACTGCTTCATAGCATTGAAGCTTTGGGAAAAGTATAATATGAAAATTTTGCATTTGATTACACGTATGGATGGTGGTGGTTCAGCGGTGAATACGCTGATTACATCGCAGGAACAAGCCAAAGCTGGGCATGATGTAATGTTGGTGTTTGGCGCAAGTTTGGAATCGGATATGTCTGCCATAGAGCAACAAAAAGTGGATGAAGGTATCGCTTTGTTTGAAGAGCTTGGTGGGCATGTGCAAGTGATGGATAGCTTAAAACGCGAATTGGGCATGCGGGATAAACAAGCCATCAAAGATATTCGCGCTTTGGGGCTGGATGACTTTGATATTATTCATACGCATACATCCAAAGCAGGCGCATTGGGCAGAATGGCTGCCAAAGGAAGCAAAGCAAAAGTCGTGCATACGCCGCATGGGCATATCTTTCATGGCTATTTTGGTGCTTTTAAAACCAAAGTGTTTCTAAAAGTAGAGCGTTATTTGGCAAAGAAAACGGATGTATTGGTGGCATTGACCCAAGCCGAGCGGGATGACCATTTGCAGCTTGGTGTGGGGAAACCTGAGCAATGGCGGGTGGTGCCTAGCGGTGTGGATGTGGGGCGTATCAAGGAATATATGTGGGAAAACCCTGTGTCTATGGAACGTAAGATTTGGGATGTGGTCTCGGTGGGGCGTTTGGTGCCGATTAAAGGTATGGAGCGGTTGATTCGGGCGTGGGCGATTGTGGTGAAAACATACCCTGATGCCAAATTGGCATTGGTGGGTGATGGTGAAGAAAAAAGAAATTTGGAGCGTTTGGCTTCAAGCCTAAATTTGGTGTCACACATTGAGTTTCTTGGTTGGACAGACCCTTTAATACACCTTGCCAAAGCCAAAGTGTTTGCTTTATTGTCACACAATGAAGGCATGGGTCGTGTGGTGGTGGAAGCCATGGCGGCGGGTTTGCCTTGTGTGGTATCGGATGTGTGTGGTTTAAAAGAGTTGGTGGATGATAGCGTGGGGCAAGTGGTGGATGCGGAAAACGCGCAAGAGGTTGCCAATGCCTTGATGATGGATTGGTCTCGCAGTACACGCAATGCAGCGCGTGAGCGGGCAGAGGCGTACTCTATTGCTGCCATGATGCAGGGCTTGGATGATATTTATACGGAACTTATGATAAAATAGTGCTAGTCTTGCTCGGTAGAAAAGATTGAATAGCTGAGTATGGCTTCTTTTCTAGTAATATTGGAGTATTTTAGTGGTAAGAAAGAAAGAAAAACGCGGTCATTCCGCAAAACGTCGTTCAAGTAGAACAAAGCAGGAAAGAAGCGAAGCACCAAGCTCTTCGCCATGGCCATCGCAGCCACCTGCACAAGCTAAGGAACGCAGCACAGTTGAGCGTAAAACAACTGAGCGTGAAACAGTTAAGAGTGAAACAGAAGGTAGGAAACCTTCAAGACGTAAAACAAAAGAACATCAAGAAAGTGAAACCTACGCTGGTCAACGCAGTGGTAAGCAAGCCAAATCAACACCACCATCATCGGTTTGGGGTGAAACACCTGCCGTTCGCAAGCGTAAGTTTCGTGATGATAGTCGTGAGCGAAAAGTTGGCCGCAGGACATCTGTCGACCATAAAACATGGGTAGGTACCGTATCTGCGCATCCAGATGGTTTTGGTTTTGTGGATGTGCAAGGGCGCGATGAAGATGTGTTTTTATCTATCGATGAAATGCGCGATGTGATGCATGGTGATAAGGTGGAAGTTCGCACGATTATGCGCCGCGGACGCGAAGCGGGCGTGTTGATTCGCATTGTGGAAGAAGCCGCCAGTGAAATTACTGCAGAATTTAAGATTGAACATGATATGGGTTTTGCATACCCGAGAAGTAAACGGATGCAGCAAGCGATTTTGATTAAACGCAATGATGCAGCAGGTGCGAAACATGGAGATTGGGTACGTGTTGAAATTCAACGGGGAACCAACCCTTTAAGAGGCAAGATTATCGAAGTGTTGGGTGATGATTTAACACCTAAAAAATTGGTGGATTTGATTGTCGCAGAGCAAGCTCTGTCGGAAACATTCCCTGCTGAAGTATTGGCAGAATCCGATGCGATTCCTGAGCGGATTCGTGTTAAAGATAAAAAAGACCGTTTGGATTTGACGCATTTACCATTTGTTACCATTGATGGTGCAGATGCACGTGACTTTGATGATGCCATTTGTGTAACACCGCGTGGTGATGGCTTTGAGGCATGGGTTGCCATTGCTGATGTGGCGCACTATGTGAAAGAAGGCTCATCGTTGGATGTGGAAGCATTGGCACGAGGAAATTCTTTTTATTTCCCTGATCGCGTGATTCCTATGTTACCCGAGAAATTATCCAATGGTTTGTGTTCACTTAATCCGCATGTAAATCGTTTGGCAATGGCAGTACGTATGCGTTTTGATGCTGGCGGAAAACGTCGTACATCCAAAGTGTATAATGTGGTGATTCATTCCCAAGCACGGTTGACCTATGAGCAAGCCGCAGCTTGGCTTGAAGAGGGTTCTAAAAAAGCAGTTCGCAAAGAAAATATACGTGAAATGTTGGATTCCGCTATGGGCTTGTATCGTATGTTGGAGCGTAATAGGGCAAAACGTGGGGCATTGGAGCTAGATCTTCCTGAAACACGTGTTGTGCTGAAAGATGATAAAATCCAAGGTATTGATGCCAGTGTACGTAATGTGGCACACAAGTTGATTGAAGAAATGATGTTGGCAGCCAATACTGCTGTAAGTGAATTTTTAGAAAGCAAACGTGTGGAGCAATTGTTTCGTATTCATCCTGCGCCAGAGCGTGAAGCCATTGAAAAATTAAATGCTTTTCTTGGTGCGTTTGGCATGAAAATTAGACATCTTGAAGGGCAAGATGTGCGTCCTAAAGATGTGCAACAAGCTTTGCATGCAGCAGAAGATAAACCTTTTGCTGCGGTATTGCATAAGTTGGTACTGCGCTCTATGCAGCAGGCTAAATATACTACGGATAATCAAGGTCACTTTGGTTTGGCATATGATTGCTACGGACATTTTACCAGCCCGATTCGCCGTTATGCCGACCTAACAACACATAGAAGACTTAAAGCAGTGTTGGCTGGTGTAAAACCGAAAAATATTGATTTGGAGGCCGTGGGTAACCATGTGTCTATCCAAGAGCGTAAACAGCAGCGCGCTGAGTGGGATACCCAAGCTATGCTTGCTGCATTGTATCACAAAAAAGATGTGGGTAAGGTGATGGGTACAACGGTATCTGGTGTAAGTAAACGCCGTATTTTCCTTGCGCTGCAAGATACTTTTGCTGAAGCATCATTGAATGTGGATGATTTGGGTAAGATGCTTACTTTGGATGAAGTACATCATAGGTTGGCATCCAAAGATGGTACATTTAGTCTAGGTTTGGGTGATCAAATTCAAGTTGAAATTTTATCTACAGACCCTGTGCGCGGTCAAATTAATGTAGTGATGGTGCCTGAATCGAAAGTGGATGTTTGATGGCGTGACAATGGCTTATGAATATGGCTATATTCGGGCTTTGTAGAGCAGTGTTGGAGGCAATATGTTTCACGGTGTAATGACAGCGTTAGTGACACCATTTAAAGATGGTAAAGTGGATGAAGAAGCCTTTCGCGCGCATTTGGAGCGTCAGATTGAAGGCGGCGTTGATGGTGTTGTGCCTGCGGGTTCCACGGGTGAAGCGGCGACATTAAGTGTAGCTGAACACAAAGAAGTGATTCGTATTGCCGTGGAGCAAGTGAATGGTCGTGTACCAGTTATTGCAGGCACGGGCAGCAATAATACGGCGGAATCCATTGAGCTCACCAAAGCTGCAAAAAGCCTTGGCGCAGATGCCTCATTATTGATTTCGCCGTATTATGTGAAACCAACCCAAGAAGGCATTTATCAGCATTATAAAGCCATTGCTGATGCCGTGCATATACCACAAATTTTGTACAATGTACCAGGGCGCACAGCTTCAAATATGGAGCCTGAAACCGTGGCGCGTTTGTCGCATATTACCAATATTGTTGCCATCAAAGATGCCACCGCAGACATGGCGCAACTTACGCGCACCATGATGGCATGTGATGGGCGTATTTTGTTCTATTCAGGTGATGATGCCAGCGTATTACCCTTTATGACATTGGGTGGTTCAGGTGTGATTTCAGTGGTATCGAATATCGCACCCAAAACCATGAAAGCCATGGTGGATGCGGTAGTCACCAAAGATTTTGAAACAGCCAAAGCTATGCACTTTGCATTGCAATATTTAACCGATGCGATGTTTGTCGAAAGCAACCCGATTCCTGTGAAAAAAGCATGTGAATTACTGGGTTGGATGAGCGGAGAGCTACGCTTACCGTTGACTGAACAAGCTGCAGAGAACACCGCATCATTGAAGAAAGTCATGCGAGACTTCCAATCGGATGTTGAAACCTTAAAGGTTTGAGCGTTGTAAAAGGGTAAGGCTTGTTCATTTCTTTGCTGTCATCCCCCAGGGGAGTATCTCTTGTGCCTGTGGCACAATTCACCTTCAAGAAATGAACCAAAGAAAACACCTTTTGCAACCTGCTTCTTCCTGCGCTTTATCCTTTTGATAGCAAACACTTCGGCACAGTTTGAAAAAAGGAATTGGAACCACCACTTAAACTTACTTTTTTATTGCTTCAAAGAATATTCATATTACCTAGATTTTAAATATCTTGGCATCAGCTTTGCTCATCATGGGGTATGAACCCTGATTTAGTGATTAATTACGGCAAAGAAGCCCTTGAAATGATATTGATGTTATCCATGCCCATGCTGGTGGTAGCATTGGTGGTGGGGGTGGCGATTTCATTGTTTCAAGCTGTGACTCAAATTCAAGAGATGACGCTAACATTTGTGCCCAAAATCATTGCTGTATTTGTTGTGATGGTGATTGCAGCGCCTTGGATGGTGGAAACACTGGTGAGTTATACTCGCCGTATTTTTGAATCCATCCCCACACTGTTGAGTTAAGATGTTTCCACTTCCAGCTGAACAAGACATTTTGGTTGGTATTTTAGTCTTTTTACGTATTAGTTTGCTGATGATGTTATTGCCCGTGATTGGACATAAGCTGGTGCCTGCTCCGATTAAAACAGGTTTTGTCGGAATTTTGACGGTTTTACTTTACCCTGTGGTTTCCCAGCATGTACCAGTGATTGAGCCTGATGTGGTTGTATTTTCTATGTTGGCCATTCAAGAAATGTTGCTTGCCGCAGCCCTAGCTATGATTGCGCAACTTATTTTTACCGCGGCACACTTTGCTGGGCAAGTGATGAGTTTGCAGATGGGTATGGCAATGGCAAATATGTTTGACCCTGTCACCTCGACACAATCAGCAGTGGTTGCACAATTTATTGGTATTTTTGCCATGCTTATGTGGTTGGCGAGTGGGGCGCACCATATGTTTATTATGACTTTGGTGGAGTCGTTCAACATCATGCCCGTAGGCACGACATGGTCGTTTAATGGTTGGGATGTGATTACACAAGCTGCGGCTGATATGTTTGTGTTAGCGATTCAGTTGATGGCGCCTATATTAACATTACTTTTCTTCGTTTATGTCGCATTGGGTTTGATTGCACGAGCTGTACCACAAATTCAGGTGTTTTTCGTAAGTTTCCCATTATCTGTTGGTTTGGGTTTATTGATATTAGCGCTTTCTTTTCCTGCCATGATGTCATTGATGTATGATGGTTTTACAGGGCTAGGGCAAGATTTACCCATGTTTTTACATAGGTTGTCAGGGCATTAGATGTCAGACGATCAAGATAAGTCGCAGCAGACCGAAGATGCCAGTGATAAGCGGCTGGAGGATGCCCGAAATAAGGGGCAAGTAGCCACCAGCCGCGAACCATCAACCGCAATTTCTTTTTTGATTTTAGCTTCATTATCTGTGACAGGTATTGGTGGATGGATGGCATTACGTGCAGAAGATTTATTGAAATCTTTTCTTGGTGGCAAGGTCGTGGTGGATATGACCGCAGAGGGTATGCAAAACTTGCTCATTGATTTGTCTATAGAAGTTGCATTGTTTGTATTGCCGATTGCTATTCCCATGGTATTGCTGGGTATGTTGATGGTTTTTTTGGTGACAGGTCCTGTGTTTACCTTTGAAACCATACAACCAAAAATGGAAAAGATAAGCCCAATGAAAGGTTTGGGGCGTTTGTTTTCCAGTAAGTCGGTAGCTGAGTTTATTAAATCGATTACCAAACTGACAGTGATTAGTTTCATTTGTTGGATTGTGGTTTTAGACCTCTTTGACCCTGCGATTCATAGCTCTCGTAAAAGTGTGGGTGATATTGCATCACTACTTGTGCAAGGAAGTTTGTCGATTGTAGGTTTGGTGGCTGCTTTTTTCTTTGTGATTGCCTTGGCTGATGTGATTTATCAACGTTGGGAACATGCCAAATCCATGAAAATGTCGATGAAAGAAGTACGTGATGAACATAAAGAGAGTGAAGGTGACCCACAACTCAAAGCCAAGATTCGTCAAATCCAAATGGAACAAGCACAAAACCGCATGATGTCGGATGTACCCAAAGCTGATGTGGTGATTACCAACCCAACGCATTTTGCAGTGGCATTAAAATATGACACTCAGGGTGGTGGAGCGCCCAAGGTCATTGCCAAGGGTAAAGATAATATTGCTTTAAAAATCAAAGCATTAGCTAAAGAAAGTGGTGTGCCTGTGCGTGAAAACAGACTTTTGGCGCGTTCCTTGTTTAAGCAAGTAGAGATTGGTTATGAAATCCCTGAAGAACTGTTTGAAGCAGTGGCGGTGATTTTGGCTGAAGTCTTTAAAATGAAATGAGGAGCACATGATATATGTTGGCTAGCGCAACCCTAACATTACAACGCATGAGCAAACATACCGATGTAATGTTGGCAGTGGGTGTATTGGCAGTCATCATGATTATGATGGTGCCATTGCCGACTTGGATTATGGATTTCTTGTTGGCAATTAATATTGCCATTGGTGTTTTGATTCTTTTAACCGCAATTTATGTGCTCAAACCACTGGAATTTTCGATTTTTCCATCTTTATTACTCTTAACCACATTGTTTCGCCTTTCGCTGAATGTTGCCACTACACGTCTTATTTTATTGCATGGTCAAGAAGGCACGGCAGCAGCCGGACATGTGATTGAAGGGTTTGGTCAGTTTGTGGTCGGTGGTAATACTGTTGTTGGTTTAATCATCTTTATTGTACTGGTATTGATTAACTTTATCGTGATTACCAAGGGTTCGACCCGTATTGCAGAGGTTGCGGCACGTTTTACCTTGGATGCGATGCCGGGTAAACAAATGGCCATCGATGCTGATTTAAACGCAGGCATGATTAGTGAGGAACAAGCACGCCAACGTCGTGAAGATGTGGCAAGAGAAGCTGAGTTTTATGGTTCTATGGATGGTGCGGCAAAATTTGTGCGGGGTGATGCTGTCGCAGGTTTGATTATCACAGCCATTAACTTGATTGCAGGTGTTATTATTGGCACAGCGCAGCAAGGTATGTCCATGAGTGACGCGATTAACGTGTACAGTATTTTGACGGTGGGTGATGGGTTGGTATCCCAAATCCCTGCACTGATTATTTCGACTGCAGCAGGTATTGTGATTACACGTGCAGGCAGTGGTGCAACCATGTCGATTGAAATATCAGATCAGTTCACGGCGCATCCTAGGGTACATTATGTGGCAGCAGGTGCGATGTTATTCATGAGTTTTGTACCAGGTCTGCCTTTTATTCCTTTTATTATGTTGTCGATAGGACTTGGTTTTACAGGTTGGTACTTACAAACTGCAGTGGATAACAAAGCGGCAAAAGCTGATGTTGATGCTGAAGCAATTGAAGCCCCTAAAAAAGAAGAAGAGCAACCCATGTCGGACTTATTGGTGGTTGACCCCGTTCGTCTGGAAGTGGGTTATGGTTTGATTGATTTGGTGGAAGGTTCTGGTGATGGAAACCTTCTCGAGCGTTTACAAACTGTACGCCGTCAAATTGCTCAAGAAATTGGTTTTGTACTACCACCTGTACATATCAAAGATAACTTGCAGTTGGGCGTGGGTGATTACCGTGTATTGGTGCGTGGGGCAGAAGTTGGGCGCAGTGAAATACGTCCGCGTAATTTACTTGCACTTGAAGGTCAGGTGGCTGGCATGCGGGTGGAAGGTGTGCCTACCCAAGAACCTGCATTTGGCTTGCCTGCACTTTGGATTACCCAAGATAAACGTCAGCAAGCAGAGCTTTCTGGTTATACCGTGGTAGAGCCTGTCACTGTAGTAGTTACGCATATCACTGAGATTCTTCGCGTACATGCTGCTGAGATGTTGGATAGGGCACAAACTCGTGAGTTAGTGGAAATGTTAAGTGAGCGTTACCCCAAAGTGGTGGATGATATTGTGCCTGCTCAGGTGTCGTATGGTTTGTTACAAAATGTATTGCAACGTTTGTTGTCAGAGTGGGTGCCTATTCGTGATTTGTTATTGATTATTGAAACCATTGCTGATGGCTTGAATGAGCAAAAAGATATGTTGGCGCTAGTTGAAAAGGTAAGGTTAAAACTTGGTCGTAGCATAGTGCAGCGCTATTTGGATGAACAAAATGAATTGGCTGTGTTCACCATAGACCCTGCTGTAGAGCAAACCATGTCTGAACGATTGGCACAAGCACCAGCGGGCACCATGAACTTGCCTTTAGATTTCAATCAATGGCAACGTTTTATCACACGATTCACCGAAATTTCAGCGCAGCAACAAGTTGATATTCCCGTGTTGTTAACCACACCTGTATTACGTCCACATTTGGCGCTGTCCCTAAGCAAAGTGATGTCACGCATAGCTGTAATCTCAGTTGCTGAAATTCCATCGAGAATCAGTGTGCGTACATTGAGTAAGTTGAGTTTGAACGATGCAAATTAAAGTTTTTTCAGCCCCTAAAATGCACGAAGCACTTGCTTTAGTCAGAGAAGATTTTGGCTCTGATGCTGTGATTCTTGATAGAATTGAAGCGGTGAATGCCAAAGGTGAAAAAGAATGGCGTGTGCATGCAGCATTGGATACGGAGCTTGAGGATGCTGTAAAAAGTACGGCGGCTGTTAGCAAACCTGTGGTGGATGAAGCTGTACAAGCCAATTTAGAAGCATCCATGCAACGGTTAGAAAAAATTGCAGCAAGCTTGGGTAATCGGGATGCGGAGCAATATCGGCAGGCGATTAGCAAAACGCATGTGCAAACTGCTTTTGACCATTTATTAGCCATGGGCGTATCACCTATCAATGCTTTTGAAATGGCAGATGCCTATGCCAAACATCAGCCTGTAACACTGGGTACATTACGTTGGGCAAAAGCATTCTCAGCCAAACAAGAACGTAGGGTTGTTTTATTATCAGGTCCCAATGGTGCAGGCAAAACGTTACTTGCTGCCAAACTTGCCACCCATTACAGCCTTAAAGGTATATCCGTTGTTTTGATGACCACGGATACCCAACGCATTGGTGGCAGCGAAGTGTTAAGTGCTTATGCGGAAGTGCTGGGTATTCCATTATTTATCATTAGAAATCAAGAAGATGCAGTACAGGCACATCAAGCAACAAAAACGGCACAGCTTGTGCTTATTGATAGCGAAGGTTGGAACAATAGGCATGCATCAGTATTGCGCTCGCAAATGGCACTTTGGGATCATTTGGCTTGTACGCACCGTACGATTGTGATGCCAGCAAGTTTGGATGAGGCAGATGGTTTAATGATGTTAAAACGGGCGCAAGCGATGGAAATGACACAAATAGCCTTTACCAAGCTCGATGAAACAACCCGCCCAGGTAAAATAGTCAACTGGGCAGAGGCATCACGAATGCCAATGTCTTATTGCAGCTTTGGGGCTGAAGTACCTGGGCAAATGGGCTGGTTAAGTCCAAAAGCATTAACTGCAATTTTGGTAAAACATCATAAGCAGCAAGAAGAATTTGAAGAGGAGAGCATCACATGAGTGTTGGAAAAGAAGTACCACGTGTGATTGCCATTTGTAGCGGTAAAGGCGGTGTGGGCAAAACATTTTTTTCGGTTCACCTAGCCGAATATGCAGCGAAAAGAGGGCAGCGCGTTTTGCTGTTGGATGCAGATTTGGGTTTGGCGAATGTGGATGTGATGTTAGGTATTTCCCCCAAAGGTTCTTTACTGGAATTGGTGCGTGGTGAAAAAGGATTAAGTGATTTGATTGTACCTGCGCGTGCTGGTTTTGATGTATTACCTGGCGGCAGTGGTTTGTATGAGCTTACGGCTTTAGATGCCGAGCAACAGCAAGTGATGATGGATGAAATGCGTCGTATTTCCTCAGATTATGATTTGGTCTTGATTGATGCCGCCGCTGGTATTGGTGATAATGTGTTGTATTTTGTTTCAGCATCTGAATCAGCATTGGTGGTGCTAACCCCAGACCCAACCTCATTAACCGATGCTTATGCATTGATTAAAGTATTATCGCGACAAAGAAATATGCGGAGGTTTATGGTAGTAGTAAATCAAGCTGAAGTTTTTGATGCACAGGTTGCTTTTAAGCGTTTGTTATCGGTTGCTGATCGTTATTTGGATGTGCATTTGGATTATGTGGGCAACTTGCCGCATTCACCTGATGTGCGCGAAGCTGTGCAAGGGCAAAAGCTTTTGAGTGCGCAAGATGCACCTGTGATGCGTCAGACCTTGGATATGGTGTTAACCAATATCTTAGCCCGAGAGCGGGACATGACGCGCAATGGCGGATTACAGTTTTTTTGGGAACATAGCTTAAATGAAGGTATGAATGTTGATGCTAATGTACAGGAGAAATCATCATGACGTTATCACAATCAACGATTTCAGGCGCTTTGGCAGGTGCTGGTTTAGCATTTGCAGTATGTATGTTTAATGATATTGGTTTTAGTGATTGTTTATACCGCATGGGTGTACTTGCTATTGGTGGTGGCTGGGTTGGTTTTCTTTTGGCATGGTTGAATGATATTTTACCAAGAGAAAATCAACATAAAGGACATACCCGGTGACAACAGCTTCAACATACGAAGCCAATAGCAATCTGGGTAACCCTGAAGCATTATTACAGGAATATTTACCCATGATTCGTTATCACGCTGATCAATTGATGCGCCGTACACCAGCATCGATTGAGTTGGATGATATGATTGATGCGGGCGTTTTAGGGCTGTTGGATGGTGCACAGCGTTTTGATGCTAGTAAAGAGGTGTTGTTTAAAACATTTGCAGCCTACCGCGTGCGCGGAGCAATGATTGATTACCTGCGTACTTTTGACTGGATGCCCCGAGGTTTACGTGATACATCCAAGTCGTTGCAAGGCGCATTTCAAGAATTGGAGCAGCGTTATGGTCGTCCTGCGGAAGAAAAGGAAATTGCAGATTTCCTTGAAATGGATATTGAAACCTACAGGCAGAAACTTGACCAAGTGCGCTCTATGTCAGTGGTGTATTTTGATGACTTACCATCGGTTCGTGGTGACGATGATGATTTGCATATATTGGACATTATTGCAGGTGATAGTGGGCAAAGCCCTGAACATCAAACGGCAATTGGCCAATTTGTAGATAAACTTGCCGATGCGATTGCGTTGTTACCCAAGCGTGAGGCTATTTTACTCAGTTTATATTATTATGAAGAGCTTACCATGAAAGAAGTTGCTTTGGTTTTGGGCTTAACTGAGTCAAGAGTATCGCAAGTGCACAGTCAAATGGTGATGCGCTTAAGAGGGCATTTAAACTTGAACGCCGAAGGCGGTGTATAATGGGTAGTGATGTGTTTAACCTTGCTTTGGATGCCTTGATGATCATGGCAATTACTGGGTTGTGGGTGATGTGGTTTCAGCAATCAGCACAACGTAAAAAAGTTGAGAGCATGCTTAAAGATGCTTCTGAAGATTTAAAAGCTGCGACACAGCTACTTGATCAAGTGATGCAAAGCTTGGATGCGCAAGGTTCAAAGCCTAAAAATACTGCCCAAACACCTGCAGAAATATTGCAGCAGCGTCAGATGAAAAAAGATAAGGTGCAAGTACGTAAGTCGCCAGTTGTAAAAAAAGAAGGGCAGCCTAAAGCCGAGCAGATGATGGTAGATATGGGACAAAAACCAAAAGGTAAAACTGTAGATACAGCTCAAATTATGCGCTTTAGCCGTGAGGGTTTGGATGAACAAAGCATTGCAGACCAATTAAAGGTTCCTGTTGCACAAGTGCGTTTGATTTTGTTGCTACAAAAACCAAAAAAATAATATGGTAAGCCTGATGAATGTGCATTTGCCATCATTGATGCAACTGCAGCGTGCGGAAGGCGGGCAAGTATTGCCTTGGCCCAACGGAAGTATTTTATCAGGTAAGCTCATGCAACCAACAGAAGGCGCGGGCATGATGTTGCTATTGGGCAATTACCGTGTTCGTGTGGAAGTGCCCCCGACTACACCAGCAGGGCATGTTTGGTTGCAATTGTTGCAAAAAGCGATGCCAGGTCAGTTTCGGTTGCTTACGCAGGCACAAGCTGAAAATCTTATCGCAGAGATGTTGCAGCGCAAAGGTGAACCTTCAGAGCATGAACAAACCACAACATCAAAACCTAAGCAAACAGAGCAAACATCTTGGTCAAAATTAAACACAGAACATTTACCCTTTGCTTTTGAAACGAATGGGCAACACTTAACATTATTGGATAAAGACAATGGTCATACGCAAGGTTTGCTCAAAGAGGAATGTTTGGCTCATGACAGATTTAAATTAAGTGGGCGTTTGGATTTGGCGCATATGGGTGGTTTGGCTTTTTCTTTGGAAGGTAAAAAAGATACATGGCAGTTGGACATACACATTGCCAACCCTGTGTTTAAACAAGCACTTACTAAAGCATTACAAGTTTGGCTGGCAGAGCCACATCATATACCTGCTGAGTTGGAAGCAAGTGTGGTTGAAATGCCAAGTGATTTTGGACAGATGCTCAATCGCGAGGCTTGACTGTGTGCATGACGAAAAATGAGTCGTGGAAATTAACCGCGAGGATGAAGGTAAGGTGAGATTTCATGCCACATATCATCCAAAACCTGATTCTGATTTTGCATAAATAAAGCGGCTTGGGCATGCAGCTGTGTTAATTCATCTGTTTTTGCCAATAAACGAGAGATAGCAGCACCAAGCTCTTCTTTATCTTGCACAATGATGGCAGCACCTTGGTGTTGCATATCATCAAAGACAGCACGAAAGTTCTGAATATATTTACCCGTTATTACCCCACGACCACAAATGGCAGGCTCAAGCGGGTTATGCCCACCAATATTAACCAAACTTCCACCGATAAACACAAGGTCGGCTATGGTATAAAGCTGGGTTAACACACCCATGGCATCAATGAGTACAACTTGTTCATGACCTGTACGTGTTTGCGTGTAACGTGTGTAGGACACGGCATGCTGTTGTAATAAATTTTCTACATCATCAAATCTTTCTGGATGCCTTGGTACAATCAAGCTGAGTAGGTTGGGTTGTATGTGTTGCCATTGGTGTAGTAATAAGCTTAATATCTGGGCTTCTTCATCAGCATGGGTGCTAGCAATAATAAGTATGGGGCGTTGTGCAGAAGGGTCTACCATCTGCCGTATGTGGTTGGCATCCACATTAGGGGCTTGTATGGCAAACTTTAAGTTGCCCACTGTTTTTATCTTGGCTGTAGGCACACCAATTTGCTGCAATCGTTGGGCGTCAATCTGACTCTGTGCTAAGAATAATGTGACAGCACTTAACCATCGCCGCCATAACTTTCGTGTTTTATAATATTTGGGAAAGGAACGGTCAGAAATACGTGTGTTGATGCCAATGATAGGAATATGCCGTTTTTTACATGTCTTGAGCATACCAGGCCAAAATTCTGTTTCGCATAAAATCAGTAATGATGGTTGCAGGTGTTGGATAAACCTGCGCATCAAAAAAGGTAAGTCCCAAGGTAACCAGCTTACAGTGATAGTATCACCAAATAAACGTTTGGCATGGGCAAAACCTGTGCGTGTCACTACTGTTAAATGAATGCGATGCTGATGATTTATCATGCGGTTTATCAGTGGTGCAACAGAAGCGACTTCACCCATGGAGCAAGCATGGACCCAAATAGGGTTAGCTTCGACTTGGGGTAATTGAAGCGTGAGGTGTTGTTTCCATTTTGATGGTGTATGCAATGGTTTCATCCTTGGTTGAGGCATGGTCTGGGCAGTGAAATTATAACATCATTATGCCAAGGAAGCTCTGAATAAGTCATGAATTTACAAGTTGTGTCCAGACACCCAAATACTGTGTTGTGAGTTTGAGCAATAGATAGCTAGGCTATTTCATTAACTCACGCCTTGATTTTGAGTGCTCTGAATCACAACCTACTTCATCCAGACTTACTCAGAACTTCTCTAATGAATTGAAACTTGTATAGAAAAAGTCAATACACTTCAAGTATCAAAAAATTGACACCCTGTGTTTTCTAAGCAACCCTCATGTATGACGAAAGTCAAAAATGAAAGGAAAGGGGTTTGTGATGTACAATAATTTACAACAAGAAAAGTCTTTAAATACGGTTGACCAGTCTTTAAATATTATGTACGAGCAAGATAAAGCATTGGCTTGGTATTATATGGAGGGAAATCCACGACCATGTTTTACACCTGAACTACTTGATAATATTTTAGCCTGGTATGATGAAATTAGAGTATCTCAGGGGATTGAATATATTGTGGCGGCATCAAAGTTTGATGGTGCATTTAATTTGGGTGGAGACTTAAGTCTTTTTACACAATTGATTCAAGCCCAAGATAAAGCAGGTCTCCTAAAGTATGCCACAGCATGTATTGATGTGTTATATCATACGTATACATCTTTAGAACATAAGGTGACAACTATTTCATTGGTTCAAGGTGATGCGCTAGGTGGGGGATTTGAAGGGGCAATGTCTAGTGATGTACTGATTGCTGAATGCAGTGCTAAGATGGGTATGCCTGAAATCCTGTTTAATTTATTTCCAGGTATGGGTGCATTTAGTTTATTATCGCGAAAAGTAGGTGAAGTGAAAGCTAAGCAGATGATACTAAGTGGTAAGTTATATTCTGCAGAGGAGATGTACCACTTGGGTATTGTTGATGTGCTTGTAGAGGATGGACAAGGTGTACAAGCCGTATATGATTATATCAAAAAAGAGAATAGGGTTAGCAATGGTATTCGCAGTTTTCGCCAAGCCACACACTGCTGTAATCCGGTTACTTATGATGAGTTGAAGAAGATTACAACCATATGGGTGGATGCGGCATTGAAACTCACACCCAAAGACTTACGCATGATGGAACGGCTTGTCAAAAGGCAGTCGGCAAAGGCAAATTATTAGGGTATATCTGTATGAGCTTTTGCATGACTGTTTTGGATGTAATGTGAAAGCTCATGACTACTTTTCGCAAAATATTTTTTGAGTTGCTCTAGGTGCTGTTGCATAATGTTATTCGGTGGCTGTTTATATTGTTCAATACTTACACATATTTCATGAATACGGGTTGCACCAACAATACCTGAACTTCCTTTAAGTGCATGAAAAGTATCAAGATATGTTTGCGTATCATGATTGATTAAGGCATGTTCCAAGCTCGATATTTTTTCTGTGGTTCCAGCAATGAATTTTTCTACGAGACTATCGATAAAATGTTCACGTTTAGTCATTGACGCTAACTTGTCCAATAGTGAAGGGTCAATGTATTTCCATTCATGATTCGCAGTCAAAGGTTTTTGAGCGGGTATCATTGCATGGGTATTTTTGGCTTGTGTTAGTTTATCAATGCTTATTGCAAGTTTATGATATTCGATAGGTTTGGTTAAATAGTCATCTGCACCCATATCCAAACTGCCTTGAATATGAGAGGAAATGGCATCTGCAGAAAGGATAATCATGGGTAAATGTTTGTCTGTTTCGATGAATCGGTAGGCTTTAATCACATCCAAACCAGACATATGTGGCATGTTGATATCCAATAAGGCCAAGTGAAATTGTAATGTGTCATCGGTAAGTGCATCCAGTGCTTTGTCACCATCATCAACCATGTATACTTGATGCCCCATAAGTTCTAAGAACTCTTGAATAACATCTTGGTTTACTTCATTATCTTCGGCAACAAGAATATGAAGTTTTCGTTGTGTTTTACGTTTGTGGTAATCAGTGATGGAAGGGATATTATGGTTGATTTGTTTACCAATACATACTTCATGGATAGCGTTAAATAATAAGGATTCAATCAATGGGTATGTTAATACAGCAGTGAACCCCATTTCTACCAATAATGTACTTTCTATGGGAGAAAAGTGCTCTCCCACCAAAATAAAGGATACTTCGGATAAAATGGCTTTATCCCGAACTGTTTTAATCAGTTGTTCAGGTGACATGCCTAATAAATGTTGCTCAACAATGGCAATATGAAATGGTTTAGCTTGTTCATGTGCCTTGTTTAAAGTGGTAACCATATCAATCACATTATGAGAAGAGTGTACGTTTTGCCCCCAGCGCTGCATGGGTGAAACAAACTGCGGTAAAAGTTGTGGGCTTATTAAAGTAAGGATACGAGCATCTGAAAAGGAGGTGGATATTGCAATTTCTTCTTTGTTGATAGATTTTTGGTGTTGAAAAGGAATTTCACACCAAAATTCAGAGCCTTTGCCCTCTTGACTATGTAAACCAATATCACCATGCATCAAGTTCACAAGTTCCTTGGAAATGGTTGTGCCTAACCCAGTACCGCCATACTTCCGAGTGACTGAGGAGTCTGCTTGAACAAAGCTATCAAAGATATTTTGTTGTGCTTCTTGAGGTATACCTATACCTGTGTCAATCACACGAAAACGGATACGCGTAGGGGAGGTTGGTGTATTGGATGCTGTTTGGACAAGCACTTTAATACTTCCATGTTCTGTAAACTTGATGGCATTGCTTAAAAAATTTGTCAGTACTTGTTTCAGATGAAGCTCATCACCCAGCAAACGGAAAGGAACATCAGGTTCAATATGTGATGTTAAGCTGACACCTTTTTCTTCTGCTTTGGGTAAAAAGGGTTGTAAGGTTTCATAAATAAGTTCATGTAAATCAAAAGGTTTAATTTCACTGGTTTGTTTGCCAGCCTCGATTTTAGAGATATCTAAAACATCTTCAATTAAGCTAAGTAGAGTGTGCCCAGAAGACTTAATCATATTGGCATATTTTTTTTGCTTGTCATCAAGCTCGCTAAGATAAAGAAGTTCGCTTGCACCAATAATACCATTTAAAGGTGTACGTAATTCATGACTCATATTGGCTAGAAATTGAGATTTTGCATTGTTGGCTTGCTCGGCTTTGGAAATGGCTTCATGTAATTGTTTAATCAAGCTGGACATATATAAGGGGACTGCAGTGAGTGTTATTAATAAAACAAAGCTAACCCAGTAGTGGTGGGACCAGTAGCTATCCATACTAAGAGCTATAGATGCACCGATAATTGCACAAAGTGCTGAAATACGTAGGTAGGTGGGTCCAAAACGAAAGCCGTTACCAATAATCACCCACAGATAAACAGGTAGCGCGAGAATACCAGCCTCATTTGCAAAATATAAAACAAATGATGTCATGCTCATATCACCGATAATGCCTAAAGTTTTACGTGTATGAGAAGGTTTAGGGGAAAAGATAATCCATGCTAGAATCGATACGGAGACAGCCAAATAAACAATAATTAGAGCAAGAACGTTGGGTTCTTTAAAATAAACAACAAAAAAGATGCTGGTTAATATTATGCGAATAATAGCCTGTACGTGTTCAGTATCAGAACGATTGGATAAACGTTGTTTTATGTGTTGAGAGACCTTAGTGAGCAAGGATATGTGGATATTTTTTGATGAAGACATGTTGACACTTTAGCACAACTTTCTTAAATATTCATAGCATGAAACAAGAAACAAGTATTTTTTAGAACATACCCAGCTGCAATTTAGCCTCATCTGACATCATTGACCTATCCCATGGTGGTTCAAATACGAGGTCAACATGAACATCAGTAACATTCTCAACATCCAAAGTTTTGGCGCGCACATCGTCCACGATGAATGGACCCATACCGCAGCCAGGTGCGGTTAAAGTCATCGTAATATCAACGTTGTTTCCACCTTCGTCGGTATCAACAATATGCACATCATAAACCAAACCTAAGTTGACAATATCTACGGGAATTTCAGGGTCATACACTGTTTTTAGTGCATCCCACACAGCGGATTCTTCAACAGGACCATCGGCTTTTTTCGGTGCTTCTTCGATGTTAGTTTTGGTTTCATCGCCAAAACCAAGTGCATCAGCATCTTTACCTTCAACGCGTGCTAAGTTGCCATTCACACTAACTGT
Source organism: Ghiorsea bivora (assembly GCF_000744415.1). NCBI lineage: Bacteria > Pseudomonadati > Pseudomonadota > Candidatius Mariprofundia > Mariprofundales > Ghiorsea > Ghiorsea bivora. Next base: position 146,053 of record NZ_JQLW01000008.1, read on the forward strand.
ATAAGTGCCCCCAAGCTCTTGGGTAATCGCAACTTGTGCGCCTTCAGGGATAATGACAGGCGTGCCTAGCGGAATGAGGATTGCATCAATATCACGGGTGGTGGTAATCATTTGTCCTGTTGCCATGCCTTACTCCGTTTTGGCTGGTTCACCAGCATCTTCAATTGCAGATTTGACTGTATGCCAGCATAAAGTGGCACACTTGATACGAGAAGGAAACTCTTTAACCCCTGCAAGCACAGCCAATTTACCCAATACTTCTTCATCGGGTTCATCATTCATATCTGCTGTTGCCATATCATGAAATGCACCAAATAAAGCATTAAATTCATCCACACTTTTGCCTTTAAGCACTTGGGTCATCAAGGATGCCGAAGCGGTAGAAATCGAGCAGCCTTGTCCTTCAAATTTTACGTCTTCAATGATGTTGTCTTTATTGATTTCTAAATACACATGCAACTGGTCGCCACAGAGTGGGTTAAAACCCTCTGCATCATGGCTACATGGCTCAAGCTTACCGAAGTTACGCGGTGCTTTGGTGTGGTCGATGATGACCTCTTTGTATAAATCGCCTAAACTAAACATTTTTAAGTCTCTCTTTTATTCACCACGAAGCGCACGAAGAAATAATAAGTCTTCGTGAACTTCATGTGCTTCGTGGTTCAAAATCATGCGAACATATCTCGTGCTTTTGCCAAAGCTTCAAACAATGCATCGACTTCGGCTTCCGTATTGTAAATCGAAAATGAAGCGCGAGCAGTGGCAGGCACTTTATAAAACTGCATCACAGGCATAGCGCAATGATGACCTGCGCGAATGGCTACACCTTCACGATCTAAAATTGTGCCCAAATCATGGGGGTGAACGCCATCCAAGACAAATGAAAGCACACATGCTTTATGTTTGGCTGTGCCTATTTGACGTAGACCTTCAAAAGCTTGTGCTTTTTTAGTGGCATAATCGAGTAATTTTTTTTCGCGTTTTTTAATGGCAGTAAAACCAATATCTTGAATATATTTTAATGCGGCTCCAAAACCAATCACACCTGCGATATTGGGTGTGCCTGCTTCAAATTTATGCGGTAGTTCATTGTATTGGGTTTTCTCGAAGGTCACCATCAAAATCATATCACCACCACCTTGATAAGGTGGCATGACATTGAGTAATTCTTCTTTGGCAATCAACACACCTACACCCGTTGGACCATACATTTTATGGGCAGATGTGGCATAAAAATCAATATTCAAAGCTTGGATATCCGTTTCGATATGTGCGGCTGCTTGTGCGCCATCAATCAATACTTTTGCACCAACTTCATGGGCTTGTTTTATCATGCCTTCAATAGGGTTGATGGTACCCAATGCGTTAGACATATGCACGATACCAACAAGCTTGGTACGCACTGATAAAAGAGCAGTATACGCATTCAAATCAAGCTCGCCAGCTTCATTCATAGGAATAATTTTAAGCTTTGCACCTGTGCGTTCGCACAACATTTGCCAAGGCACGATATTAGAATGATGTTCCATATGGCTAATCAGGATTTCATCATCTTTACCAATGTTTTGATTGCCCCAAGATGATGCAACAAGGTTAATACTTTCAGTTGTGCCTCGAGTAAATATCACCTCTTTGGTTGATTTGGCATTAAAGAAACTACGGATGGTTTCACGTGCTGCTTCATAATTTTTGGTAGCGCGCTCTGACAAAGAATGCACACCACGGTGTATATTGGAGTTATCTTTTTCATAATAATGTTTAATGGTATCAATCACACACTGTGGCTTTTGCGTGGTTGCTGCATTATCCAAATAAACCAATGGATGCCCAAATACTTCTTGGTGCAGGGTTGGAAAATCATTGCGAATATTGTCTATGTTCATGAGCCTAACATTTCCTCTAAATCAGCGCCGTGTGGCAATTTGGCAAAAGCAGCTTTTTCTACATAACGGCGTACTGTTTGATTACTCATCGCGACCAACACTTCATCGGCAAAAGCAAAAGTGAGAAGCTCTTGTGCCGCTTCTGCCGAAATGCCACGTGAGCGAAGATAAAACAATTGTTTGTCATCAAGCTGGCCAATGGTTGCACCATGGGCACATTTGACATCATCATTGTAAATTTCTAGTTCTGGTTTGGTATCAATTTCAGCATTTTTAGACAATAAAATATTGCCATTACTCATATTGGAGTCGGTTTTGATAGCGCCTTCATGCACCATTACTTTACCATTAAACACTCCATGCGAGCGACCATCCAATACTGTACGGTACAATTCGCGGCTGGTGCAGTGGGGCGCTGTGTGGTCGATGCGTGTATGGTGGTCAGCATGTTGTCTGCCACCCAATACGAACAAACCATTCAAGTCGCAAGATGCGCCTTTGCCACTTAGATTCACGATTAAATCCGTGCGCGACAATATGCCACCAATTTCTATACCGTGAAACTGATACGATGAGTTTGCCATTTGCTTCACATCAACGCGTGCAACATGCGATTGGTTTTTACCTTCTTGCTGGATGCGGCTGTGTTCTAAACGCGCACCATCTTTTAAAATAATGGCTGTGGTTGCATTGCTTAATGCTTTGTCTTCGCTCAAGCTGATAAAGTGCTCAATAACTTGCGCTTCTGCATGTTTTCCCAACATCAAACCATGGCGAATCGTATGACTTTGATTGCTGACATGTAAGATATAAAGTGGCTTATCTAGTTTACTGTTATCTGCCAAACAAACTGCAGCACCATCTTTAGCCGTTGCGGCATTGTATGCTGCAAAACCATTCATCAGTGGGTCAGCTGAGGACACTTGAAAAAGTTCAGCCAAGGCTTTTGCATTATTATCGGTTGATGTTTCAAGGGCGTTAAGTGATTGAATATCAACACCCTGCGGCAAATTGGATTCATTCGCAGCGAATGCACCATTAATAAATACCATGTGGTAAGCATCCAATTCGTTGATGCCTAAGTTTTTAACATCAATGGATGCATCAGAGCCTTTACTTTTAAGCAAGTTTTTTAAGCGTGAAGCATCGGTATATTTCCAGTCTTCATCCCGCTGACTAGGTAGCCCCATACTTTCAAACAGTGATAAAGCATTTTGTCTTGTTTGGGTAAGCATACTCATTTGTTTTCTTTAACCCAGTCGTAACCGTGTTCTTCTAATTCAAGTGCTAAAGATTTATCGCCTGTTTTCTGAATTACACCATCAGCCAGCACATGTACAAAATCTGGCTCAATGTAGTCGAGTAGGCGTTGGTAATGGGTAATCATGACAATAGCTTTATCGGCAGAACGCAATTTGTTCACGCCGCCTGCCACAATACGCAATGCGTCAATATCCAAACCTGAGTCGGTCTCATCAAGTAGCGCAAGCGATGGTTCAAGCACTGCCATTTGAAAAATTTCATTACGTTTTTTCTCACCGCCAGAAAAACCTTCATTCACAGAGCGGCTAAGGAAAGATGGGTCTAGCTCAACCAACGCAGCTTTTTCTTTGACCGTTTTCATAAAATCAAAAGCATCCAACTCTTCTAAACCTTGATGTTTACGTTTGGCATTCACACCTGCTTTGAGCAAATATGTGTTGTTTACTCCTGGGATTTCAACAGGGTATTGAAAGGCAAGAAATACACCTGCCCAAGCACGTTCTTCAGGACTCATTTCTAGCAAATTATCACCCTTATAAGTGATTGAACCACTTGTGATTTCATAACCATCGCGCCCTGCAATCACATTGGATAATGTGGACTTTCCCGCACCATTGGGACCCATGATGGCATGAACCTCACCTGCATTGATGGTCAAATTCAAACCTTTAAGAATCTCTTTGCCTTCAACTGAAACGTGTAAATCTTTAACTTCTAACATTTGTTCACCTTTTTTAACCACGAAGGGCACGAAAGGCACGAAGTATTTTATGTTCTTCGTGTGCTCTGTGTGCTTCGTGGTGAATTCTTTTTATCCTACTGAGCCTTCAAGGCTAACTTCCATCAAACGGTTGGCTTCTACAGCAAACTCCATAGGCAGCTCATCAAATACATCTTTACAGAATCCATTCACAATCATATTGACCGCATCTTCTTCAGAAAGTCCACGTTGCTGGCAATAAAAAAGTTGGTCTTCACCGATTTTTGAGGTGGTGGCTTCATGCTCAAGTGTTGCCGTTGGATTCTTTACTTCCACATAAGGGAAGGTATGCGCACCACATTTATCACCAAGTAACAAGGAGTCGCATTGGGTATAGTTGCGTGCATTCTCAGCATTTTTCCCCATCCGCACTAAACCGCGATAGGACTGCTGGGCTCTGCCTGCGGAAATACCTTTAGAGATGATAGTAGATTTGGTGATTTTACCAATGTGAATCATCTTGGTGCCTGTATCTGCTTGTTGGCAGTTGGTGGTCACAGCAACGGAGAAAAACTTACCCACAGAATCATCACCACGTAATATACAGCTTGGGTATTTCCAAGTAATAGCTGAACCTGTTTCGACTTGTGTCCAGCTTACTTTGGAGCGGTCACCGCGACAGTCTGCGCGTTTGGTTACAAAATTATAAATACCACCCACACCGTTTTCATCACCAGGATACCAGTTTTGTACGGTGGCATATTTGATTTCTGCATCGTCTAATGCAATTAGCTCTACGACGGCCGCATGCAGTTGGTTTTCATCGCGCATAGGTGCGGTGCAACCTTCTAGGTAAGAGACATGCGAAGCTTCATCAGCGATAATTAATGTGCGTTCAAATTGACCTGTGTTGAGTGCGTTGATACGGAAATATGTACTTAATTCCATAGGGCAGCGCACACCTTTAGGGATATAAACAAAAGAACCGTCGGTGAATACCGCAGAGTTTAAAGCTGCAAAGAAGTTGTCACCTTGGGGTACAACACTTCCTAGGTATTTTTGCACCAACTCAGGGTAATCATGTACAGCTTCAGAAATAGGGCAGAAAATCACGCCAGCATCTTTGAGTTTACCTTTAAATGTGGTGGCAACAGACACAGAATCAAATACGGCATCAACTGCAATGTTTTTAACACCTGCCAAAAACTCTTGCTCACGCAAAGGAATGCCTAGCTTTTCATATGTTTCCAAAAGTTTTGGGTCTACTTCATCCAAACTATCAGGGCCAGAATCGGCAGGTTTGGGGGCAGAATAATAGGAAATGGATTGATAATCCGTAGGTGTGTAATCCACGGCTGCCCATGTTGGTTCTTCCATGGTTAACCAATGGCGATAAGCCTCTAAACGCCAATCAAGCAACCATTGAGGCTCATTTTTTTTTGCTGAGATATGACGAATCGTATCTTCATTCAAGCCGGGTGGTAGGGTATCAGACTCAATGTCGGTGGTGAAACCTGCATCATATTCACGCTTTTCTAAGTCTTTCTGAATTTGTTTGTTTGTTGCCATGTTTTATATAGCTCCAGTATCCATGCCATTATTCACACGGATGGGTACAACTTTTTTTATACTAAAGATAGGGGTAAACTCTTCATCTACCATATCTTTTAAACTGATGTTTTGCAGTGCATCACACACAGCTTGGTTAATCTTCAGCCAATTGGTGCGTGTGCCACAAACATGTGCCTGTTCGCATGCTTTATCGCCAGCTTCTTCACAGCCCGTAAGCGCAATATCGCCTTCCAAACTACGGATAAGTTCGCGTACATTAATGTCTTGGGGAGTACGTTGTAGCTTGTAACCGCCGTTGATGCCGCGCACAGATTCTACGAGGTTATTTTGGATTAAAGTGGTCATGATTTTTCGTACAGTGGGCTGGGGTATAAATGTCGCTTCGGCTAAGTCTGGTGCACGCTGTGTTGCATCGCCGCTTTTGGCAAGCTCAGACATTAGAAGGATGCCGTAATCTGTCATTTTTGATAAGCGAAGCATTTTATAGACCTTTAACCACCTTAAAATTTGAAAGTGGAGCATTTTAGTCATGTTTAGAAAGTAGAGCAAGTAAAAAATGGCATGTTTAGAGTAAGGGAATAGTTTGACGCATAAATTTGGCAGTTGCTAAGGGCTGGTATAAGCTATTGCATATTCATGAAGCGGAGGCTGATATGTTGAAAGGTAAAATGGTGATTGGCCAGTCTGGTGGACCGACAGCAGTGATTAACCAATCGTTGGTAGGTGCAGTGTTAGCAGCACGCGCGCAAGATAACATTACGGGAATTTTGGGTGCGAAACATGGTCTCAAAGGTATCATGGAAGAAGATTTTATCGATTTAACAACGCAATCGGTTGCCCAACTTGAAGAAGTAGCCAATACACCTGCCGCAGCACTTGGCTCAGTGCGCCTTAAACCCGGCAAAGCAGAATGTGAAAAAGTATTTGAAGTGTTCAAAAAGAATGATGTGCGTTTTTTCTTTTATATTGGTGGTAATGATTCGGCAGAAACGGCGCACATCATTGCTGAAATGGCAAAAGAGGAAAACTATGATTTTTGTACCATACATATTCCTAAAACCATTGATAATGACTTAAGAGTTACTGATCACTGTCCTGGCTTTGCCTCAGCCGCACGTTTTGTGGCATTAGCATTTATGGGTGATGACAGAGATAATAAAGCATTGTCTGGCGTGAAGATTAATGTGGTGATGGGGCGTGATGCAGGTTTTTTAACCGCAGCTTCAGCATTGGCGCGGCAGGAAGAAGGCGATGGCCCGCATTTGATTTATTTACCAGAGCGCACATTTGATGTGGCACAGTTTAAAGCAGATGTGGTAGCCATGGTTGAGAAGCATGGTCGCTGCGTGATTGCGGTGTCTGAAGGCATTGTGGATGCACAAGGGAATCCTATTGCCACCACAGGTGAAAAAGATTCGCATGGTAACCTTCAGCTTTCAGGTACTGGGGCTTTAGGCGACACACTTTCAGCAATCGTTAAAGAAGCTTTACCGCAAGGCGCTAGAGTTCGTGCAGACACTTTTGGTTATTTGCAACGCAGCTTCCCTAGCATTGTCTCAGATGTTGATGTCAAAGAAGCGCGTGATGTGGGGGTATTTGCTGTGAATCATGGAGCTTCATCTGTAGAGAATGGTTCTGTAGCGATTAAGCGAGAAAGTAGTGTTCCCTATGCGAGCAGTTATTTTGTTACACCACTTTCAACTGTGGCGCGTGAAGCCACATCGATGAAAGATGAATACATCAATGATGCAGGTAATGATGTGACGCAAGCGTGGTTGGATTATGTAGCACCGCTTGTGGGTCAATTGCCGAAGATGGGCCATTTAATATGAACAAAAAACACTTATCCATAAGTGTTTCCATATTATTGATGATACTAGGTATTTCATCAAAGAGTTATGCTGAATTGGTGCCAAGAATTGCCTATGTCATTCCTTCAACAGATGGAACCACAGACCAACCCAATTATATGGGTAAATACTGGTATTTAGGTGTTGGTTTCTTGAATACGTCAGGTGGTGGTTTGATTGGACCATCCATTCGTTATGGTTTTGGTGATACGGGGAAAAAAATAAATATTAGTTACTTAGCAGGCGGTCAAGGTTTGAGTTTAGAGGGTGGTATTTCATACTTTAAACAAGATAGCAATGCTGTATTACTTGTTGACTCTAGCTATAAGGGTTTTGCTTTTGAAGCCTCGATACGGTATGGCATTTCCAGTGCTATCTTTACCACCACAGGCTCGTCTAGTACTGTAGAGTTTGCATTAGGCTTTTAATATTGACTTTAGTAAGTGTGTAGGTTGATGTGCAATATATGTTGATAAGAAAATAGGGTGGGGAAAAATGGGGCAAGCACTATCGGTTTTACGAGATACATTTGGCTATGCTGACTTCCGACCTAATCAGCAAGCCATTGTTGATGGCTTGATTGCAGGCAAAGATAGCTTTGTATTAATGCCAACAGGTGGCGGTAAATCACTTTGTTATCAAATACCTGCCATGGTCAGAGATGGTGTGGCTATTGTGGTATCGCCACTAATTGCTTTGATGAAAGACCAAGTGGATGCATTGCAAGCCAATGGTGTGAAAGCGGCATATTATAATTCTTCATTATCTTCTGAAAGTGCTAAGCAGGTTCTGACAAAGCTGCATAACCATGATATTGATTTGTTGTATATTGCGCCTGAGCGTCTGTTGTCTCAGGATTTTCTTATGCGTTTAAATGATATTAATATTGGGCTGTTTGCCATTGATGAAGCGCATTGTGTGTCCCAATGGGGGCACGATTTCAGACCGGAATACCAACGTTTATCTATGCTTAGAGAACATTTTCCGCAAACACCTTTCATTGCACTAACTGCCACCGCAGATGAACAAACACGTGATGATATTGTGCAAGTCTTGGCTTTGCAGCGCGCTGAACATTATATCAGCAGCTTTGATCGCCCCAATATTCGTTACACCGTATTGGAAAAACACAAACCATTTGAACAACTGACTCAGTTTATGGGCAAACATCAAGGCGTAGCGGGCATTGTGTATGCACTTAGCCGTAAACGTGTGCAAGAAGTGGCGGATAAGTTGCAACAGCAGGGTATTCGAGCGGCGGCATACCATGCAGGGCTCAATGCTGACATGCGCGCAAATGTTCAGGAATCTTTTTTGCGTGATGAGCTGGATGTGGTGGTGGCAACGGTTGCTTTTGGTATGGGCATTGATAAACCCAATATTCGTTTTGTGGTGCATTATGATTTGCCGAAAAATATTGAGGGTTATTATCAAGAAACAGGCAGGGCAGGGCGTGATGGGTTGCCTGCCGAAGCACTACTGCTTTCAGGCGCACAAGATATGGTCACATCGCGCAGATTTATTGAGCAGGGTAATAATGAAGCACAAAAGCGTATCGAGAATTATAAACTTAATGCCATGATTGGTTTTTCCGAAGCAACGGTTTGTCGGCGTAAGGTTTTGTTACAATACTTTGGTGAAGAACGCCAAGATGACTGTGGTAACTGTGATGTTTGCCTAAACCCACCCGAAGTGTTTGAAGCCACTAAAGATGCACAAAAAGCACTGTCTTGTGTGTACCGTTTAGAACAAAGTTTTGGTATGAAGTATGTGATTGATGTGTTGCGAGGTGCTAGTCATGAACGTATTTTAAGCAGGCAGCATGATAAACTTTCTACTTATGGTATTGGTGCAGAATATAGCCAAGAGCAATGGTCGGCAATTTTTAGGCAATTGCTGCATCGTGGGCTATTGATTCAAGATATATCCAATTATTCAGTATTAAAATTAACGCCAGCGGCAACGCCAGTTTTGCGCGGTGAACAATCATTAGAGTTAGCCAAGCCGAGATTACGCAGCAAAAGCAAAGAGAAAATTAAGAAAAGTGCAAAATATGCAGACATCAAATATGATGAAGTTTTGTTTGAAAAGTTGCGCGAACTGCGGAAAAAACTGGCAGTTGAACTGGATGTGCCACCCTATATTGTGTTTGGTGATGCAACCTTGGTGGGTATGGCGCAACATAAACCGCTCACAGAAGAAGCCATGCTTGAAGTGAGCGGTGTTGGTCAAGTGAAATTAGAACGATTTGGTAAAGATTTTTTAGCGGTGATTCAAGCTTGTTCCGTGACATGAATGGGCATAAAAAAGGTCGCACTTGCAAATACAAGGCGACCTTTAAAGAGATTATCAAAGCATAAGTTTAATCAATCATTTGCTTGAGCCAGCGCTCTAAGAAGTGAATGTTAAAGTCGGCAGCTTGGAAACCAGGGTTGGCAAGCAAACGTTTATGCAACTCTTGATTCGTGGTAATACCAATGATGGCAAGCTCATCAATTGCCCTTTGCATGCGGCGAATACATTTTTGACGGTCTCGTGCATGGGTAATCACTTTCGCAATCATAGAATCATAATAGGGCGGGATGCTGTAACCTGTATAAACAGCAGAATCCACACGTACACTGCGACCACCAGGGGCATGATAAAGCTCAATTTTACCCGGAGAAGGGGTAAACTTAAATGGATGCTCAGCATTGATGCGGCATTCAATCGCATGTCCCTTCATTTTGATGTCTTTTTGTGTAAAAGCGAGTTTTTCACCGTTGGCGACACGCAGTTGCCATTCAATCAAATCCACACCTGTAATCCATTCAGTCACAGGGTGTTCCACTTGAATACGCGTATTCATCTCCATGAAGTAAAAGGATTGGTCAGGGTTGAGTAAAAATTCAATCGTGCCAGCACCTTCATAATTCACAGCTTTAGCAGCAGCAACACCTGCAGCACAAATGGCTTCACGTGTTTCTTGGCTGATGGACGGGCTTGGTGCTTCTTCGAGCACTTTTTGATTGTTACGTTGAATGGAGCATTCGCGTTCAAATAAGTGGACAATGTTACCATGTCCATCACCAAGAACCTGCACTTCAATATGGCGCGGCTCTTCCAAGAACTGTTCAATAAATACGGTGTCATCACCAAAAACAGTACCTGCCTCAGATTGGCAAATACTAAAAGCAGAAGGTAGCGAAGGTTCGGAGTGAACGATTTTCATGCCTCGACCACCACCGCCCGATGCTGCTTTGATAATGAGCGGGAAACCGCAGTCTTTCGCGACTGCTTTGGCTTCTTCAACCGTGCGTACTGCACCAGGAGAGCCATATACCAAGGGCACACCAGCTTCAGCCATGCGTTGTTTGGCTTTCACTTTGTCACCCATGATACGCATGGATTCAGGTGTGGGACCAATCCATGTGTAACCTGATTCAATCACAATTTCGGCAAATTCAGCATTTTCTGCTAGAAAACCATAACCTGGGTGAATAGCAGCGGCATCTGTTAGGGATGCAGCAGCCATAATGGCGGGAATATTGAGGTAGGAGTGCGTGCTGACGGCAGGACCAATGCAAACAGACTCATCTGCCAAACGCGTATGCATAGCATCTTTATCTGCCTCAGAGTAAACGGCAACCGTCTCAATGCCTAGCTCTTTACAAGCACGAATAATACGTACAGCAATTTCGCCACGGTTGGCGACCAATACTTTATGAAACATGTGAATAACCCCTTACGCTGGTGTAATCACAAAAATAGGCTGACCATATTCAAGTGGCTGTGCGTTTTTGGCGAGAACTTTTTTTACAACACCATCATACTCTGCTTCAATTTCATTCATGAGTTTCATGGCTTCAACAATACAAAGTACATCACCTTTTTTCACGATGCTACCTTCGCTAACAAACGGGTCATCATCGGGTGATGATGCAGCGTAAAATGTTCCAACCATGGGTGATTTGACCACATGTTCTTCATCTTCTGAAGGTTCTTCTGCAATAGCAGCTGGTGCAGGGGCAGCGGTTGCTGCTGTGGCTAAAGGTGCTGCTGCAACAGCTTGTGGTGCTGCAACAGCGGCTGCGACCATACCTTGTCGTGAGATACGTACTGTGCTTTCCCCTTCTGTAACTTCAATTTCTGTGACATCGCTTTGTTGTACCAAGCGAATAAGTTTGCGAATTTCTGCAATGTCCATGTTCTTAATCTCCTAGATGTTATTTGGTGTTGTTTGACTTAACTGATGATGCAGACCACGTAAGGCAAGGCTGTATGAATGCGCTCCAAAACCTGCAATCACACCTGTGGCGACATCAACCAGCATGGATTGGTGTCGAAATGTTTCTCTGCGGTGAATATTTGATAAGTGTACCTCAATAAAGGGTACCTTAATTGCTAAAAGGGCATCACGAATAGCAATGCTGGTATGGGTGTAAGCAGCGGGATTAATAATTAAACCATCCACATGTAACTGTTGAATTTTATCAACAATTTCACCTTCATGGTTACTTTGGAAAGAAGTAATGCGTACACCTAATGTGTCACCCAATGTAATAAGTTCTTCATCAATGTCGGTTAAGGTTTGGTTGCCATAATGCCCTGGCTCACGCGTACCTAACATGTTTAGGTTAGGGCCATGAATCACTTGGATATGTAGATTGCTCATGATGATGCCGTCCATGTTTGTTGTAGTGCTAACAGTTCTCTGTCATCTGAGGCATCGAGCAGTAATTGGGCTAACATGGCCAGTGCTGCAGCTTGTTCATCTTGTGCCCATAATAATTTTGCCATGCGTTTAGAAACGGGCAAATCCGTTTGTAACTCAATATTGGTTTCTTTAAGTTTAATGACACGGCGTAAACAAACCTTTGCTTCGTCAACTTGCCCTTGTCGATTCAATATTGCGGCTAAAATATGCCAAGTTTCAGGCTCAGCAGGGGCAAATTCGATCACTTCGCGTAATAATTCTTCAGCAAGTGTTAAATCTTTGTTTTCAATTGCATCTTTAGCTGCTTGTAAACCCTTTTTAACACCCAACCAAATACGTGGTTTTACAGGGCTGTTCTCTTGGGTTTGCGATGAAGATGCATCCAAACCTTCCATATTGTCTGTAGAAGCTGCTAACATGCGGCTTATATTAGGCATGAATTGAAGAGCGGTCAAATCAAACATTAAAGATAATGCCGTTGTTTCAAGTGGTTTTTAAGTAAAAGTTAGTTAAAATTGATAAAAAAAGGCTTTTTTATGAAAATTATACTCAATGGAGAAGCTCGGGATATGTCCGCGGTTAATATTGCTGGCTTGATTGCTGAGTTGGGTTTGGAAACACGTATGTTGGCTGTTGAGCGCAATTTAGAAGTGGTTTCTAAAAGTGCCTATACAGAAACGAAACTGCAAGAAAATGATAGGATAGAAATTGTCCACATGATTGGTGGCGGCTGAGGATATGATGAAAAAAGATACGTTTAAAGTAGGCACATACGAATTTACATCACGTTTAATCGTGGGTTCAGGCAAATATAAAGATTTTGAAACCACCAAGTTGGCAACAGAGGCATCAGAAGCGGAAATGATTACCGTAGCCGTGCGCCGTGTGAATATTACCGACGCAGGTAAAGAAAACTTACTCGATTATATTGACCCCAAAAAATATACAATTTTACCCAATACTGCAGGTTGTTTTAATGCGGAGGATGCTGTGCGCACCCTAAGACTAGCTAGGGAAGCTGGTGGCTGGGATTTGGTAAAACTTGAAGTGTTGGGTGATACACAAACGCTTTATCCGAACGTAGTGGAAACCATCAAAGCAGCTGAGATTCTGGTGGAAGAAGGTTTTCAGGTCATGGTGTATACCAATGATGACCCGATTGTTGCAACCAAACTTGAAGAAGTAGGTTGTGTTGCCGTGATGCCATTGGGCAATCCGATTGGTTCAGGTCGTGGGCTTGCCAATCCATTTAATATTCGTGTGATTAAAGAACGAGCGAGTGTACCTATCGTGGTGGATGCAGGTATTGGCACAGCTTCAGATGCAGCCAAAGCTTTGGAGCTTGGCGCAGATGCAGCATTGATTAACACAGCGATTGCTGAAGCCAAAGATGAATGTTTGATGGCAGAAGCTATGCGTGATGCAGTGCGTGCAGGGCGCAAAGCTTTTCTTGCTGGGCGTATGCCAAAACGGGCGTTTGCTAGTGCATCTTCACCGACAGAAGGCTATATCTGGGATTAATATTACCTTAGATTTCGTTAGCTGGTTAGCGTGGTTTACGTAATAAAATATGGGTTGCACCACCACCGCTTTGTTTGGAGGGGGTGGCAATGAGGATGTGGCTAGATAAGCTACCGTGCTCTAACCATTGGTAGGTGAAATCTTTGAGTATGGGTTTGCTGTCTTTGGAATGTCTGCCTTGTCCGTGAATAATGCTTAAGTAGCGCTCACCATGGTGGATGGCTTGATTGAAGAAGTTTTGCATGGCTTGTTCAGCTTTGGCTTGGGTCAATCCGTGCAAATCCAATTCAAGTTGAATATTCATTTGTGCGAGTTTTTTCACATCTTTTGCTGGCACACTATCGGCTTTTAGCTCGTAGGTGTTCAAGCGTTGTACACTTAATCTTGCATGATGTTGTTTTTGAGAGATGAGCAATTCTTTTTCTTCGATGTTTCGTAAAATATCATGTTTGTTTTTTGTTGTCTTTGCTTGTACTTTCCCTTCTTTGGCTAAGGGCGTGACAACACCCATTGCTTGGGTAAACAAATCATCTTCACTCATGTTTTTCGGGTCGTTCAAGCAGTGTTTGCAGTGCTTTTTTTGGTGAAGCATTGCCTTGCAATACATCGTACACACTTTGGGTGATGGGCATATCGATTTGATGTTTTTCGGCAAGTTTAACGGCAGCCGTTGCGGTCTTTTCACCTTCCACCACTTGCCCTACATATTCACGGGCTTTTTCAACGCTTAAACCCGATGCCAATGCCATGCCCATTTTACGATTGCGCGACAAACTGCCTGTGCAAGTTAAAAGTAAATCGCCTAAACCCGATAAGCCTGACATGGTCTCTGCTTTGCCACCACATGCTTCGGTGATTCTGGATATTTCGGCAATGCCACGGGTGACCAAAGCAGCCATGGCGTTGTGTCCCAAGTGCATGCCTTCAGCAATGCCTGCGGCAATGGCAATAACATTTTTCAGCGCACCGCCCAGAGCCACACCCACCACATCATTGCTGGTGTAAATCCTGAAATTACTATCTTCAAAAAGGGCTGAAACTTGTTTAGCAGTTTCGACATGGATGGCAGCCAAGGTGATGGCGGTGGGTTTGCCAGCAGCAACTTCGGCGGCAAAGGATGGCCCTGAAAGAAGCAAGGTTCGCTCCTTACCCACAAAGCGAATCAATAATTCATCCACACGCTCTAATGTGTCAGGATTGATGCCTTTATTGGCTGCAATGATGGGGTGCTCATATTCACGCAAACGAATCAGTGCTGTTTCGGCAACAGCGCAAGGTAAGGCAAGCACAGTGGCGTAAGTTTGCTGTAGAATTTGCGGTAAATCAGGGTGCTCTTGCCCTATGGCTTGTAAGGACGGCGGAAAAGGTAAACCATTGAGATAACGTTTGTTTTCACCATCTTGGTTTAAGGTGTCAGCCGTGTTTTGGTTGCGTGTAATCAGGTAAACTTTTCGCCCATGTTTGGCTAATACCATGGCTAAAGCCGTGCCCCATGAGCCTGCGCCCCAAACGGTGACCATGTGCTGACTCATATAAACCTCTCCTTACGCCGACTTTGATAAACCCCTAGTATTAACAAGAACAAGACCAAGGTCAAAATAGGCGTGTCTCCCCATTGCTGATAAATGGTGATATGCGAAAGCGGCTGATAATGCCCAATCACTACACCTTCTTGCCACCATGGCATGGTGTTTTGTATCGAACCATCGGGAGCAATAATAGCGGAAATACCTGTGTTGGTGGCGCGAAGAATATAACGCCCTGATTCAATGGCGCGAATTTGTGAAGCTTGCAAATGTTGCCATGCCGCAGGGCTTGTATCATACCAAGCATCGTTGGTGACTACGACCAATACATTGGCACCAAGTTGTATACGTTGGCGCACTTCATCGGAAAAGATGGATTCATAACAAATAATCGAGCCTACTTTTTGTGTGCCAAGATTAAGAATACCTAGGTCGGTGGCGGGTTCAAAATCACCAATATCAGGCACGAGTTTACTCAACCATGGCAGCCAAGATGGTACATATTCACCAAAGGGCACAAGGTGATGTTTGCCGACAAACTGACGTGTTGATTCACCATTTTCTAAGAATAAACCATTCTGTGATTTACCTGAATCCAAGTGTTTGATGCCACCAAAAATGACGGGTGTTTGCCAGCTTTGCATCTGTGTGGTCAGCCAATTGTTCCATGATGGTGAACGCGATAAATAAAAGGGTACGGCGGCTTCAGGCCAGATAATCAGGTCGAGTTTCTGTGCGTTTGCGGCTTGGGCAGAGAGTGAGGTTAAGGTTTGCATGGTATGGTTGAGAAAGTTTGCATCCCATTTTTTATCTTGCGGGATATTGGGTTGAATCAAGGCGGCTGTATGGGTGGGTTGTTCGGGTAGTGGGATGTTGGGGCTGAACAACCATAACAAGATACAAATACTGGATGCGATGAGTGCATACCTGCGTGTGTTAGCATAAAAAAGTAGGGTAAGAGAGGCTGCAGTAAATAAAATGATAAAGGTTGCACCATAACTGCCAATCATGCTTATCCATGATGCGAGGGGGGTGTTGATGGATAGGTTGGCGAGCGCGGTCCAAGGTAGCCCTGTGAATAAAAAACTGCGTATCCATTCTTCCAAGACACCAAGAGCAGGAAACAACCAAAGTGCTTGAACTTTGTGTTGCAATAACTTCTGCAATAACCAAGCCCATGCGACAAAAAACAGGCTCATGATTAACCCTAAAATAGTGATGGCGAGAAGACCAAGGGCATAGGGTAAATGCCCATAAATTTGTAGGGTATCGGCAAGCCACCAAGCACCCAAGCCAAACCAAGCCAAACCAAAAGCTATGCCAAGTTTGAGCCACTGTTCAGGGTGTTTCATTAGCAAATAAAGCCAACCAGATAAAGCGATAAAAGCCAACCACCAGATATTGTATGGGGCAAAAGCATAAGGCATGGCAGCGCCAAAAATGAATGCGAATATCATGGGTGTTTTAGAATTCATGGGCGTAACGTAGCATTAAACAAGTAATGTTTCATGACTTGTCGTGCAGATGTCTTGCTTGTGTTGTAGGTTGCGCCTATGGATATGTTGTATTGGATGTTTCCTTATCTCGGATTGGGATTGGTTGTTGGATTTCTTGCGGGCTTATTGGGTATTGGTGGTGGTGGAATTATGGTACCCGTACTTATGATGATTTTTTCCTACCAAGGTTTTGATAGTTCGCAAGTTGTACATTTGGCTTTGGGCACTTCGATGGCTGCTATTGTATTTACAGCGATTTCTTCTGCTTACCATCATCATCGACATGGTGTTGTGCGTTGGGATGTTTGGCAGAGTATGGCTATAGGGTTATTGTTGGGTACATTTAGCTTATCTTTTGCTGCTTCTTATATGCCGCGTACCTTCTTGGCTGTTTTTTTTAGTGTGTTTATGACTTATGTGGCGGCACAAATGTTTCTCAACATCAAACCCAAACCCAGCAGAACGCTACCCAACAGCTTGGGGCTTGGTTTAACAGGTTTTGCCATTGGTGGTATTTCAGCCTTGGTTGCTATTGGCGGGGGTATGCTGAGTGTGCCTTTCCTGACATGGTGTAATGTGAAAGTACAACATGCTATTGCCACGTCTGCAGCGCTTGGTGTGCCTATTGCTTTGGCGGGGGGCATTGGTTATGCAATCAGTGGTAGTGGCGAACAAGGTCTGCCTGAATATGCCTTGGGTTATGTGTATATGCCAGCCGTGTTATTGATTGCAAGTATCAGTGTTCTCACAGTTCCTTTGGGTGTAAGACTTTCTCATCGTTTGCCTGTGAAGTTGTTAAAAAAAGTATTTGCTGTGGTTTTATTGATGCTTGCTTTTAAAATGTTGGATATTGTTTTCTAAACATTAAATATTACTCATGTTTCTTTGGTTGTGCTTTGCGGGTAAAGGCTTCATAGTACAGCATCCTTAAAAGGTAGGGCTTAAACAAAAGTCTGCTTTTTGTACTGTTGGGTTATCACTGAAACCTAGCTTCTTTTGGAAAATAAATCGGAACATATTGTAAACCGCTAGTCAGTGACTTGTAGCTTGTTTACAATCACAATATAACATGACATTTCAAGAACTTGGGCTCTCTAAAGAGCTTCTTCAAGCTGTATCCAACTCTGGGTACACCACACCAACACCTGTGCAGGCGAATGCTATCCCTGCTGTTTTAAATGGTGACGATGTGTTGGCTGGTGCACAAACGGGCACAGGCAAAACAGCAGGTTTCACCTTACCCATGCTGCATTTATTGCAAGCCAAAGCAGGTAAAACAAAACATATTCGTGCCTTGGTCTTAACACCTACACGTGAATTGGCAGCGCAAATTGGTGAAAGCGTAGAAACCTATGGTAAATATTTGCCCATTCGCAGCACAGTAGTATTTGGCGGGGTGGGTATTAATCCGCAAATTGCACAATTAAGACGTGGTGTAGATATTCTTGTGGCAACACCTGGACGTTTATTGGATTTGGTGAATCAAGGTAAAGCAGATTTATCCAAGATAGAATTTTTTGTGCTCGATGAGGCAGATAGAATGTTGGACATGGGTTTTATCCATGATATTCGTAAAGTGCTTAAACTCTTACCTAAGAAACGTCAAAATCTTTTGTTTTCAGCAACATTCTCCAATGAAATCAAGAGATTAGCGGGTGGTTTTCTGCATAGCCCGACTTTTATCGAAGTGGCGCGTAATGAAACTTCACATCAGGTGACGCAAGTGGTTTATCCAGTCAACAAATCACAAAAACGTGCTGTTTTATCCAAATTGATTTCCGAGGGTAATTGGCAACAAGTCTTGGTGTTTACCAAAACCAAGCATGGTGCCAACCGCTTAACCAAACAATTGGAAACCGATGGCATCAATGCTGCCGCCATTCATGGCAACAAAAGCCAAACAGCACGCACCAAGGCCCTCGCAGGTTTTAAAGATGGTACAATTCGGGTGCTGGTAGCCACAGATATTGCAGCGCGTGGTTTGGATATTGATCAATTACCGCACGTGGTGAATTATGAGTTACCCAATGTGGCAGAAGATTATGTACACCGTATTGGGCGCACAGGTAGGGCGGGTAATACGGGTGAAGCTATGTCTTTGGTAAGTATTGACGAAGATAAATTACTGCGTGGCATTGAACGTTTGATTAAGAAAAGTATTCCCAAGGTTACGATTGAAGGATTTGAGGCGACAGAAAAATTGGCAGATGTGGCAAAAGATAAACCGCAACGTAGCCAGCAGCCTCGTGGGCGCAATCGTAGACCTCAGGGTAACAAAGCGCGTAGACCACAAGCACAGCGCCGAAAACAGACAGTAAGCGCATAACAAGAAGTGCTTATGTACGATGTATAGCGTAAAAACATTTACGTGATACTTGGATATAAGTGGCGAATATGTGCTAAAGAGCGATTGAAGTGCCCCCAATCCCATTGTTTTCCGGGATCCCATTTGCGGGTGGGGGCGATGTCTTGATGTCCGACAATGCGTGTTTTATCGATGGGTTGGTCTTGCATAAGTGTGCGGCAAAGCCTTGCTGTTTCGGTGTATTGTTTGCGAGTGAACGGTTGACGTTCATCACCAATCATTTCAATGCCTATGCTGAAATCATTACAGTTTTCTTTATCTTGCCAAATGGATGTTCCTGCATGCCAAGCGCGTTTCTTGATGGGTACAAACTGAGTGATACTACCATCTCTAGCAACCACAAAATGGGCGGATACACGCACCTCACTTAAGTCTTTAAAACTGGGGTGGGCTGTTTCATCAATATGACCCAAAAAGAAGTTGCTAATGTGTTCAGCTGAAAACTCCCCATCGGGCAATGAAATGGCGTGGAGTACAATCAAATCAATAGGTGTATGTTCAGGTCGGTCATTGAAATGTGGCGAGGCTAAAAACCTAATGGCTTGCATAGGCTTTATAAGTTGCCAATAAACATGGCGTTAAATTCATTCTCGGTCATCATGACAGGGTCAACAGCACCCATATCTTGTATGCTTTTCCATAAGATTTCAGCCTCTTGCTCAGGTAGGGGAGGGAAAATAAAACGGTAAGTTGGAATCTCTTTTCGATGTTGCGCGTAATTGTATGCTTTGCCTGTTTTATTGAGTGCTTTTTCACGTTTTTCAGCATAAGCAGCAAGGTAAAAGCGCCCCAAACCAAGGTAAAACTTACCATCATCACGTTTTAGAATGTCTACAGAACCAATAGTCCATTCTTTTCGGGCTTTGGCAGCTTGAGCAAAAGTATCAAAGGTGCGTGGGTCGTCAAACACATGCAACATAACTTCTTCTTTACGCTCCAAAACCAAGGCTTTCATACCTTTTTCTTTTAAACGTTTTTCAAAGTCATTCACACCCTGTTCCCATACCATTCTGCGGGTGAATACACGCCACTTTTCGGCTTCTTTAACGCCCAAGTCGGGACGCTCGGGTAACCAAGCTTTCACATCAGCTTGTTGACTGATGGTTGCAGGTGGAAACCAAACACTCCAAGTCAACCAAGCCAAGCTTGCAACCACAATAAAGCCAAGAATATTTTTCATATGAAGTGTTTTCTAGCGAGCATAAGAATACCTTTGAGGGTAAGGTGTGGCTCCAAAGCTTTCACTTCTGGCATATCATATTGCAAACGTGCAGCCAAACCACCCGTGGCAATGATTGTCGCATGTTCATAACCTTTCTCAGCGAGTAAACGGTTGATAATACCATTTAACCCATCTACGGCTGACCAATATACACCTGCTTGCATACTGCTGATGGTATCACGCCCAATGAGTGTATCAACAGGCGTGATGGCAACTTCGGGCAATTTGGCAGCCCGTTGCGATAAGGCTTCAAGGGAGACTTCAATGCCTGGGATAATCAAGCCACCCACATAATGACCTGCGGCTGAAATGACATCGAATGTGGTGGCAGTGCCACAATCCAAAACGATGGCGGGTGAGCCATAAATTTCACGGGCAGCCAGTGCATTGACGATGCGGTCTGCACCAACTTCTTTGGGGTTTTTATAGTCAATTGCCATGCCTGTTTTTACATCAGGTTCACCGACAAATACAGCTTTCTGGGCGCAGGTTTGCAAACATGCCTCACGCAAAACTTCATCCAAATGGGGTACAACCGATGCCACCATAATGCCGTTTAAAGCTTTGGGGTCGTGACCAAATTGGGAAAACATGCCAAATAATTGCCAGCTTAATTCATCAGATGTGAGCTGTTGGTTGCTAGACAAACGCCAATGGGCTTTTAAATCTTCACCATGGTAAAGACCAAATACCATTTGTGTATTGCCCACATCAATGCAGAGAAAACGTTGTTGTTTCGTGTTATTTGGGTTCATGTTTTGGATTCCATAAGTGATACATCGCCAGCAATGATACGCTGTTCTTCGCCATTGACCAACAAACGAAGCGCACCATTGCCTGCCAAGCCCAGCGCAATGCCTTGGATATAAGTATTACCATCGTGTACAGACACGGTTTGTCCATTGGCGATATGCGCCATTTCCCAAGCCTTGCGAATGGGGGAGAATCCATCTTGAATAAAGCGACTGTACCAAGTGTTCAGTGATTCGAGTATAGCTTGCAATACATCATCTTTATGGATGTTGTGTTGGCTGTATGCATTGAGGCTAGTGGGTGGCGTGCGCATATCTTTTACCCAGCCAGAGGCAGGTTCAGCTACATTGATACCCAAGCCCACCACGACAGCCAGCCCATGCTTACCTTGTTGTATTTCAGTGAGAATGCCGCACACTTTTTTGCCATCAATTAACAAATCATTGGGCCATTTGATACGTGTTTGGGGCGCAAAGAGTGATAAAGCTTCATGTGCTGCCACAGCCGAAACCAAAGATAGCTGTGGCACTTTTGTCGCATCAATTTGCGGGCGTAACAACACACTCATGGCAAGTGCATGGTCAATGGTTTCCCATGTTCTGCCCAAGCGCCCTTTGCCATCCGTTTGCTGCTCAGCGACAATGGTTAAACCTTCTTTTGCACCGTTCTCAGCTTGGCGCAACACTTCTTTGTTGGTGGAATCGATACTTTCAAAATGTTGAATGTGGTAGTTCATGGTGTTGTTTTACTTTTATCATTCATTTTTTAACACGCTTTTTCTTCTTATCTGTGGGCAACAAGGGTTTGGTATTTATATTGATGCAAATTAGCAAACTAGTCTCTGGAAATTTAGTGGAATCTTTAATTGCATTCCAACTTAATGCCATGACTAAGAATCCTCTAGGTGATCAGAAATGTGGTGCATAATGTCTATGCGTTGATGCATTATACGAATAATTTCAATAGTTTGATGGTGAATGCGATAAAATATCACATGTTTGTGTTGGTTGATGGAAGCATAACCTTGGCGTATTTCGGGGCGCTGTCTGCCTAGGGTTGGTGTTTGTACTAAAGATAAAAAGCATGACTCTAAGTCTTTAAGGTATTGGTTGGCTTGTGTTTTGCCCCAGTGTTGTGCGCTGTATGTCCAGATATCAACCAAATCTTGGTCGGCAGCGGGTGATAACTGGTAGGTTTGGGGCATGATTATGTGTTGTTTAAGTCTGCAATAATATCATCGACTTGACGATTGCTAAATTGCCCTCTTTCTACTTGCTGTGCGCCAGTGGCAACGGCTTGGCGAAGGTGATTTAATTTTATTTGTTGTATAATTTCTTCGTTTTCTTCCATGAAACGGAGTGCTTCACGAATGACTTCGCTAGCATTATTGTATAAACCTGAGTTGATTTTTGATTTTATTTTGGATTCAAGTTTGGGCGTTAATGAAATATGCATAAAGTCACTCCTTTAATAAGTGAAAAAATAGAGTTAAACCCAAAGATTGTCAATTTATGATTCAAGGCGTGAAACACGCATAGATAAATCCAATGAAGGTGCAGAATGGGTGATAGCACCGACAGCAATGCGGTTGATACCTGTTTGTGCATAGTTTCTTGCATTGGTTAAGGTGATATTGCCTGATGCTTCCAAGAGAATGGATGATGGTACAAGTTTTCGTGCTTCTTCCACTGTAGCAATATCCATATTATCCAAAAGAATAATATCAGGGCACACATGCACTGCCTCTACCACTTCATCCAAGGTTTCGCATTCGACCTCAATCCATGTATTGGGTGAAAGCTTTTGGCAGGCGGCAACAGCATCGGTGATAGAGCCTGCTGCTTCAATGTGATTTTCTTTAATCAGCATACCTGAAGCCAAGTCCATGCGGTGATTGCGACCACCACCATCAACCACTGCTTTTTTCTCAAGCAAACGAAGACCTGGTGTTGTTTTTCGGGTATCGACAATATCACAGTTGGTGCCTTTTAAAACATCTATAAATAATGCGGTGGCAGTGGCAATGCCTGATAAATGTTGCATAAAATTAAGGGCTGTGCGCTCGGCAGATAAAAGCATACGCATATTGCCTTCAAGCTGACAAATGATATCACCAGCTTGAACTTGGTCTTGGTCTGTTTTGTGCCAAGCTTGGTGAATAGATGTGTCCATGGTGTTAAATACTTGTTGCGCAATAGCACAACCTGATAATACACCATCAGCTTTGGCGATAATCGTAGCCTTACCCTGTTGTGTTTGGCTGATTGTGGCTTGGGCGGTTAAATCTGTGAACGCCATGTCTTCGGCGAGTGCACTATCAATAAAACTTTGTAATAATAGGGTATCCATGTTTATTGTCCTCTGTTTTTTTGCATATGTGGCGGCTTTGGGGTGAGTTAGAGTAGCCACAATGCAAAACCCATGCCCAAGAAAGTAAGTGGCATATTCCAGCCTGTGGCAACCAAGGCACGAATAATAGAACCCAATAAACTAACGATAAATGTGGCAATAAAAAACTGATGCCAAGGGATGCCATGATATAGTTGCAATGCCCATGCGCAAATCAAACTTGTGGTCAAAACAAAAACAAGGTGGGCGGTCAGTGTTTGTTTCGGGTGTTTTGCCAATCCAAGCTGTGAACCTTTGCCCAAACTATCGATAAAATTTGCGATGTGCCAAGCAAGTGTAAAGCTTAAAGTCAGCCCAAAACCAAGTTCGGGAGCCAAGGCAAAAAGTTGGGCACAAATACCAAGGGTGATGATAAGCATAAGCCAAGGATACGGCTGTTGGGTTTTCGGTGGTAAGGTATGCCAGCAAAGTTTGAGGTGGCGAGCAAAAGGTCGGGCGCTTGCTTTTGCAAAGATGATGGGCATAAAAAATAGGGTTAAGGTGTAGAGTGGCATGTAAGTGTTGTCATATGCAGGCCAGATAAGCACCCAAACAGATAATAAGGGGAGCATGGCTAAACGTATGGTAGATGGGGCAAAACCTTTGCGTACAAAAACAACAGACAGCCACAAGTACTGGAAGAAACCAATGGTAAATAAGGCTGTTAACAAGGTGTCACCGCTAGAAATAAACATGGTCAAATTATTGGATGATTTTAAAGGATGTCACTTTATATTTTTTTTATGGGTATATTGTGGAGTGTTTTGCTATTAATATTTGTAAAATCAGGCACATGCTCTAAAGTTTCGCAGCTTGGATTTTGAAGGGAGATACAAACAATGGCTCGCATAGCAATTCCTGCTGAAACGGCTGCAAATGAAACCCGTGTTGCAGCAACACCAGAAACGGTTAAAAAATACATCAATTTGGGTTGTGATGTGGTCGTGCAACGTGGCGCGGGTACGGCTGCATATTTTAATGATGCTGCCTATGAAGAAGCTGGCGCAAGTTTGGCGGATGACTTTGCGGCAACGGTATCAGGTGCGAATATTGTATTAAAAGTTCAACCCTTAAATAAAGATGAAACAAAAGCAGTGGCTAAAGGCGTTGTTGTTGCATCTTTACATGCGCCATTCACCAACCCATTGCTTGCGGATTATAACCAACAAGGTTTAATATCCTTTTGCATGGAAATGATTCCGCGTACTTCGCGTGCACAGAGCATGGATGTGCTCTCATCACAGGCCAATATTGCAGGTTATAAAGCCGTACTCTTAGCCTTGGAACATTATCAAAAGTTTATGCCAATGTTGATGACAGCAGCCGGTACTGTGCAATCGGCTAAAGTGCTTATCATGGGTGCAGGTGTTGCAGGTTTACAAGCCATTGCCACAGCACGTCGTTTGGGCGCCATGGTAGAAGCGTTTGATGTTCGGTCGGCAGCCAAAGAACAAGTGGAAAGCTTGGGTGCAAAGTTTGTGGAAGTACCGCAAGATGAAGATGCCGAGGATGAAGGCGGATATGCCAAAGAAATGTCGGATGAATACAAACAAAAACAAGCTAAACTCATTGCTGAACATGCGGCAAAGGCAGATATCATTATCACTACAGCTTTGATTCCAGGGCGGCCAGCTCCTGTGTTGGTCACTGAAGAAACCGTAACCAAGATGAAACAAGGAGCGGTGATTGTAGATATGGCAGTGGAAGCAGGTGGCAACTGCCCATTATCTAAAAAAGATGAAGTTTATACTAAAGATGGCATTACTTTTGTGGGTGTGAGTAATATTGCTGCAACTTTGGCCACTGATGCCAGTACATTATACGCTAAGAATATGTTGAATTTTATGGGCTTGATGTTGGATAAAGAAAGTGGTGTTTTAAATATCGACCGTGAAGATGATATTATCCAAGGCGCATTATTGTGTATGGATGGTGAATTTCTTAAACCTGATTTATTAAAAGGGGATGCATAGATGTGTAGTTCTGGAAATTGTGATTTAGCAGCACATGCTGCGATGATGAATGATGCCACGGCAGCGGGAAGTGCAACGGCTGACCCAATTGTGATGTCGTTCACGGTATTTATTTTGGCGATTTTTGTGGGTTATCATGTGGTGTGGAATGTAACACCTGCTTTGCATACGCCGTTAATGAGTGTGACCAATTCATTATCCAGCATTGTGATTGTGGGTGCAATTATTGCTTCAGGACCTGTTGAAATGAACTTGGCGACCGTGCTTGGTTTGATTGCTGTGGGTTTGGCATCGGTGAATATTTTTGGTGGTTTTATGGTGACGCAACGTATGCTCGCTATGTTTAAGAAGCGAGGTTAAGGGGATAATATGTTATCAGCAAATATGACTGAACTGGCTTACTTGGTTGCTTCAATCTTAGTGATTTTAGCACTCAAAGGTCTATCTTCTCCTGAATCAGCACGCCGTGGTAATATGTTTGGTATGCTGGGTATGGGTATTGCGGTGTTTGTGACATTGCAGTTGGATGGTATTGAAAATTATACTTGGATTGCTGTAGCAATTGGCATTGGCGCTATCATTGGTGGCACGGCTGCTAGAAAAGTGCCTATGACAGGTATGCCTGAAACGGTTGCTTTCATGCATGCGCTGGTTGGTCTTGCGGCGGTATTGATTGCCGTATCTGCGTTTTTAAATCCTGTGGCTTATGGCATTGCCGATAGTATGGGGGCGATGCATACAGCTAGCCGCATAGAGTTATTTTTAGGTACATTTATTGGAGCGATTACTTTCACTGCATCATTGGTTGCTTTTGGTAAACTCAAAGGTTTTGTGTCAGGCAACCCCGTCACTTTTTCAGGGCAACATTTATTGAACTTGATTTTAGGCATTATCATGATTGGTGCAGGCATTGTTTTTTGCATGAATGAATCAGCTACAGCATTTTTATTGATGTTGGGTATTGCTTTGGTTTTGGGTGTGTTACTAATTATCCCAATTGGCGGTGCAGATATGCCTGTGATTGTGTCTATGTTGAACTCGTATTCAGGTTGGGCAGCGGCAGGTATTGGTTTTACGCTTGGTAATAATATGTTGATTGTGGCTGGTGCTTTGGTGGGTTCATCAGGTGCGATTCTTTCTTATATTATGTGTAAAGCGATGAATCGTTCATTATTTAATGTGTTATTGGGTGGCTTTGGCTCGGATACCAGTGCTGCATCAGCTGGAGGGGCCGTTGTGGGTGAGCGACCTGTGAAATCTGGTTCGGCAGAAGATGCCGCTTTCCTACTTAAAAACGCGCGCAGTATTGTGATTATCCCTGGTTACGGGCTGGCTGTCGCTAGAGCACAACATGCACTTAAAGAACTTGTGGAAGTATTACAGGCACAGGGCGTAAAAGTACGTTTTGCGATTCATCCTGTGGCTGGTCGTATGCCTGGTCATATGAATGTATTGTTGGCAGAAGCGGATGTGCCTTATGATATCGTAGAAGAAATGGATGAAATTAACCCTGAGTTTTCGGATACAGATGTTGCCTTAGTGATTGGTGCTAATGATGTGGTTAATCCAGCGGCAAAAACAGACACATCTAGCCCTATTTATGGCATGCCGATTTTAGAAGTAACCAAAGCAGAACATGTTTTGGTTGTAAAACGTTCATTATCAGTCGGTTATGCAGGTTTGGATAATGATTTATTTTACATGGATAAAACCATGATGATTTTTGATGATGCAAAAAAAGCGTGTGAAGCTATGCTGCACGCCATTGAATAAAAAAGTTGGAGTCATATATGAAAACATTAAAAGTATTGTTGGTGGCTGCTGCACTAGCATTTGTACCTGTCAAAGCATCGGCAGGTGATTATGAAGTTGCCAATGTGATGGATGATGCACTTTATGGTGCAGGTGTTGGTGGAATGGTTGGTTTGGGTTTAATGCTTTTATCCACTAGCCCGACAAGCAATTGGAATTATTTAACACAAGGTGTTGGTGTTGGCATTATTGCAGGGGCTGCTTATGGTGTATACCGCTCTTCACGAGCTTTTGCTCAGGTAGAAGATGGCCAAATAAACTTGGGCATGCCTTCACCAAAATTTGCTGTGCAAGATACACCTGTAGGTTTGATATTAGTAGCAAAAACAGATTTGATAGCAGGTCAATTTTAAGTCTGACTATATAAATGTTTTAATAAAAAAGGCGCCTTCATAGGCGTCTTTTTTATGTCTGGAAAATACGAAATGTTTATTGAAGTGTTTTGAGATATTCAATGATATCTGCGCGGTTATGGTCATCTTGCATGGTGGGCAAGGTAGGCATTGCCAAACCAAATTTATTGGATTCAATTAGAGCCTGTGCTGTTTCATCTGTTTTTGCAAATGTTTCAGGGCTTTTTATCCAGTGGTTTA
This sequence comes from Ghiorsea bivora, assembly GCF_000744415.1. Taxonomy (NCBI): domain Bacteria; kingdom Pseudomonadati; phylum Pseudomonadota; class Candidatius Mariprofundia; order Mariprofundales; genus Ghiorsea; species Ghiorsea bivora. The sequence continues at coordinate 173,666 of NZ_JQLW01000008.1, forward strand.
ACCAGTTTACATCATGGCGTTCAAGTACTCCCCGTAAACCCGGCGCACCAATTCTGCTTTCTTCATACGTTGTATTGTGACAATGCGTACAAACTGTATCAAAGGTTATCTTGCCTCGCGCTGCAGAAGCTGTGAAGGGTTTAGACTCTGCTATAGCTTGCGTATCAGGGCCCTCTTCAGCCGCACTTTGGGTGACGATTGGAAAAAGCGAAAGCATGATGGTCATTGTTGCCATGATGTGAAATGCTTTGTTCATTTTGTCTCCTTGGCTAATAGATATGCCCGCGAAAAAACGCTGTTGCATATCTTTATGTGATTACAGTGAAAAAGCAATATTAAATTTTATGCTCGTACGACCAAGAATACCTCTTTGGTGAAAGACCATAGGGCTTTGGATATTTGTTTGATGCGTGTACGAATAAAGTTGCATTTCACACAGCCACCACCAGCCACTTGTGCGCGTACTTCTTCGCGTGGGTAGATGGTTTCACGCCAAAATTCGATGCGGTGTGAAAAGCTAGGTAACATGCGAGAAAATAACCGTTCGGCTAGATATGGAATAAGTTCGTGATTCATGAAACGTTTGAATAATTTTGTTTCGATAAAACCCATACCAGGTTTTATTTGCTGTAAAACATAGTCGGGCACAGGTGCTTGTAAATGTTCTTTGGCATAAGATAAAGCATAATAACAAGGTCGCTCTAACTTATATTCTGCAATACCTTCTAAAACTTCGCTCCATTGTTGATTCTGCTCCACTTGTTTGGCAAGCAATGCGATATCATAAATCCAAATCAAACGTTCGAATGAGTGTTTGAGTGCATGGAAACAAAGGTAAGGTAACATCACACGAGGGCGTACCAGCAACGCTTTCTCACCTGCTAGTTTCCCTTCTTCTGCATATTTAAAAAAGTCTTTGGCTTGAAGCGGAGTGATGTGTTGCCAAGCTTTGATGCGTTCAGAGCCAATGGCTTCGATGTGTAGATCAAGAGGGATATCACCTTGTTTAAACAGCATGGGGTAGGCAGGTAATGGGCGATAATGCAGCTGGTTGCCAACAATTTGTTTTGCCATGAGTAAGTGTTTTTGATCAAATAGAATATCAATATCCGTATGTGGTCGCAGGTATGGCTGAGGGTATAAGGTTTCGCTAACGGCAAGACCACGCATGCAAATGATAGGAATATTGTTTTCATTGAATGCACGCAATATACGTGCGGTTGCATTTTTCATGCGCAGAAAGTCTGCCATGAAAACACGTTCATTCATGGGATTGATGAGTAAGGGCTGTACGATATCCTTTTGGTTTTGTTCTAATTGAGACCAAAGCAGCGGGAAAATGGCTTCACCTTGTGCATAAGTCCAAAAATCGGTGTTTTTTAAAATAGTTTCTGGAATATGCTGTTGCAATGCAAGGCATACATTTTTTCTATAATATTTGAATGATAAACTAGCCATGAGCATATCTTAGAACTGAAGTTCGATAAAAGCTAGCCGATAGTATTGGTATACTAAATTGTGATGTAGGTATTGGACAATGGCTTATTAAGACTTTAGTGTTGTTCTAAATGTTTTTTAGCTGGGGTAGGAGTACGTGATGAATGAACAAAAAGAAGTGACCAATGATATTCGCCGAAAGCTTTTAAAAGCGGTTGTTTATGCACCACCTGTGATTCTCGGCTCTATGGTGGCAACACCACGTACGGTGATGGGTGCTATTGGGCAAACAAAAGTCTGCAAGTTGGCTGCTGGTGGTGTAGTTAGTATTGTCATCTCTTCAGGTACAAATGCATGTTGTCCTTGTGTGCCAGGTTCAAAAAAATTTAACCCTGTGAAATGTGCAAGAGACCAATGTATTAAATCTTGTGGTAGTAATTGTACACCAGCGGCAATTGCAGACATCGTGGCTAATAATAAGTGTGATAAGTTCTGTAAAACCTGTGGTGGCATTCCTGCGAGTTTGGCAGGTGCATGTACGTGCAACTGCATTAAAGGCAGTCCGAATAAGTGTAATTAATTCATATAGTGCTCCCGCATTATATATTCCTTGTTGAAGGTCAATTTGTACGTTGTATTTCAGATGTTGAAAGCAAGTCTGTTACACTGATTCATGCTTTTGATGAAGCGAAACAACTGGTTTTAAATGGTAGTTTTGCAGAAGCTTTAATACAGCAGTTGAACACGCCTAATCCTGCAACTTCAAACATACTTCAAGTCATTGAGAAACAGCATGGCTGGCTTACAGGTTTATCAAAGGCAAGTTTGATGCCTGCAGATTTTCAACAGTTGGTGATTGGTGATGAATTGGGTTTGTTGTTTCTGGAAATCACCGACCAATGTAATGAGCAATGTATTCATTGTTATGCATCATCATCACCCGCATGTTCTGATTTTTTATCGTTGCATGAAATCAAAAGTATTCTTGAACAAGCCCGTTGTTTAGGAACACCTTTTGTGCAATTTACAGGTGGCGACCCACTGATTCATCGGAATTTGGTCGAAGTTGTGGCTTATGCTCATGAATTAGGTTTTGAGGGTATGGAAATTTATACCAATGGTTTGTTGTTAAATGAGAAACTACTGGAGCAGCTTTTACCTTATCAGCCCAAAATCGCATTTTCTTTGTATTCCCCAGATGAAGCTGTGCATGATGGCATTACACAGGTCAAAGGTAGCTTTAAAAAGACTGTAGCTGCTATTCATAGGGCGCAGGATATGGCATTTCAGGTGCGTATTGGCATGGCGGTGATGCAGCAAAATGCAGGTCATGAACAAGCCATGTTAGATTTTGTACAAGAAACATTCTATTTGGATAAGTCACATGTGCGTTTTGACCCTGTGCATGAAACAGGGCGTGGTGCGAGTTTAAGCACCAAAAATATTTCATTGATGCCCTCGCAGAACTCACACATGCCTGAATCAACCAAGAAACCTGCACACCACCAAGTGGTACAAACAGATAAAATTGAAAGCGGTTTTGTATCTCAACATATAGGACGCAGAGGTAAACTTGCGGTGTGTGCCAATGGTGATGTGAGCCCATGTATTTTTAATCGTGAACACGTGCTTGGTAACATTCGCCAACAGACATTTCAAGAGATGTTTGCTGTAAAAAATAAGGGTTTAGGTAATAAGAATCCAAACATCGAACGGTGGAATAACTGCCAACATCAATTAAGCTGTGGCGATTGTCAGATGGTGGCGTACACCCTTGGAGCACATGATGAATGAAGCCTTTGAAATTACAGTACCCAATATGCCGAAACGTATTGATAAGCTTATTTGCGAAGAGCTTGAAGAGCAGGGTGCTTATGTTTATATCCATGAAGATGATGGCACTACGATTACGCTAAACCCTACAGCATCAGCTGTGTTTGATATGTGTGATGGTCAAACAACGGCTGAAGACATGGCAAAGCTTTTATCAGAAACTTTGGGTGTAGATTATACAAACACGCTTAGGGATGTTCATGATATACTTACTGAGCTGTCAGGTTTTGGCTTCTTTCAAACATAACTGATGAAACAATGGTGTGTGCAATGCCGTATTGCTGGTGTTGTGATACAGGTAGATGCGAATACGACTGCCTGTCAGCAAGATATGTGGAAGTTTCTTAAGCTGTATGAACATGTTGAACATCAACAGCCAAACTTATATTTTTCGGTGATCTATGAGCAAGGTGTATATCATTTTTCTTGCATCATTGGTGATCAACCAAGCTTGCAATTATGGTCAAGTTCAGATGATAGAGAAGTGAGTGCGGCTTTAGAAATTCATTTTTATAGCCAACTTGTGCAATATTTATATCGAGAAAAACATATTTTATCTATACATGCCGCAGTACTTGGTGTGGCAAACCAAGCGGTCATGTTTGCGGGTGAATCGGGCGCTGGAAAGAGTAGTATTTGTACGGCGGGGCTGTTATCCGAAGCCAGTTATTTGTCTGATGAGTTTACCTTGCTGGCAGATGATGGGTATGTGCATCCATTTCCAAGACCTATGCAGTGGGAACATAAAGAACACCCAGCTTTTGATAGAGAGAAAATAGAGCGTACAGGTTTGATTGCAGCGGACTACTTTGATTTCCCTGATACTGAGGGTGAAATTGTGCGTTGCCATTTATGGCATCCTACACATGTGCAGCGCCAGCCACTAAAGCTGAAAACCATGGTGTTGCACCAATACAATGCTGGGTTGGAGAAACCTGTGTTGGCACCAATTCCACGCCATGAAGCTTTAATGGAACTGCCGCAACATCTGCATATTCAAGCGGGCATGGCAAAAGATTTCCCTATGCTTAACCAACGTATTGACCAAGATTGTATTTTTTATCGCTTACATTTCCCCAATGTGTTTGCTGCTTGGGCATTGTTGGAAGCTAAAGTCTTTTAGTTTTTTGTGATGAAGCGTTTACACATAAGTTTAAGCCAAGCGCGGTTGGCTGCTTTATCATGTTTATCCCATGCGCCAAAGCAGGTGTTGGCTTGATGTTTGTACATTGCTTTGATGGTTGACCATGAAAGGTTATGCCAATCGGGTTGGTGCATGGTGGAAGCAATCATGCGTGAGTATGTGGTTTTCGAGCGTTGCAAACAGGTAGGCTCAAGCTGTGTGTCTTCAGTGCAAAGATGGTGATAAGCTTGCAAGAAACCTGCACCATCAGCTTCAGCAAAACATGCCCAGCCTGATAATCGAGGGTTGATTTCTAAAAGTTGCCATCGCCCTGAAGCATCTTGTTTACATTCCACTTCGGCAAACCCTTGCCAGTTGAGTTCAGATAGCAGCGCAATGGCAGCATGGTATAATTCAGGTATCCACTCTGCTTTGGCAGCAATAGTTTCACCAAAAGGACCATACATGGTTTGAGATACACGAATACGGCGAGTCGTAAAGCCACGGACAGGTCGGCTGTTTTCATCAAACAATAGTTGTACGGATGCCATACGATTGGTTTCACCAGAAATATACTGTTGCACACGCTGCACAAGATGGAAAGGGTAGTTTGGATTGTTGTTGAACCAGTTTTGCATGGTGTTCGCATCATCAAATGTGATAAAACCATGACGAAAAGACTTGATGATGACAGGAAAACCAATGTTTTTTGCAGTTTCAAGCAGTTGGGTGCCATCGCAATACGCCGTTTGTGGAATGCCAAGTTTGCCTTGCCATTGTTGCAGATAATAGGTATTGCTTTGCTCGATTTGGCTGGGGTGTACGCTTAAAAACCGCATGCCATATTTACGCAGCAAAGGTGTATATTCAGCCATAAGCTCAGCAATATCATCCACCAAGGGCACAAACACCCCGTGCATATTGGCTTTTTTGATGTTTAGTGCATATACACCCTTGTTGACTGCGCCAAGGTTAGGCATTTCAGCATATTGGCTGATATAGGTACTTTTTTTTACCCAAGGCGTACTTTTTATATCTTCAATAAAACCTTGAACATCATAATTGGCTCGTCCTGCAGCTTGGGCTAAGGCAAAGACTTGAGAGTCTTGTAAATTATGAAAAATGAAGGGTAGTTTTTGACTCATGCAATTGTTTTTTCAGCCCATTGGCACTCTTGGTTGATGGGGCAGGCATGGCATTTTGGTTTGCGCGCTGTGCAGGTGTAGCGACCGTGTAAAATTAACCAATGGTGAGCGTACTGCATATATTTTTTTGGGATAACTTGCAGTAGCTTTTTCTCAACTTCTAATGGATTTTTGCCAGGCGCTAAGCCAGTACGGTTCGAAACTCTGAAAATATGGGTGTCTACCGCCATGGTGGGCTCACCCCAGAGTACATTCAATACAACATTGGCAGTTTTACGACCAACGCCCGGTAAAGACTCAAGTTCTTTACGGGTGCGGGGTACTTCACCATGAAATTTATCCACCAAAATACGCGCAGTTTGAATCGCATGTTTAGCTTTGCTGTTGTATAAACCTATGGTGTTAATATATTTTTTTAAGCCTTCTTCACCGAGCTCTAAAAAGGCTTGGGGTGTATTGGCTATGGGATAAAGTTTCGCTGTGGCTTTATTTACACCGACATCGGTGGCTTGGGCGGATAAAAGCACTGCGATTAACAGTTCAAAAGGGGTGTTGTAGTTAAGCTCGGTTTTAGGTTCGGGGTCAATGGATTGTAGTGTTGAAAAAAGGTGTTCAACTGCTTTTTTGTTCATTTTAGAGGTTGTCGTTGACCTCTGCCATGGTTAGGGTGACTTGACGATCAACAATTTCACCTGCGGGATTGATGGTTTGTTCAACCAAATAAATAGTTTGCCCATCAATTTTCTCAATGCGCCCACCACGTTTACCAATATAATTGCCTCGGCGAACAGTGTAGGCTTTACCTGTAGAGTCTTGGACACTTGCTACCCACTCGCCACCAGCTTTTTTGTATGTAGCAACGAGTTTAAGTGTGCTTAGGTCAAAAAATTCTAAAACTTCACGTTTTCTTTTGTTTTCAGGAAGCTGACGGCGGTTTTTGAAACGTTTGGCTTCTTCAATACGGTTTTTCTCAAATGAGGATAAGAAAGGGTCACGGATATTTTGAATATCAATATTGGGGGCTACCATGATGTGCGACATCGCATTTGGCATGGCTTCGTTTCCTTGGTCAGTAGGCTCTCCAACGGCAGCCTGAGCAGCAAGCGGTTGCGTCAAAACCATGAATGATAACAAGGGCATAAAGAGATATGAAATACGCATGTTAAACACCTCAAAACGAAAGCAAAGCACCACTTAGCCGCGATTCTTTCATGTAGTTACTGAGCAAGTGTAGCCCAACACCTTGAAATATCAAGATAACTACTTTCTATGGTGTGTCTTTTTTCGGTAAGCGGTAAATTATATCGCATGAAATCTCAAAAGCCCTTGAACAATCATATACCCACCCATGATTAGCCAAATAAATAGGATGAAGCCCAAAATGAAAGGTTTGATGCCCACTTGTTTGAGTTTTTTCATTTGTGTTTCAAGCCCCAAGGCTGTCATTGCCATAATGAGTAGAAAATGATCGGTTGTTTGAATATGTGAGACCCATACAGGTGGCACGACTTGCATGGAATTGAGCAACACCATACCGAGGAAACCAAAGGCAAACCAAGGGATAGTTAAGGTTTTTTTGGCATGTTGCGCATGGTTGGCTTGCTGCCTTGCCCACCACCAGCTTGTGATAAGTAGCGCGGGAACAAGCAGCATAACACGGGTCATTTTAACAATCACAGCATCATGGATGACATGGGGTTGAATGGCGCTTGCTGCGCCAACCACTTGTGCAACCTCATGCACTGTTGCTCCAATATAAATCCCCCATGCATGGGATGACATATCAAAAAAATGGGTGTGGTATAATAAAGGGTAAAGAAACATAGCGCTTGTGCCAAATACGATAACCGTTGCAACGGAGGCTGCGGTTTGATGCCCTTTGCCCTGCACAATAGGCTCAAAAGCCAAAATGGCGGCAGCCCCGCAAATAGCGCTGCCTGCACCCGTAAGCATGACGGTTTGTTTATCCATATGAAAGATATGTATCCCCACTATATATGCGATAAACAGTGTAGAGCCTACAATGCTTGCCGCAGCCAGAAAACCAACCCAGCCAATGGCTAACACCTCTTGCAAGCTGACATGAAAACCATACAAAATGATAGCAAGCCGCAATACACGGCGGGTAACGATATGAATCCCCAACAACCACGGCTGTGGTAAATGATGGTGTATGGTATTTCCAAACAAGATACCTAAAAGAATGCCTATCATGAGTGGGCTTACATACATGGCTTGTAACCAAGGTATATGGCTTAGTTGCAAGGCTAAAGCTGCCAGTATAGTCACCAGCATAACCCCTTTGAACATACCGAAATTCCATTCTTTTATCATGGTTTGTCCTCCCTGTGTGGGCAAGCGTATCGGCATGTATGATTATTAAAATTGATAAATAGTGATATAATTCATCATGATTTATGATATGTTTGTGCGATGTCTTTGAATACAGAGCAATTACTAAGTTTTGTTGCCCTTGTGCAAACGGGGAGTATTCATGCTGCGGCAAAGTTAAGACATTTGACACAACCTGCGATATCCAACCAACTCAAATATTTACAGCAAGATACAGGGTTACAATTGTATCAGCGAGATGGGCGTGGGGTTAAGGTGACACCAACGGGAGAAGCATTTTATCAATATGCACTTGGTGTGCAGCAAGCCTTGCAAGATACCGCCTCATTTATACAACAGGCACAAGGCTTGGATGCGGGGAAAGTTTATATTGCAGCTAGTCAAACCATTGCCAATGCATTGTTACCGCGTGTATTACCTGCTTTTCGTAAGCTTGTACCTCATGTGGAGCTTTCGGTAGGCAGTTATAATAGCCAATATGTATTTGAGCATATGGATGCTTATGACTTTGGTTTGGTGGAGCAACCATTACCCACAGGGCTTGGTTCCAGTTGTCATGTTCAGCATCTTGGGCAAGACCATATTGTGGTGGTGATGCGTCATGACCATCCGCTGGCACAGTATCAAGCCCTTGATGTATCGCATTTAAGGGAACATCGTATGGTATGGCGAGAGCAAGGCTCAGGTACACGCGCGGTGTTGGAGCAAGTGTTTTTCACGCGAAACCAAACCTTACCTCATATTGATTTGTGTTTGGGTGGCGTTTCAGCTGTGCTGGAAGCTGTGCGTCAAGGCTTGGGCATTGGTGTGGTCTCGCAATATTGTTTACCAACAGGAGAGCACGTGTTAACCACGCGGCCACTCAACCCAACATTATCTCGCCCAATGAGTTTGCTTCTGCCTCACCATGCTACACCACTGGCAAGGAAATGTGCTACTTACCTTGCCAGTGCTTTACAAGCTGAATTGCAACATGAGACCAAAGCTTGAGGTGTATAGCTTTTAAAGCGTATGTTTCTTTTTACCCATGCTTGCAGCATTACCAATATAATCAGCAGGTGTAATATCTTTAAGTCTAGCTTTGGCATCTTCGGGAATATCTAGGTTTTCAATGAATTCACGAATGCGTTCAGCATTGATACCTTTGCCACGGGTCAGCGCTTTAAGCTGTTCATAAGGGTTTGGCAACGCATAACGGCGCATCACGGTTTGTACGGCTTCTGCCAATACTTCCCAAGTGTTATCCAAATCTTCCAACATTTTACCTTCGTTGACTTCCAACTTACTCAAACCACGGTCAAGTGAAGAAAGTGCAAGCATAGTATAACCAAAACCCACACCAAGGTTACGCAACACAGTTGAGTCGGTTAAATCGCGTTGCCAACGAGAAATCGGCAGTTTTTCTGCCAAATGATGCAACATGGCATTGGCTAAACCTAAATTGCCTTCCGCATTTTCAAAATCAATTGGGTTGACCTTATGTGGCATAGCCGATGAACCGACTTCGCCAGCAATCACCTTTTGTTTGAAGAAACCCATAGAAATATAACCCCAAATATCACGGCTAAAATCAATGATAATAGTATTAAAACGCGATGTTGCTTGATTCAGCTCTGCAATATAATCATGCGGCTCAATTTGGGTGGTATATGGGCTCCAAGCAAGCCCTAAAGACTCCACAAAACCTTTGGCAGTGTTTAACCAATCCACTTCGGGGTAGGCAATCAAATGCGCATTAAAATTACCCGTTGCACCATTGATTTTCCCTGAAATGACCACGTCTGTAATTTGAGCGCGTTGCCTATCTAATCGGGCGACCACATTCATCCACTCTTTGCCCATGGTGGTGGGTGATGCAGGTTGCCCGTGGGTGCGCGCAAGCATAGGGATAGCTGCCATGTCGGATGCCATGTTTTCCATTTTGGCAATGGTGTTGTCTAAAGCTGGAAGCAACACGGTATCCCGCGCTTCTTTAAGCATCAGCCCGTAGGATAGGTTGTTGATGTCTTCGGATGTGCAGGCAAAGTGAATAAATTCAGATACCGCATTGAGTTCGGCTTGGTCTGCCACCTTATCTTTGAGGAAATATTCCACGGCTTTCACATCATGGTTGGTGGTTTTTTCAATGTCTTTCACCGCTTGGGCATCAGCTTCAGAGAAGTTATCAACAATAGCATCCAAAAAAGCATTGGCTTCCGCCGATAAGCTGCTTACTTCTTGAATATCCTTGTGTGCTGCCAACATCTGCAACCAGCGCACTTCCACCAAGACACGGGCTTTAATCAATCCAAACTCACTAAAAATAGGGCGTAAGTCGCCAACTTTATTGGCATAACGCCCATCAAGCGGGGATAGGGCAGTGAGTGCGGAATGATTCATGGGTTTACCTCGTGTGACGAATAAATGATAAGTGCGCGCAAGCTATCGTGATGCCTTGGATATGCAATGTGAGGGCTTTTGAACCTTAGTTTTGACAACTATGGAAATGCGCGAAGCAAAGCCGAACCTATTTTCCGCCAAGCCTGATTCAGATACTATAGGTTTATATCAGCTTGCAGCCGTATGCTTTGAACTTGGTTTCATCTGACATCAAATGAAACTTGCGAGCTACACTTTGTGCAATCAGCATGCGATCAAACGGGTCTTTATGGTGAAAGGGCATATCTTTCAGTGGCATGGCATCTTTCGCGCTAAAATCGAGAAGTTCAAAGCCACTTTGTTGCGCCGCATCTACAGGATCAAACTTGATATTTAATATACCAACCGATGTTTTAAGCATCAGTTCAACCATAGTAATAGAGCTCACATAAATGGTATTTGCAGGTGTTTTGAGTTCGGCTTGCTTCTTTTCTGAAATTTTATGTGGCTCAGATAATGCCCAAAGGAAGATATGGGTGTCGATGATAATGTTCATTTGATGGCATCATCAAACATGGCTGTGATGCTTTCATCTTCATCTAAAATATCATCAGGCGTGGTAAATTGACCAGCTAATAACCCAAGCTTTCGAGGGGCATCTGGCTTATGCACCACCAAATCCACAAGTGGTGTATTATTCTTTGCAATCACGATTTTTTCACCGTGATATGCCATATTTACGAGTTTAGATAAGTTTGCCTTGGCTTCTGATAGGTTTACAATCATAGAAACACCTCTTTTTAGGTCTAATTTATCAATATTGGTCTAGTTGGTCAACATTTCAATACGTTCTTGTAGTGAAAGGCTATCGCTCCCTTATTACAATAGGCTAAGCTTGGTGCACTTGAATGAATAGTCAGACGAAGGAAATACGCGAGGCAAGACCTGACCCTAATGCTCTAAAAATAAATGTTTGACGCATTGTGTATATTATGGTAATATACTCTAAACAAGGGAAAGGAGAAAATGAATAAATGTTTTTTACAGACTGCAAGAAAGAAGTGAACGATCGTGATAAGTTCTGCAAATACCACGACCAAAAAGAACGTGCTGATGTTGCCGCAGTTTTCTTATCGGCTGGGCAGAAAAAAACACATGATTTCACTTTCTGAAATTACAGGGTTCGAGTGGGATGCAGGCAATGAGCGTAAAAGCCAGGACAAGCACAGCATAAGCGAAAGCGAAGCGAAGCAAGTGTTTTTTAATATGCCGTTGCTGTTGCTCGATGATGTAAAACACAGTCAAAACGAGCTACGATTTCACGCCTATGGAAAAACAGATTATGCAAAATTGTTGCATATCACTTTCACTATACGGAATGATCAAATCCGTGTTATTTCAGCAAGAAAAATGCACAAAAAGGAGAAAGAACACTATGAAAACAATACCTGATTTCAAAAACGAACAAGAAGAACGTGAGTTTTGGGAAACTCATGATAGCACCGACTATGTGGATATGAGCAAAACCCAGCTTGCCGTGTTTCCCAGTCTCAAACCGACAACTAAAGCAATCAGCCTGCGATTGCCTGAAGATTTACTTGCTAAAATTAAGGTAAAAGCAAACAAAATGGACGTGCCGTATCAAAGTCTAATCAAGACTTGGCTCAATGAAAAAGTCACTTAAAAAGGTGGTTTTTTCTCACAAGAAGTGCAAGCTGATTAGTAGGGTGAAAGCTTATGCAGCCCCATAGAGCAAGTGTGAAGTTCTCTTTCTTCAATCATTGATTTTTACCAACTCAAGTTGTTTAAATCTACGCTTCACTTTAGTTTGCACTTGTTCATCTTACTCGTATTAGCCCTAAAGGGTGATGATTCCTTGAGCTGTTAGGCTACATTACAACCAAAAAAAGCCCCTAACAACGGCTAGGGGTATAAACAACAATGAAGCTAAGTCTTTGAAATCATTTGCAACCACTATTTCTGCTGTTTTTTCATTTCAGCTTCGTATTCAGCGCGAATACTATCAAACCAAGCAACTGTGTCAGGGTCAAACCACGAACGCCAACCATCATCCATTGGGCGGGCAAAATATTCAGTGGTGCTTAGTCTATAGCGGTCAAACAAAAAGTGTTTCAACTCATGCATAGACGCTTCCGTATCAGGCAACCAATCACGCAAACATGCGCCCCACGCAAAGTTATTACCATAGTTCGCCCAAATAGGCGGGATATACCTATCTTGACCAATACCCACGGTGTATGCACCAAGGCTGTCACATGCAATAATATCAATATCACTCACACATAAAAAGCCATTGTCCATCATATCTTCACACAAGCGTTTTACAGACCGCTCCAAGTCCACCCAATCAAGGTTCAAACCTTCTTCGGGGATGCGTACCGTATCAGGTGGCATAAGAATTTGGCGCAGTTGCGCAGGACGCTTAAATAAATCTAGCATTTCGTAAAAATCTTCTGCGTTACCTACATTCACACTCTGTTGAGCATGGTTACGAAACTTGTGCAGACTATCAATTTCCATTTGCCGTTCTTCTGCATTTTTCGCACCTTTAATATCACGGTCATACATACGAATAGTATCGTGATAATTCAACCTGCGCTCATTAATATAAAATAACATGCAAAAAGCCAACGTATAACCATTGAGTAGACCAGCCCATAATTATTCAAAAAGCCACCTTGGTATTATTCATGTTGAAAGGTTATGAAGTCAAACGTCTTCACCATCAGGTTGAGTGGTTTACTGGGTACAGGACTGGAGGACACAGGAAAGATGTGCATTGCTATACCCTATTCCGTGTAAAAAAATACTGGGTGGTTTTTTTGAATAATTATGGGCTGGTTTTTTATGCCAATGGGATGGCTTTTTGATGGTAATCTATAATTAAAGCCAAGGCAATAATTAAGGTGCAATACAGCGAACGTATGCACTTCGGGCAAGAACTCATGGGTCATGCCGATACTATGCACATCCATCACAATATCTTTCCATTGCGGCAATCGACCATCAAGGCTGTATTTACCCCAATTCCGATTATCTTTTAACCGCAACCCACGCAATAGAATGAGATACCCCCCCAAGACGGCGACCTTTACCCTCAAATTGCTGTCGTAATTTTGCAATACCAAGATACGGGTCAACCACCTTATCCTGTAATGTACCAGGTGAAAATGCCGAGATAGATTCAGGCACACCTTGAGGCAATGGCACATTGATAGGCGCTAATTGTGGTGTGTAATCATGGTTAAAAGTAGAAAACTTAGCAGCTCACGCACCGTGAATATCAAAGTGATACCATTCTGCATCATCCCGTGCTTCTCTTTGCTGTGTCATATCATCACCTCCTTACCTTTCCCCAAAGGTCGGCAGAGCCATTTATGCATAAGTTGTTGTATCATAAAGGTAAAATAATTGATTGTTTATTGGTTTCTAAACTTCCCACTCACCAAGACCTTGACGTAAAACTTGTGGGCTGTCATCACATAAGTCGATAATCGTGGTGGGGGTCATGTCACCCCAACCTGCATCGAGTAGTACGGCATTCAGGTGTTTGATGCGGGGTTCGATAGCATCAGGGTCGGTGGCGATGAAATCTTCATCGGGGAATTGCATGGATGTAGCCAATAGTGGTTCGCCAAGTTCTTCTAAAAGCATGGAACACACGGCATGGTCGGGCATACGAATGCCGACATCTTTGCGTTTGCCAAAAATGCGTTTGGGAAGCTTGGAGTTGGCGGGTAAAATGAAGGTGTACGGCCCTGGTAAATGATGTTTTAGGATTCGATGCGAAGGATTGTCTATGCTTACAAACTGGGAAGCTTGTTTTAAATCTTTGCATACCAATGACCATAAATGATGTTCATCCAAACCGCGAAGCTGGCGAATGTTTTCTTGGGCTTTGAGTGCGGTGGGTAGTACCATGATGGCATAGGTGGTTTCCGTGGGCACGACGGCAAAACAGCCATCGTTGAGCAGCTTGGCGGCATGTTTGATTTGTCTGATTTGGGGGCGTTCTGGGTGCAAACGCATGTGTTCAAAGATATGCATGTTTTAAAAACCAAAACCTTTGAACATATTTTTCAATTTTTCTTCAGCTTTTTTCTTGGCATCAGCTTGTAAACGTGCTTTTTCAGCTGCAATTTTTGCATCGGCTTTTCGTTTGGCTTCTGCCTTGGCTTTGGCGATTTCTTCATCGCGGGTTTTGATAAAACCTTGGTCGAGCACTTTGCCGCCTACACCACCAATGGGTTTGCCTGCGGCATTGTTGATTGCTGCTGCGCTATTGAGCAAGGCATCTTTGTCGAACTCTACGGACACCTGAATATTATCGATTGGTCCTGAAATATGCAGTGGGACTTCGATACCACGGTCAGCTCGGCTGCCACCTTGCCCAGCCAGAGACTCAATTAAACGAGGGCGCACATGGTAGTCCAGTTTGAGTGGGTCAAGGTATAACTTACCTTTACCTGTAAGGCGGAATAAGGGGGATGCCATATAGAGGTCGTTGTTGGTGAGTACCCCTTTATGAATGCGGAAACTGCCTTGCATTTGGGCAAAATCTGTGGTGTTTTGTGATGGTGTATCTTGTTTTTTAAACTTGCGTACTTCTTTGGCAATATCCACACCTTCAAATTGACCATCTTCAAATACAAAATGACCATTGCCGTTTAAATTTTTGCTGATGTTTGCAGGAAGTAAACCTTTGCCTGATAGACTGGTGTTTAAGGTGGCAGTGCCCGAAAGTTTATCAAAATCGGCAACGGCTTTGAGAATAGGTTGCACGGATACACCATTCAACTTCATCGATTCTTTCCATGTCGCAGGGTAAGTATTGGTATATAAAGTGAAGTTTTCAGACACTCTGCCACCTGCAACTTCAAACTTGAGTGGATTTAAACGTACCACACCTTTTTCAGTGCTTAAGGTAAGCCTAAGATTATCAAGTTGGAGGTTGATAACATCGATACGTTTGGCACTCAGCTGTAGTGAGAGATACCATGGTTTTAAGAAGGTTAAGTCTGGCTCTACATCATTTTTCACTGCGCCATTTTGTTCTGCATCATTTTGTTCCGAACTATTTTGTACTTCGGCGGTTGTTTGCGTATTTTCAGCTTGTTTCGCTTCACTTTGGGGCAACCAAGGGTCTAAATGCAGAGTATTGGTTGTGATGCGCAGTTGAATATCAGGTGCTTCACCCCATGCGAGATTGCCCGATGCTTGCACATGTTCATCGTTGAGTTGGAGTTGTAGGTCACGAATATCGAGAATATCCGCATCCCCTGCAATCAATGCACCCAATTTGATGCTTTCCCACGGTTCGGGGTGGTGCAAGTATAAAGCTTGTAAACTGGGCGAGAAATGATTGAGCCAGATGCGCTGCAGTTTGGCTGTTTCAATGCGAAGCTCATAACTTGGCGATTGCGTAATATTTTTGATATTACCTGATATATTCGCAACTTGTGTGTCATTGATGCTGACATCAAGGTCTTGAATATGCATGGATTTAAGCGCTTTTGCATTCAGTTTCCATGCCATATCAAGCTTGTCTTTGAGTTGCAGCTGCAGCTTACCACTGCTGGCAATCGCACTGTCTTTATGTTGTTCAAGGGAAATATTAAGGTCTACTTTTGCCGCTTTAAGGTCGCCAAATTGTTCCACTTGTGCAGCTTCTAAATCGGGCAACCATGCTGAAAATGGGGCAAGTGAGAAACCTTGCGTTTTAAACTGGAGACGAACGGGTAGTTTATTAACAGCCAATGTGTTGAAGTCGCCAAGGGGGCCAACTTCGGCGTTTACCTCGAAAGGATTTTTATCCAGTTTGGCAGATAACTCAATTTGAATGGGTTTGGTCAGTTGTAAATCTTTAATGGTTAATTGAATATCAGAAACCACAAGCTTTCCATTGGCTGTGTCAGACCAAATCACTTGACCATTTTTGAGTTGTAATAAATCTGCATTAAGCGCGATAGGGGAGCGCACCACACTGCTTGACTTGGTTTTGTTGGCACGCACTGCGGGTGTTGTGGTGGCTGCTTTGGCATGGGTTGGGGTTGGTTGTAAGTCTTGCCAGTTGTTGGATGCATCTCCGCGTTGCTCAAGCCAAATCTTGGGTGTGTCTAAGAGAAAGCGTTTGACTTCGATTTGTTTGTTTAACAGTGGTATAAGTTCGAGTTGGATATCCACTGTATCAATGGTGATCATATGCTGATGTTGAAACCCAGGGGCATTTTCAAGTTGTACATTTTTGAGGGTTAAACCCACCCATGGGAAAGCAGAAAGTTGGATATGTTCAATCTGCACATTTCTTCCCGTCGCATCATGTACAGCTTTGCTGATTTCGGGTTTATAGTCATTGACATCAATAAAAAATGGCGCTGCCAATAAAGCCAAAATAATGAAGACAATAAGCCCAAATAATACTTTAAGAACCTTGAACATACATTCCCCTGTTAATAAAAAAACATTGCGAAGTGGCTCTGTAAGCCGGGTTCTGTGCTTTTGTTTGTTACCAAACAAAAGCGATGATCATTCATCTGGACTACTGTTGCCAGCAGCCTCAAGCAACCTACCCGAAGCCACGCGCGAGCCACGCTTAACGACTTCCTATTTGGTCTTGCTGCGGATGGGGTTTACCTAAGCCTTGGCTTGTCACCAAGCCAAGCGGTGCGCTCTTACCGCACCCTTTCACCCTTACCATGTGTTGCCACATGGCGGTCTAGTCTCTGTGGCACTTTCCTAGGGTTGCCCCCACTGGATGTTATCCAGCATCCTGCTCTTTGCAGCCCGGACTTTCCTCCCTATGCTATTGAAGCATAGCGCGACCATCCGAGCCACTTCGCGAGGCAAGTCTAGTGTGTTTTTGTGACAATTACGAATGGTCAGATTTATGGGTATCCGTTTTCTTTTTTTTCACAGGTTTAAAGAATACCCAAGCAACAATAGCGGCAAGGATAAAAAACAGCGAAAGTTCAATAAAGGCAAACCACGACATTTATTCTTTTATACCATCCATATTCATATTTTGCATGTCCATATCATCCATGTTTATACCTTCCATGTTCATTTTTGGCATGGTATGTGTGTTGGGATGCATCTCATGGTTCATGGGCATAGAATGCCCAGAGTGATTCATGCCTTGCATATTATCCATATCATGCATGCTATGCATGAAGGCACTGCCGCGAATCATGGTGAATGCACCCATTAAAATCAGTAGTATTGCAGCAATTTTTAAAACCCAGCCACGCGCTTTGGGTGATGCTGATTTGAGCACCACAGGTACAAACATCATCGCTGGCACAGTGCCCAATCCAAAAGCCATCATCATGGCAGCCGATAACCCTATACTGCCAGAGGTTAGGCTAAGTGCTAAACCTGCATAGACCAAACCACAAGGTAATAAACCATTGAATAAACCAACCATGAACCAACTCATGGGCATGCGACTATTTGTCGCAGTATAAATCCATTTACTTAGCCCAACCACGCGACTCAATTGTGACATTATTTTTACCAATGGGTCAGGCACCGAGCCTGCAAGGGTAAGCCCGAAAAGTATCATCAAACTACCTGCAAATAGCGTGAGACCACGTTGCACATCTGCAAACCAAGTCACTTGGGTAATCACCATGCCCATCATGCCAGCCAATAAACCTAAAAATGTGTAAGTGAGTATTCGACCCAGTTGGTAACTTATAAGCCCAGTCCACCATGTCCTTTTTTGAGACATAGCAAGAGTTGTGACAAGCCCTCCACACATCCCTACACAATGTAAGCTGCCTAAAAAACCCACCAAAAATGCTGCGCCTAAAAGTGTTGTCATGATTTGTTGTTCCTATTTCTGTTGATTATTCACCAGTGGCTGTAGGAGCTCTTGGTCAAACACATCGGGTGACACAAATTGCAAAATATGTGCACCACCAGCTGGCTGAATTAAGTCTAACCCCAGTTGTGGATAAAGAAAATGTGCGTTGCCCTGCCTATCGCTGAGAATTTTATCAGGTTTGCCAAAATGTTCTTGAAAAGCCTCAAATTTAATTTGTCGCCCTGCAAGTATTGTGATGCTGCTAATAGTGAGGTGTTGCAAGCTAGGGTATAATTTTTGTCTTATGCCAACCCGAATCACATCATTGGGCATCCATTCGGGTTGATATGCTTCTTTTTTAATGTGTTGCAGTAGTTTTTTGTCGGCAAGCAGTGTTATAATAACATTATCACCTTCATCAAAAACATCTGCAAAAAATGCTTCAAGGTGCATGGGTGGCTCAGGTTGGTTTTTACCTTGGCGGCGGGTGAAAAGGGCAACCTTGGGCGGTGTTTTCAGGGTATTTATAGCATCATTAAGTTGACTTTTATTTAAGCTTAAGCCCAACACAGTTAAAGTATTAGAACCTGGTTGGATATTCCACCAGGTTGGACGAGGGTTGGGTTCACTGTTTGGAAAAAGAACGTATAATACGGCTGCAATAGCTAGACCTGCAATGATGCGATAAACCCACTTGGTTGACATAAATAATCCTTTTGTTTTGGAATGGAATGATTATTGCCGATGTTGATGCATTGACAAGGAAAAGAGGTATTTTGAGTATAATTTCTAATGCAGCAAGAGAAATCTTGGCAGGTGACTTATTATCCTGTATAATACGCTCAAAATAAAAATGGATACCATAGTGATTCTCATCACTTGAGGGTGTTTTAAATAGAGCGGAGGAGTGAGGAATGAATAGTAATGTTGGAACAGTAGATCGTACTTTACGTGTTGTTTTTGGTCTTGGTTTTGCCTTGGGTGGTTGGTTCACTGAAGATGGCGGTGCTATGAGCATGATATTTATTATTGTGGGATTGGTATTGGTTGTTACAGGTTTGACGAGTCGTTGCCCAATTTATAAAGTGGCAGGTATTGAAACAAATGAAAAACCAGATCCACGTGGTCATTAATTCTTAATTGAATAAAGTGTTTTGTAAAAAGGCGACCTTGGGTCGCCTTTTTTATGCCTGTTTTAAGGAAGTTATGGGTTATTAAACGTTAGTTTATCGTTGTCATCCTGATTGATGGTTGCAACCAAACCAATTTTGGGAAACGTATATACTGTGATATTTGGGCTGGTGTTGGTTACCGATTCAGGTTTACCAAATTGTGCCATAATTATTTCTTCTGTAAGTTGTACACTTGGAATAAGTGACATTTCAGTAATTATCATGCGTCGCACAGCCAAAATATCTTGACTGGATAAGTTCATGCGAATCACCCCGTTGGGGTATATTCGTGGGCTAGCGCTACGTTTACGTATAGCTTCTAATGCCGTATCCGTAATTTTTAATGTGAGTAATACTTTACTGTGGTCGGCAATGGATGGGAAATAGGCTTCAAGCTTACCCGTATATTGCGCTTCTTGCCCTTCTTTTGTTTCTTTAGGGTATAAAAATAAAGCCGCATCAGTACGGCTCCTAAATGCCAGTTCAGCATCACGAACAGTGCTTTCACCCAGTACAATTCCCATAACATGCAGATGTTGTTTTTCATCAAAGAAAGTTCGTTGTTTTGTGGACTCTCCAGACTGCTTATAAACGGAACTGGTAATGTAAAATGTAGCTGAGCCAACAATAAGAATCAGTGCAAGAGATATTTTCCACATCATTTAATTCGCGCCACCATCTGATTTGTTTTCTAATTCTTTCTTTTTAAGGTCTGCGTGAGGCACTTTTTTTGCAGATTCAGGAATCATATCTTCATCATCCATAAGTATGCGGAATGCCTCACCTGCCATATCATCATATTGGTCAGATTTGACTGACCAACGAAAGACTAGCAAGGCAATGATACTAAAGAGTAGCGCAGCTGGAATCAGCATTAAAATAATATCCATATCAGTTATCCTTTGACGCGTTTATGAATGAGCAAAGCATTGCCTATAACCAATAAAGAAGAAACAGGCATTGCAATAGCTGCAAACAATGGATGAATCATACCACCCATTGCAAGTGGAATAACCAAGATATTGTAGCCCAAGGATAAAGCAAGGTTTTGTTTGATGGTTTTCATGGTTTGTGTGGATAGGCTAAATGCAGTAGGCAATTTGTTTAAGCCTCCCAACAATACAACATCGGCGGCATGTGCTGAAACATCTGTAGCTTGCCCCATGGCAATGCCAACATCAGCTTGTGTTAGTGCTGGTGCATCATTCACACCATCACCAACCATACCCACGTGAAAACCTTGGGTTTGCAACGCTTTAATTTTGTCAGCTTTTTCACCTGGTAATACTTCGGCAATCACTTGAATGGGTTCAAGCGTATCTAACTGTGCAGCAATGGCTTGCGCTGATGCTTTTCGGTCACCGGTGAGTAAACTTACAATCACACCTTGCGATTGAAGGGCACGAATGACAGAAGATGATTCGTCTCGCAGCTCATCGCCAAGAGCCACCCAAGCTAAGAGCTCTTTATCATTAAAGATAACAACTAAGGTATGCCCTTGTTGTTCTTCGTGTTGCAGTTGTTTGCTTATTTCATCGGTTAAAACTATACCTTCAGATAAAAGCCAACCCAATGAGCCAACATGTAATAGCGATCCATTAAAACTTCCTTCAACACCACGCCCTGCAATATTGTTAAATTTTGATAAGTTTTTATCAGTAGGGAAGGGTTCTAGTGCTGAGACAATAGCTTGGGCCAAGGGATGTTCGGATGCTTGCTCTAAAGCATGAACTTGCGACCATAGTTGGCTTTCATCTTTGACCAAGACTTGCTGGTGTACCACTGTCAATTGTCCGTGGGTAAGGGTGCCTGTTTTATCGAAGACGATATGATTAAGATGTAATAATTGTTCCAGTGCGCTGCCGCGTTTGATGAGTACACCCAGTTTTCCACCAAGGCCTGCACCGATGGAAATTGCCATAGGTGTTGCTAGCCCCAATGCACAAGGGCAGGTAATGATAAGCACGGTGACAGCAGTCATGGTTGCGGTTGCAAAGTCAGCCTGATTAAACCAATACAAAAATGTCACAGCCGATAAAGCCAAAATAATAGTCACAAACCAAGGCACAATTTTATCTGCAACACCCTGAATCTTAACTTTTGAGTCTTGGGCTTGTTCTACAAGTTCTACAATTTGGGATAACACTGATTCATGTCCAAGGTGGGTGGCTTTGATTTTGAGTTGTCCTGAGATGTTTTGTGTGCCGCCAACGACTTGACTACCTTGTTTTTTGATAAGAGGGCGAGATTCACCAGATATAATGGATTCATCCACTTCGGAGTACCCGTCCAAGACTTCCCCATCAACGGGTACGCGGTCTCCAGGTTTTATGCGTAAAATATCACCTTGTTTAACAGAGCGAAGCGGAATCAGTTCCTCATCACCATTATCATGAATCAACCTTGCAGCACGGGGTAATAATGCCAATAAATGACGCGTGGTTGAGCCTGCTGTTTCACGAGCGGAAGACTCTAAGAAACGCCCAACAAGTATCAAAAACACAAACATGGAAACCGAATCAAAATAAACATGGTGCTCAACAGTGTCAGGGTTGAAGATGGTAACATAAGAAGACCATAAAAAGCTGGTGCTGATGCCAATTGAAATGGGTAAATCCATATTGGGTTTAACTGCTTTGATAGACTTCCACGCACCAATAAAAAAAGTACGCCCAGAATAGGCTATACCCGCAAAGGTAAGTACCATGGAATACCATTCAAACACGGCGCGCCATTCATCGGCAATGCCAAAAAACGAACCGCCATACAAACAAACTGCGGCAGTCATAACATTGGCAAATACAAAACCTGCAAATGCCATGCGAAACAGAAGGTCTTGTCGACGAGCTTTATTGGCTTTTTGTTCAAGGTCTTCTTGATAAGGGATAGCTTGGTAGCCAAGTTTACCCATTACTAGAATAGCTTCGGACAATAACATCTCATCAGGTTTCCAGCGTAGACGAAGACGACGGCGCGTAAGGCTAACATCAGCAAAAGTGACGGCATCCATGTGTTGCAAGGCTTGTTCGATTAACCAAACACAAGCTGGACAATGGATGCCTTCAATCAATAAGTCAGCTTGGTATGTGCCATCAGGAAACTGGCGAACAAAGTCAGCTTGAAGCTCTAAGCTATCAAAAAGTTTGGCATCTTCAGGCGCTTGTTCAGGGGTGTTCCAGTCACGTGATTCTGGTGCGAATTTATAAAATGAATCCAGTCCAGAGTCATGGATAATAGCACATACTTGAGCGCAACCGGTGCAACAAAAATCATGTGATTCATCTTGGATATCAGCATGAATAATATTTTGTTTTGTCAGCATTAAACCACAATGAAAACAAGTGCCTTCAAGTGCTTCTGTTGGATTTTGTGTGTTCACAGATGTTAAAGTTTAAAGTGTGATGAAATTAACGATTTTTTCAAGCGTTGTAGGTTCTTCATTGCTTTTACCTTTAATGACTACACGTTTGTTTAACATGTGTTTGTCTTCATCTTTGGCAAAAAGGAGGTTCATATCCCAAATGCCAGGTGTTAGCAGTGTTAGCTCTGCCTGATAGACTCCTTCCTTGTCTGTTTCCTTAAGATTAAGCAGTACATCAGCTTTAGCATCGCTGGGGCGATATGCCCTTAGTTCAGCATGACCATGGCTGATAGGTTGTGCATACTGATCCGTAACAACCAAAGTAATGATGCTGGGTTGATTGGCTTGGATGGCATCATCAATTTGTAGGTCAACATTCCACCCGCGCTCTGCTTGTGTTCGATATTGACGGTCAAATTTATTTTGCTGCAAGCCGTATTTGTAGTATTTTTCAGTGACAAGACCTGGGCTGGTATCAAGTGCTGCTGTTACAAATCCAAAGTTAACAGTAAATACAATGGCAAAAAGTGCTAGCACTGACCATACATAAGGGCTACGAAAAGCTTTATTTTTTTTATTGGGTTTATTCATGGTTTAATTTCCTGGTCCAAAGAACATTGATTCATAGGTTTTAGTAAGCTCAGGATGATCCACAGCTTCTAGTTTAAGTGTGATGGGCTGGCGACCACCACTTAAATTCTTTTGTGGTACTTTTACAAGCAGGTCAATTTTTTTCGCTTGCCCACTTGTAAGTTTAAGCACTTTATTGTCGAAGTTGGTAGTGATGCCATCAATACCTGTAACTTTCAGGGTAAAGTTAGCTGCCAACTCGGTTTTATTGAGAATAATAGCATGATACATATTCTGAATCGTACGGTCAGACATGACTGTATATGTTGGGCTGCGCTCATGATTTACATTCATGTCCAAGTCTGCCTTGAAGAATATAGTGTACATAATACCAGTAAATGTAATTGCTGTAGCCAACATATAAATCATAGGTCGTGGGCGTAAAAAACGTTTGCCTGCTGAAAGGTTGTTTTCTAATTCATGATAGGACATGAAGCGAATCAAACCTTTCTCGCGTCCAACTTTGGTCATAATATCATCACATGCATCAATACATAAACCGCAGTTAATACACCCAATCTGACTGCCATCGCGAATATCGACACCTGTTGGGCATACTGATACGCACATATTACAATCTACACAATCACCTTTATCGCTATTATCTTGTCCTTTTTTAACGCGACCACGTGGTTCGCCACGATGATAATCATAAGTGGTTGTAATCGTATCTTTGTCTGTCATCACCGCTTGAATACGGGCATAAGGGCAAACCCAGTTGCAAATTTGTTCGCGAACAAAACCAGTGTTGATATAAAATAAAAAGAATACAAACCAAAAGGATACCCACTCGTACACATTGTAGTCTAAGTTGAACAACTTAGACCAAGCATTGTCTATACCAGAGAAGTAGCCCAGAAAAGTTACGGAAGTCAGTGTGCAAATGGTAACCCACATCAAATGTTTAAAGACTTTTTTACGAATTTTCTCTGCGTTCCAAGGCATGGCATCCAGCTTGATGCGTTGGCGAGCAGAGCCTTCGGCCCAACGCTCCGTAAGGGTCATTAAGTCTGTCCACATGGTTTGTGGGCACATGGTTCCACAAAAAATGCGCCCAGCAATCGCAGTCATGGAGAATAAGAGAATAAATGCAAATAACATCAGCAAAGCAAGAATAAGTAAGTCTTGTGGCCAAATGGTGACATCAAACAAATAAAATTTACGGGCTGGGATATCAAAATAAATGGCTTGTCTACCATTCCACGTAAAGTAAGGTAGAATGAAAAAAGGTATTAAAAGTGTTGCCATGGTTAACCATTTAATATTTCTGAACCGCCCAGAAATACGGCGGGCGTGTACAGTGGAATCACCCGAATTGATATTCCAAACAGCATAATCCTCATGCTCAATCAAATAATCTGATTTCTTTGTTTGTGTCTCAGGCATAATAGCAAATCCTTCCTTTGTTCTTCATTATGATGAATTTTACCGTATAATACTATTATTGGTTGTAATTCATCTAAATTACAGTTGCGCAAAATCGTATAGAATCTATTTCCATAAGTCCAAATATAAAACCATAACCAATGTAGGGAAAATAATGCTTGTTAAAATATTTTAATGGTTTTAAAGTTCCGCCAAGTGAAAAATTCTCGAATGGAGAAACAGGAGGGATAATATGCCGTTTATCTTAGGATTTGTTTATTATTTTACGTTTGTTGCGATTGTAGCTATTACATCAATGATAACAGGCGCAGTTTAATATCTAATAAGAGTTAGATGAATTTAATATTAAAAGGAGTTGAGGTATGAATGAAATAGAAAAACCTGGTCATGTCTTGTTCAATGCTGATGCATGGATTTTCAATGACCCAGTAGTATTCTGGTCAGTTTTTACTGTGCTGTTTGCGGTTAGCATGGTGATTTATGCTATTCGCGTAGCATTAAAAAAAGCTGAGCAAGAAAGGTTGGAAAAAGAAAAGAAGGGAGGAACTAACTCGTGAGTTCTGTAGCTGAAAAAGACGAATATAATTACGATATCGTTAAGTTTTGCGTTATCGTAGGTATTATGATGGGTGTGGTTGGTACGGCCATTGGAACATGGGTTGCATCTGAGTTGGCTTGGCCATTTTTAAACTTTGATGTTGCTGAAATAAGCTTTGGTCGCCTGCGCCCAGTGCATACCAACACCGTGATTTTTGGTTTTGGTGGGTTCTTATTGTATGGTGCAGGTTTTTATATGGTGCAGCATGCAACACATGCACGTGTAGCATTTGAAAAAGTTGCATGGGCAGCTGTATATTTATGGTTGTTTGCCATGGTTTGTATTTGGATTACTTTGCCATTGGGCTGGACACAATCCAAAGAGTATCATGAGCCAGAGTGGTGGATTGACATTATCATGGCAGCTTCTTGGGTTTGCATGACGATTTCTTTCTTAGGCACAATTGCAAGACGTAAGATGTCTCATATCTACGTTGGTCTTTGGTTCTTCATGACCATGTTGTTTATGGTAACTTATATCTTCGTGTTTAACGGTCTTTGTATTCCAGTTGATATGACTTTTTCATATTCTGCTTATGCTGGTATTCATGATGCGATGACACAATGGTGGTGGGGACATAACGCGGTTGGTTTCTTCCTAACAGCGGGTTTTATTGGTGTGATGTATTACTTCGTACCAAAACATGCGAACCGTCCTATTTACTCTTACCGTTTATCAGTGTTGCACTTTTGGTCTTTGACTTTCTTGTATGTATGGGTTGGCGCACATCACCTTCACTACACTGCAATTCCTGATTGGACACTTTCTCTAGGTGCTGGTATGTCTATCGCGCTTATCTTCCCATCTTGGGGTGGTATGATTAACGGTATGATGACCATGTCTGGTGCTTGGGATAAAATTCGTACTGACCCTGTGATGCGCTTCATGGTTGTAGCCCTTGCATTCTACGGTATGTCTACATTTGAAGGCCCATTGATGGGTACGAAATCTGTGAATGCACTTTCTCACTACACTGACTGGACAGTTGGTCATGTACATTCAGGTGCTTTGGGCTGGAACGCAATGATTGCGATTGGCGCGATGTATCACATGATTACACGTATGTGGAATACTGAAATGTGGTCTGCAAAACTTGTAAACACACATTTCTGGGTTCATTTGACAGGTGCAATTTTCTACATCACAGCAATGTGGGGTTCTGGTGTATTGCAAGGTTTGATGTGGCGTGCATTTGATGAGTACGGTAACTTGGTTTATACCTTTGCTGACTCTGTTGCTGCTATGCATCCTTTCTATGCATTACGTGCACTTGGTGGATTCCTCGTATTCTGTGGCTTCTGCATCATGTTGTTTAATACACTAAAAACTATTAGCGCAGTGAAAGCGGGCACAAACGTCATGCTTACAGCTGAAGCTAGAGCATAAGGAGAATACGATGTCTGAATACAAAAAAGAAGGTGGAATGATTCGCGGTATTC
Organism: Ghiorsea bivora; assembly: GCF_000744415.1. NCBI lineage: Bacteria > Pseudomonadati > Pseudomonadota > Candidatius Mariprofundia > Mariprofundales > Ghiorsea > Ghiorsea bivora. The sequence continues at coordinate 200,325 of NZ_JQLW01000008.1, forward strand.
CTCATGATACCATCGAATCAAACTTACCTATTTTAGCAGTCTTCGTAGCTATCTTGGTAGCGGTGGGTGGTATTGTGGAGATTATTCCTGCATACCATTTGGAAGATTCTGAGCCGAATGTTGAAGGTGTGCGCCCATTGACGCCACTTGAGCTTGAAGGTTTTGCTATTTTCCGTCGTGAAGGTTGTTTCTTATGTCACTCGCAAATGATTCGTCCTTTTCGTGATGAAAAAGAACGTTATGGTCACTTCTCGTTAGCGATTGAGTCGGGTTTCGACCATAACTACGCTTGGGGTTCAAAACGTACTGGTCCTGACTTGGCACGTGTTGGTCATAAATATACCGATGCATGGCATATTCAACATTTGCGTCATCCACGTTCAGTTGTTCCTGAATCTGTAATGCCAAATTACTATTTCTTAGAAGAACGTAAGTTGGATACAAGCTTGACCAAGAAACGTATGGAAGTGTTGGCCATGATGAATGTGCCGTATAGCGCTGACGATATTGCGAATTGGGAAGCGGATTTGAAAGCACAAGCTGGCGTTGATGACGGTGAAGGTGAAGATGCTCTTCGTGCTAGATATGAACGTAAAACTTGGAAGCATGATGGTAAAGTGATTCAGTGGACTGATTCATTTGAACCTACTGAGTTGAATGTACGTGCATTTGATGGCGATGCTTCTGATGTTACTGAAATGGATGCATTGATTGCATACCTACAGCAGCTTGGTACACATGTTCACTTTGAAGAAGGCGTTGACTATTACCATGATAAATTTGGTCAACCTTACCGTGAGTAATACGTGAGCTTTGGTACGTTAACCATTCTTATATGCCTTTTTACGGCGATTGCCTATGTGGCTTTCTTCCGTAAAAAGGACGAAGAGTATACAAATCAAAAAAACATTATTTTCGATGAAGATAATGATAATATTTCCGAGGAGGGAAAATCATGAGTGATCATAACGCTCCAAATGATGGCAGCACAGGCCATGAGTGGGACGGCATTAGAGAATTAACCAATAAACCACCAACGTGGTGGGCTTGGGGCTTCTATATAGGCCTTACCTTCGTAACATGTTACTACATCATTTATCCATCAACACCGCTAAACCTTAAGATGCAAAATGCTATTAATAGTATCACGGGAACAGAAATGTTTGTTCACGGACACTCGAAAGGTATTATGGGTGTATTGGGCATCAATAAATACTACGAAGGTGAAAACTGGACTCAGTCTGAAATTGATGCATTAAAAGCTAAAGGTTATAATGAGCTAACCATTAAAGCTGGCGATCGCAAGTATTTGAATGGCTGGACAGCTATCAATGAAATGCGTGATGATGTAGCTGAAATTGAAGCTGTTCGTGAAGGTTACATGAAGAAATTGGCAACCATGTCTGCAGATGAAATTATTGCAGATGATGAAATGCGTCAATTTGCATTGGGTCGTTCAGTGGTGTTGTTCGGTGATAACTGTGCAGCATGTCATGGCTCTGGTGGTCAAGGTAACTTGAACAAAGCACATCCTGGTGAATCATTTCCAAACTTAACTGATGATGATTGGTTGTATGGTGGTTGGACTGCAAAAATCATTGAAACCATTACAGATGGTCGTCAAGCTGAAATGCCTCCTAAAGGTGGGAATGACGAGCTAACTGCATCGGATGTTGATAAACTTGCTACATTTATTCATGATGGTTTGTCAACGGGTGATGCTGAGCTTAATGATGATGGTGAGTTGGTGAAAGGTGCTAACAATCCAACATTTGCAGCTGCAAATGAGCTTTTCCAAGAAACCTGTGCTGGTTGTCATAGTGCAAACGCTAAAGGTTCTATGCTAAATGGAGACTTTGATACAGGTGCTGTAAACTTGACTGATGGTATTTGGCGTTTTGGTGGCAATTTAGCAACCATTAAAGAAACCATTACCAACGGACGTAAAGGTACTATGCCTGCATGGGGCGGTCGTCTTGATGAAACATCAATCAAGATTTTAGCTGTTCGTGTACACCAAATGGGTGGTGGCATGGCTGCTGAGCCTGAATAAGTTTTTTAGGCTATTATAAATAGAAAAGGCGGCCATATTGGTCGCCTTTTTTTTGATATAGTTGTGAGGGTTTGCTGATGAATTTAACTACATTAAAAGCAACGTTGATCGGGTTATTGATGATTTGGTTGTTGTTGTTTGCCATTGATTCCATCTTTGGCATTACTTGGCCAAACTATATGATACATAGGGTATTTGTTTGGACACCAACGGCACTGATTGGTGTGTATTGGTTAACTTTTGGTGGTGCTAAGAAGAAAAAATAAAAGTTTGGGTCTGTCCTTGATATCTAGAAATAGTTATGGTGGGGGCAGTATGAGTAAGAGCCGATTAATTTATTCAAAACAGCTACGGCTAATGGAACATTTTGTAGCTGGAAGCACATCTAGCTGTGCTTGTGAGTAGGTAAGCGTAAATCGTAAGCAGGTGCATATTATTATCATCGTTTACGGGTAATATTAGCACTGAAGTTGAGCAAGAAGCAGCTAAATTTTAAGTGGTGAGATCGGAGTTGATGAGAGCTACTTTGGCTGTCACAGGGAAGGGAAACGAGGTAGGGCTGCTGCGGGTAAAGTACTGCTTTGGTTTACTTAAAAGGGACGGCAAAGTTTATACCAAAATTATATCTTATGTAAAACTATCAACCTTAATGCCTGTTATTCAAAATAAATTAAAGCCTAATCGTATCGTATATACTGACTGTTGGCGGGGTTCATGTCTGAGTTTAAGCACTGTCGAATTAACCATTCAAAGCTCTTTGCACATCGCATAATGAGATCAATAGCATTGAAAACCTTTGGAAGAAAACCTCATATGCGTAAAATTTAATGGTGTTCCCAAAAAACATTTGCACTACTTTTTGAAGGAATGTGAGTGGCGTTTTAACAACCCAAGTCCAAAAGAGTAATTAGCGTTGTTAAAACAGTGGGTTAGAAAGTATAATGTCTAGTTATCTGGGACAGCCCCTTAATGTTGTAAAGATAGTGTCTAGTTGATGGGGGCAGCCCAAAAGTTTTTATAGACGGTAGTTATTTTTCAACGAGAAAGTTTTGCCATCCTGGACCACAGCTTGTACCACGGCACTCAAACCAACGTACACGCCCTTGAACACGACCATCGCCAGCATCAATATTTTCATCATTTTGTTTGCAATAGTCCAAGGTCATTTCTTCAAGTAATTTAAAGTCTTCCCGCTGCAAAGGGTCTTTTTTATAGTCGCTGGCTTGTGCTGAAATCGTACAAAAGGCATCAATGTGTGAATCAGCTGTCATACTCATGTAAACTGCAATAATTGCGAAGGCAATCATGGGTACAGGAATCAAAAAATAACTAATTTTATAAAAACGCTCTGTACTTTTATCTTCATCAAGCTCTTGCATGTCAACTCCTTTGAATATTTGGCAGTGTAAGTAAAAAGTGAAGAAGCTCAACAATGGGTAGGTTTTTTTATACATCACGCTAGGTTTACGCGATGGCAACAAAGAAAAAACCAGAACATACACCCATGATGCAGCAGTACCTCAAAATCAAAGCAGAGCATGCTGATTGTTTGCTTTTTTATCGCATGGGTGACTTTTATGAGATGTTTTTTGATGACGCGATTGAAGCGGCTAAAATTCTTAATATTACATTAACTAAACGTGGTAAAGCCAATGGCGATGATATTCCTATGGCAGGTGTACCTTGGCATCAAGCTGAGGGCTATTTAGCCAAATTGGTTGCTGCAGGTTGTAGGGTTGCCATTTGCGACCAAATGGAAGCTGCGGATGCAAGCAAAGGGCCAGTGCGACGGGAAGTAGTACGTATTGTTACACCTGGCACCATCACTGAATCTTCGTTGCTAGAGCAAGAAACTTCAGCACCTCTTGCTGCTTTATATTTGAAGCATGATATGTGGGCAGTGGCTTCTTTGGATGTTGCTTCTGGGCAATGGAAATTGGAGCAAGGCAGTTTGAATGATGGGCAATTATTGCAGGAGTATTTAAGTGTACTCAACCCTGCGGAACTTTTGGTTCAGCGGGACATTGATATTTCACAAATTCCAAGTGGCATGAAGACATGGGAAGTGGGTGACTGGAGTTATTCACTTGAAGTATGCAAAGAGAAACTTGCACAATTCTTTGGTTTGGGTGATTGGTCATCGCTCAATTTAGAAGCCCATGAGGTGATTGCCAAAGCGGTTGCTGCGGTGTTGGTGTATGTAGAACAAACACAGAAGAGCAGTATGGCACATTTGAGTTTGCCCGTGTATCAAGAGCAGCAGCAGGGGATGCGTATTGATATGCGCTCGCGGCGTAATTTAGAAGTGCATTGCACTATGACAGGTCAGCGTAAGGGCAGTTTGATTTCAGCACTGGATAAAACGCAAACGCCTATGGGTGCACGTTTGATTCGTGATTGGATTGATAACCCACTTACTGAGCTAGAGCAGATTAAACAACGTCAGCAAGCTGTACAAAGTTTGGTTGATGATGTGGAAACACGTGAATCTATAGCAGAAGGTTTAAAACATATTCGTGATATGGAGCGCATGCTGGCGCGTATTGTATTACACCGTGCAGCACCAAGGGATTATCGGGGTTTAACTGATAGTATTTTAGCTTTACCCGCATTGATTTCAGCTTTGCAAGATAGAAGTGGGCTGTTTAAACCCATGCGCGAAGCCATGTTGGGTCTTGAAGAGTTGGGTGCATTGTTATCGTCTGCCTTGGTTGATTTGCCACCTGCATTGTTTCGTGATGGCGGGGTGATTCGGCAAGGTTTTGATGCGGAACTAGACAGGTTGCGCACCTTGGCAGGGGATGCCGATGATTGGCTTAAAACCTACGAAGCCAAAGAGCGAGAGCGCACTGGGCTTGCCAATTTGCGGGTGAAATATAATAAAGTATTTGGTTATTTTATTGAAATATCCAAAGCCCAAGCCACTTCCGCACCACCTGAATATGTACGCAAGCAAACCTTGGTCAATGCAGAGCGGTTTATCACCGATGAGTTACATACATTTGAATCCGAAATATTGGGTGCCAAAGATGCTGCCATGCAAAAAGAAGAAACTTTGGTGGCAGAATTGCAACAGCACATCACTGCCAAAACCAGTGTCATTCAAGCTGCGGCTTTGGCAGTGGCAAGTTTAGATGTATTCACTTGTTTTTCAGGTTTGGCGGTTACGCATCAGTATGTTTGTCCTGAAGTCCATGGTGGGTCTAGCCTCAAAATTGAAGGTGGTCGTCACCCAGTGGTGGAACAGTTTCTTAATGATTCTCCTTTTGTCGCCAATGATACGCATATGGATATGCGTAAGCGCCAGTTTATGTTGCTAACAGGACCAAACATGGGTGGTAAATCGACATACATGCGCCAAGTGGCATGGATTGTTTGGTTAGCACATGTGGGTTGTTTTGTGCCTGCTGAAGCGGCACGAATCCCGATCACCAAACGTCTGTTTACCCGTGTTGGAGCAGGGGATGAATTATCTTCTGGGCGTTCAACTTTTATGGTCGAAATGATGGAAACGGCTGCCATTTTGAATCACCTTGAACCTAAGTCTTTGGTGATTGTGGATGAGATTGGGCGCGGCACCAGCACTTGGGATGGTCTTGCCATTGCATGGGCTGTGGCTGAGCGCTTGATTGCTGCTAAAGATGTACTCACCTTGTTCGCCACGCATTACCATGAATTAACCGATTTGCCTGAAACACATGCTACAGCCTTTAATGCATCAGTAACGGTGCGTGAATGGAAGGGTGAAGTGATTTTTATGCATCAGGTGGTTGAAGATGCTGCGGATAGGTCATACGGCATTGCCGTCGCACAATTGGCAGGGTTGCCGCGTGATGTGGTGAAGTCTGCACGCGAACATTTGTATAGGCTTGAGCATGATTCACAATTGCAGGCTGAATCAGGAAAAACGCAGTTGGGTTTGTTTGCTGAAGCAGAAAAACGTAAACAAGAAGAAAGTTTAAAACGTTTGGAAGTGGTGGAAAGCATGATTGAAGCAGCCGATATTAACAATATGCGTCCCCTTGATGCCCTGACTTTTTTGGACGAATTAAAAAAGAAACTATCTTAAGTCGGGTAGGGGAATTGCATCAGAATAGAGCATTCGTTTTGGTTCACCGCAGTACCCGCAAGGGGAAGGCTTCTTGCGGGTACTGCGGTGAATATGCCTACCAAGGCAATATTTCATGCGATTGCTATAAGTCAGTTCGTTTGTATAGATTAAACTCGTCAATTCATATCCTATTGATATAATATAATATTTTCAGCTGCACATTAAGTGCAAAGCTTATGATGGATTTGATGCAAAAAAGCTTGCACATGACTTAGAACTTAGGCTGTTGTTTTCATTGGAAGCTAGCCGCAAGGTAAAGGTGTAATCTTCATTTCAAAAAAAATACAAGGTTTTTGTATAAGGGATGTTTGTTCATTTTTGGGCAGCCAAAAACGAACCAAAAAACTGCCCTTTATAATCTGCTTGTTTCCTTCGCTTACTTGCGACAAAAGGGGCGCGTGTTACTGCGTTTGCCACAAGACGCTCAGGCGCAGCTTAGCAAAGGAGATAAGTGTTTATTTACTTCGTGTGCTTCGTGGTCGTTTTAATACTTTTTGAGGAAGCTCTATATAAGCGGGTTTGAAATAAGCCCACTTAAAATATCATTAGTCACAATCACAGACTTCCCAGCGCAGAAATTCACGGGTTTCCAGTCTTTGTGGATTTTGCAATAGTTCTTGGCTATCACCTGTTTCAATGATTTTTCCACCACACATAAAAATAAGTTGACCTTGTAAACGTTTGGCTTGTTCCAAGTCGTGGGTGACACACAAGATAGGCATGTTTTTTGCCAAGGTGCGAAGCGATATTTCAATCAACTGTTTAGAGCGCGGGTCTAATGATGCTGTGGGTTCATCCAATAGCAGTATGGAGGGTTGCAGAGCCAAAGCACGAGCAAGGCATAAGCGCTGTTGTTGCCCAATGGATAGGGTGACGGCGGGTTGGTGTAATCGGTCTTTCACTTCATCCCAAAGGGCAGCTTGGGCGAGGCAATCATGGGTACGTTCGGATGTATCTTGCTTGCGCTGTTTGCGAGTCAAGCCAAAGGTAACATTGTCAGCAATGCTTACTGGGAACACAGCCGGTTTTTGAGCAATCAAACCCACAAATTGACGCAGATTATCTTCACCACCTTGCCAGTGTTTGATACTGGTTTGGTTGATTTGAATATCGCCTTGCCAAGTGCTGTGCAGCATGTTTAAACAGCGAAGCAATGAGCTTTTACCTGCACCTGAAGGTCCAATCAACGTGGTGATGCCAGTGTTAGCGAGTGAAAAACTGATGTTTTTAAGGATAGGCTTATTTTCAAGTTGAAGGCATAATTGCTTAACAACAAGGGAGTCTTCTTGGGTATGTATTTTGGGTATATTGATAACATCTTTATGGGTTTGCATCATGCTCTGTCATACCTCCGCAGATACCAAGCTGTTAATGAAAAACATAAGACCAACAACAATAGTGTGGCAGCCGATGCCCATGCGGTGTGAATCGCTTGGACATTGCTGCCTTCTTGGGCAAGGTAAAAAATATGGGTTTGTAAGCTGGTGACGGGTGAAAAGATGGAATCAGGCCATGTGATGCCTGAAAATACGGTGGCAGTGAACAATATGGGAGCTGTTTCAGATAAGGCGCGAGCCATGCTTAATAATAAACCTGTGAGTATATTTGACCATGATGCAGGTAGCCAAACGCGCACAATCACCTTAAACTTAGAAAGCCCCAATGATAAAGCAGCATCGGTTTGTTCATGAGGGATACGGGCAAAAGCATGGATAAGACTGTTGCTGAGCAAAGGTAAAATGATGATAGCTAGAATCACGCCACCTGTAGCCAGAGAAATGCCCCATTGCAGGGTGTGTACCAATACAATCAACCCACATAAACCATATACAATGGGCGGAATGCCTTGCAACATTTGTAATACCGCCATCAACAGTTGTTTTTGACGCTGACTTGCCCAAAAAGCATGAAACAGTGCAATGCTAAAAGCGATGGGTAAGGCGATAAAACATGCCAAAGCCATCAATAATAAGGAGCCTGTGATTTGTGGAAGTATGGATTGTCCTATGCTATTTACACCAACAACGCTTATATCCGAACCAAAGATAAGCGAGAGGTTGAGCGCAGGCATGGCTTGGTAAAAGATATAAAGCACACATGCCGCGGGCAATAACATGGCTGGTATCGCAAGCAAGATGAGGATGATTTTCATGTGCTAGGTCTCATTTTTTGTGCGCTAAAGCTGAAGATTAGGGCAAGGATGGCGAGTATCAGCCCACATGCCATCAATGCTGAAAAGTGAATCGAGCCAAAGGCTGCTTCGCCCATTTCTCTGCCTATGCGAGAGGTCAATGTTTGTGCGGGCTCTAAGATATTATAAAAAGGTTGGGGCATTCTATCGAGTGAACCCACGACCAACATCACAGCCATGGTTTCACCCAAACCGCGCCCAATAGCCAATAATATGCCACTGCGAATGCCAGCCCATGCTTGGGGTAATAAGATGCGCAATAGGATTTGGTTCCAATTTAAACCCAATAGCTTCGCTGCTTCACGTTGTTCCGCTGCCACACCTTGTAAGGCATCTTGTGCCATCAGCATGATGGTGGGCAATATCATGAGTGACAAAATCAAACCTGCGGCAAGCAAGCTATGTCCTGTGAGCAGGTCTAAGTGGGATTGTAATAAAGGAAGCAATAACCAAAGCCCAATCAGCCCATACACCACAGAAGGAATGCCTGCCAAGACTTCCATGCTTAAACGAATCCATGCCTGCCATGTTGAAGATACGATTTCACTGCTGACAATAGCAGCAGCAAGCCCGCAGGGGATTGCAATAAGCAAAGCAATCAATAGTGCCCAAGCTGTGCCTGTAATGGCGGGCAAAAAACCATATAAATTTTCGTAGGGGTACCATTCATCTAACCATAAGGTTTGGATGCCAAATTGCTGGAAGAACAACCAAGCACTATCCCATAAAAACCACAGCAACACAGCAATGCTAAAGACTGCGGCCAAGCAGCCAAGCCAAACAAAACTGGCAAGTATCGATGGGCGTGATATTAACATTTAGTGAACAGGTAAATAACCCACTTCTTGGACAATGGTTTGCCCTTGTTTGGCGAGCAAGAATTGTACGAAATCTTGGGCGTTTTTTGAGGCATTTTTGGGTAGCAATACATGCAAACCACGCGCCAGCGGATAGCTATGATCACGCACATGTTCAATAGTTGGTGAAATCAATTTTCCATCAACAATAATAGCAATGCCACGCACTTTATCATTCAGCCAAGCATTGGATAACATGCCAATGGCAGCATGGCTGCGTGAGATAATGGCTTGTTCTTCATTGTTGGAGCCTGAAATGATGGATGCACCTTTTGCGCGGGCGTGTTTGTCGCCCAAAATAGCTTCGGCAAAGACATGGCGTGTACCGCGTGATGCTTCTTTATCAATCACTACAATACGTGCATTCAAACCTCCTACATCCTTCCAGTTACGAATATTGCCACGATAAATATCCGCGATTTGCCCTACACTTAAGGCGTGGACACCGCTTTCATATACTGCTTTCGAAACTGCAACAGCGACGGCATCGGCTGCGATAACAATATTATCGACCTTGCCCTCTAGTTTGGCTTGTTCTTCCGCTGTGGTATTACGTGAAGCCATGCCGATTTGCGCTATGCCTTGGATAACAGAAGCAATACCTACGCCTGAGCCACCGCCTGATACCGTAATTTTAATATCAGGGTGTTGTTGATGGTATAATGTTGCAGCCTGTGAAACCACGGGTAATACGGTGGTTGAACCTACTACATGTATGCGTTTATCAAGCTGTTCATCCACTTGTTCACCCGCCCATCCATCAGCCAATAAGGGGGTGGTGAAACATAAGCAGGTTAAAAGTAGTAATGGTTTAAACATGAATTTTCTCCCTCGAAGTATCATTGCTGAGTTTAAGTCGATGGCAAGCGAAAAGACTTACATTTTTTTTCATGATTTGTCATGCAGATAACACAGTGGGCATATATCATGGTTTTTGTGTACAAACACGGAGGCTGATATGTTGGATATTGACCAAGTTGTGACGAAGAACTTTCCTAAAGTGGCAGCCAAACCGTGGTTGTTTTCTAAACCTGTCAAATCTGCATTGCGCATGCTTTTCCATGAACGCGAACTGCAAAAATTCCAAGCGCAATATCCACATCTACAAGGTTTAGATTTTGTTGAACAAATTCTTGAGCACTTTGATTTTTCCTACACCATCAATGCCAAAGAATTGGAGAGAATCCCCAGCACAGGGCGAGTGGTGATTGTTGCCAATCATCCTTTGGGCACTTTGGATGCTGCTGTATTACTCAAGCTTGTGGGGCAGGTTCGCACGGATGTGAAAGCGGTTGCCAATCAAGTGTTGTCCAGTATTCAACCCATTCATGGTTTGCTGTTGCCTGTGGATAATATGGGAGGCAATACCAAACCATCACAACTCAAAGCGGTATATCAACATTTACAACATGAAGGGGCGGTAATTATTTTTCCAGCAGGAGAAGTCTCACGTTTGAGCCCGTCGGGCATTAAAGATGGCAAGTGGAACCGAAGTTTTTTACAAATTGCCAGTGCGAGTAGAGCACCCATTCTTCCCATTTATGTGAACGGGCGAAACTCTGCTTTTTTCTACGCTTTATCGTGGTTGGCAAGACCACTTTCCACATTGTGGTTGGTGCGCGAAATGTATAAACAGGCTAAACGCTCTGTTGCTGTTTCGATTGGTAAGCTAATTCCCGTGGAAGCTTTGGAACATGTAAAGTTGCCCATGGATGCCAAAGCCAAGCTGATGAAAAAACACCTGTATCGCTTGGGTAGCCACAAACCCGCACTTTTTGAAAGCATATCACCCATTGCCCACCCTGAAAAACGTCAAGCCCTACGCCAAGAGTTGCAAGCCTGTGAACTACTGGGGAAAACCCAAGATGGTAAACAAATCTATCTGGCAGAATATCATGCCGATAGCAGTTTGATGCGTGAAATTGGGCGGTTGCGAGAGATTGCATTTCGGGCAGTGGGCGAAGGCACAGGTTCACGCCGCGATGTGGATAAATATGATAGCCATTGCTTTCAATTGGTTTTGTGGGATGAACAAGACTTGGAAATCGTGGGGGCGTACCGTTTATGTAAAATCCAAGAGGTTTTACAAACTAACCCAAATGATACACCACTATATAGCCAAACCCTTTTTCATTTTTCACCCGCCATGCAGCCTATGATGGAACAAGGCTTAGAGCTTGGGCGGAGCTTTGTGCAACCGCGTTATTGGGGCAGGCGTAGTTTGGATTATTTGTGGTATGGTATTGGTGCATTTTTGCGCCAACACCCTGAATACCGTTATCTATTAGGCCCAGTATCTTTGAGCGACCATTATCAAGCTGCGGCGAAAGATTTGTTGGTCTATTTCTATACGCTTTATTTTGGCGATAAGGATTGCAAAGTGACAGCCAAGCTTCCTTATCGTATTGCACCGCATACGCAGGAGGAATTGGCAAAGCAGTTTTCAGGTCAGGATTACAAGAAAGATTTCATGCACCTCAAATCAAGCTTAAAACACATGGGTTGTACCGTGCCAACACTGTATAAACAATATACTGAGATTTGTCAGCCTGAAGGTGTTCATTTTTTAGGTTTTAATATTGACCCAGATTTTGCCAATTGTATTGATGGCTTAGTTGTTGTGGATTTAACACGACTGCATGAAAAAACGCGTAAACGTTATATAACGTGGGAAGTGAAGTAACCACACATTGACTTTTTGGGTATAAAACACAGGTTTGTTGCGCATTGAAAAACAGCGCAAACAAAGAGAGTGTGTGATTATGGGCAGAGCTTACCAAAACAAAAAAGAAGATATGGCGAAAACGGCAGGCATGAAGACCAAGATTTATTCTAAATATGGTCGTGAAATTTATGTGTGTGCTAAAAGTGGTGGCATTGACCCCGATGGTAATTTATCGCTGCGTCGTTTGATTGATAATGCAAAAAAAGATCAAGTACCAGCACATGTGATTAAAAATGCCTTGGATAAAGCAGAAGGCGGAGCGGGCGAAGATTTTCAGCCTGCGCGTTATGAAGGTTTTGGCCCTGCGGGCTGCATGGTGATTGTGGATTGTTTAACGGATAACCCTAACCGTACCTTTGCTGATGTGCGCAAATGTTTTACAAAAAATGCTTCTAAATTGGGTGGACCTGGTGCTGTTGCACATATGTTTGACCACGTTGCTGTGTTTGTCTTTAAAGGTGATGATGAAGAAGCTGTGCTTGAAGCGTTAATGATGGCAGATGTTGATGTGCAGGATATTGAGCTTGAAGATGGGATGATGACAGTATTGGTGCCCCATACGGAGTATTTCAAAGCCAAAACATCGCTTACTGAGGCTTATCCGGATATTACATTTGAAGTGGATGATATTTCATATGAACCCCAAACATTATGCGCGGTTACGGGCGATGATGTAGAAGATTTTAAAGGTTTACTTGAAGCTTTAAATGATTGTGATGATGTACAAAAAGTGTATCACAATGCGGAGCTTAATTAATTCGCTGAAACTGAGGTAAGACAGCAAATATTTTGTTGGGATATTTGCTTCTTCCTTTAGAGCCATTGTACGCAGCCAATGCTTTTTCTGCTGTTTTATAACGCTTAAAATAGTGTTTAAGAATAGCACAGCCATAACGAATATTGGTGGCAACATCAAACAAGTTGTCACTTTCATTGCCCAGCTCTTTTTTCCAGAATGGCATAATTTGCATCAGCCCCTGCGCGCCTACGCTGCTCACTGCAAACGGGTCAAATTGTGATTCAATCGTAATGAGCGCAAGAATTAAGTTGGGGTCTAGCTCATGGCGTTGCGCATATACCCAAACCCATCGTGCAATCGCTTTTGCATTATGTTCATTTTTTTCATACTGCATGATTTTGGGGCTTACTTGCGCCACCCATGCATCCCGTTCAGGTTGGTTACTTAAAGGTTTTACTTTTTTGTTTAGTAGAGTTTTTAATTCTTTACGTTCATCGGGGGTAACATCGAGTAAACCCACGTGATGTTCTAAAATACGCATGGTGGCTGTGCTTTGGGTGAGCCGTTGTTTTTCATCGGGCGTGCTTAATAACAGCAGAGGCAAAGTGACAATAAAACCCAGACCCAAAATCACAACCAGACCGCCTTTATGTTTGGCGGTCATGAACTGTTTAAAGCTTTGGCTCAGTTGGTCTCCTGCTGCAAGTGATGCAGCATGTCTAATGCCTTTTGGCTTGCAGCATCAGGTGTAGCTTCTTCTTTTCCACCCCAACGTGTTTTGATTTCCAAAGTATTATTATCTAAACCTCGGTCACCAACGACAATGCGTAGGGGGATACCTGTTAACTCGGCATCCTTGAATTTTACGCCAGGGCTTTCCTTGCGGTCATCCCAGATGACATCAACACCAGCATCAAGAAGCTGGGTATAAATCTTTTCTGATGCGGTAAATGCAGATTCAGACTTACCAAGTGTAATCACAGATATTTGGAAAGGCGCTAGATTAACCGGCCACATAATGCCATAATCATCATTGCACTGCTCCACGACAGCTGCCATCAAGCGTGATACACCAATACCATAACAACCCATGGTGGCAATATCACGTTTGCCTTGTTCATTTTGAAACAATACTTCCATAGGTTTAGCATACACGGTACCCAATTCAAAGATGTGACCCACCTCAATACCGCGCGACATTTCCATGTGTCCTTTGCCGCATTTTCCACAAGTATCACCCACTTGGGTTTCACGCAAGTCAGCAAAAATAGCACCCTGAATATCACGGTTAATATTTAGACCAGTGATGTGTATATCCTTTTTGTTTGCACCAGCAACAAGACCAACAGCATGTTGCAGCGATTGATCTATATATATGGGGCAGTTGAGTTGGATGGGTCCTGCAAAACCAGTCACAGTGCCAATAGCTAAAAGTTGCTCCACCGATGCCAAAGTAACTTCATCGGCACCAATGGTACGTGCTAATTTTATTTCCTGTACATTGTCATTGCCACGCACACAAGCAGCAATAATTTGCCCATCGTTTTCACCACCAATGGCAACATAAACAAGGGTTTTAAGCAAAGATGATGGTTTTACTTTCAAAAATGTTGCCACATCTTCAACCGCACTTTTATTGGGCGTGGATACTTCAATTAAAGCACTGTCTTCACCTAAATATTCGACTGGCGTGGACAATGCTTTTTCAACATTGGCAGCATAATCACACGCCGAACAATGGGTAATCAAATCTTCGCCTGATTCTGCCAACACATGAAACTCATGACTTGCTGAACCGCCAATGGAACCATTATCTGCTTCTACAGCGCGAAATTTTAAACCCAGACGATTAAAAATGCGGTGGTAAGTATCAAACATGTTTTGGTATTCTTTTGCTAAACATTCAGGTGATGCATGGAAAGAATAGGCATCTTTCATCACAAACTCACGCCCACGCATCAACCCAAAACGAGGGCGAATTTCATCGCGAAACTTGTTTTGCACTTGATACAAGTTCATTGGTAGCTGTTTGTACGATTTTAATTCACGGCTGACCAAATCACAAATTACTTCTTCATGGGTAGGACCAAGGCAAGATTCATGTCCATGACGGTCTTTAAAACGAAGAAGTTCAGGGCCGTATTTGTCCCAACGCTCGGATTTCTGCCAAAATTCTGATGGTTGCACCATAGGCATCAATAATTCTTGCGCACCTGCGCGGTTCATTTCTTCGCGCACGATTTTTTCGATATTACGCAATACACGTAAACCCAAGGGTAAATAATCATACACACCCGAAGTGACACGGCGAATAAAACCAGCACGAAGCAAAAGTTGGTGCGACACCACTTCTGCATCGGCAGGGGTGTCTCTAAGAGTAGGGGAGAAAAGTTTTGAATAACGCATGGCGCTAAGCTAAAGCATACATCCAACCCTGCAAGCAGAAGAGTGTAGGTATTTAGGCGTTCAGAGTTTTTTTACCATATTTATTGTCTTCTTCGCTGGGTTTGACGAGGAATACCAATAAAATAACAAAAAGGGTGAGCATGAAAATAGCACCGCTTATCATTAACACTTTTGATTCTTGGAATATGCCAACCAAGCTGAAAACCATGCCAATATAAGGTGAAAGTTGCCACCAGCCTGAGCGCCCTACATCATGTAAGCGGCGGGCTGTGATGCTTAAGCTGGGGATGATGACAGCAAAAGAGAGTATGGTTAGCATAACTTGAAATACTTGGCTTTCAAACATCAATGCAATGGCTGAAAGCACAAGATAGACCAGTAAATAAATCAAGGTGAACATCCAATATTCTTCGCGTGTGGAACGGCCTGTGAACACACCGTACAATTCAAATGCTCTGATAAAATGTTGCATAAACTATCTCCCAATTAAGAGCACTTGGAAAAGTTTAGATATTTTTCCAAGCTGCTAATGATGCCAAGGCTTTATCAGACACCAAACGTCTGCGTTCGGACTTTTTAAGGCGTTTCTTACCATCGCGTTTGGGAGCGGTGGGCAGCAAGCCAAAATTGATATTCATGGGTTGAAAGCTTGAAATATGTGTGCCTGAAATATGTCCTAATAATGCGCCCATAGCAGTATCTTCAGGTGGAATGTTGGGTTCATGACCGCGCATGATGTCAGCGATAAACCTGCCAGCCATCAACCCCATGCTTGCTGATTCCACATAACCTTCCACCCCCGTGATTTGACCCGCAAACATAATGCGTGGTTCTTTTTTCAGGCGAAGTGATTTGTCCAACAGAAGAGGGGATTTGATGAATGTGTTGCGGTGCAAACTTCCTAGCTTAAAGAACTCGGCTTCTTCTAGACCTGGAATCATGCGGAATACGCGCAGTTGTTCGCTATATTTCATTTTGGTTTGAAAACCAACAATATTTAAAAGGCTTTTGGCACGATTATCTTGGCGTAGTTGCACCACAGCATAAAATTCCTCACCTGTTTCAGGGTGTTCTAACCCCACAGGTTTCATCGGACCAAAGCGGGGGGTATCAATGCCTCGCTCAGCCATGACTTCAATCGGCATGCAGCCATCAAAAAATGGTACATCTTCAAAGTCTTTAAACGCCATGTATTCAGCATTTAACAACTCTTGAATAAAGGTTTTGTATTGTTCTTCATTCATAGGGCAATTTAAATAATCGCCATCTTCACCTTCGACTACATTTTTATCATAGCGTGATTTCCAGTAGGCAATGTCCATGTTCACAGTTTCAGCATCCACAACGGGAGCAATTGCATCAAAGAAACTCAAATGCTCTTCGCCTGTAAGTTGCTGAATAGATTGATACAAAGCATCGGATGTTAAAGGTCCAGAGGCAATAAGGACGATACCATCTTTGGGTATTTCAGTGACTTCTTCTTTGATGAGTGTAATTAATGGTTCATTTTCTAATTTTTGGGTAACCGTGCTAGAAAACAACTCTCTATCCACAGCCATCGCGCCACCAGCAGGCACTTTGCATGCATCGCCTGTAAACATGATGAGTGAATCAAGCTGACGCATTTCTTCATGCAATAAACCCACTGCATTTTCCAAGTTGTCCGCACGGAATGAGTTGGAACAAACAAGCTCTGCGCATTTATCCGTTTTATGCGCTGGTGTCATGCGGGTTGGACGCATTTCATACAAGTTGACTGCAAAACCTTGTTTGGCTAATTGCCAAGCCGCTTCTGAGCCAGCCAAACCTGCGCCTATGATGTGAATGGTTTGTTGCTGGCTCATATTGGTATTACTCCATCAAACTTATTTCGGCAAAGCTACTGTCCATAAACGCCAGTTGTCCACTGTATCGGTACTTGGCGCTTTAGGGTCGCGGTTGGAGTGGAATATAATGGTATGATTATCAAGCCAAGATGGACCGCCATCAATGGTGCCCATACCCGATGTTACGGCTGTAATTTTTCCTGTTTGTATGTTGAGTACATGAATAAAGGTTTGTAATACATCACCACGGCTATTTCGGTTGGAAACAAAGGCAACACGTTGACCATCGGGGCTAAAGCTTGGCTCAACATCGGCATAGATGTTTTTGGTCAAACGTTTGAGACCTGTACCATCCAAGTTTTGCATCCAAAGGTCGAAGTTACCATGGGTTTCTCGCACAAATACCATGCTTTTACCATCTTGAGATAAAGTTGCATCGAAACCATCACCCAACATGGTGAGGCTATTATTATTGGGGTGCATAACAAACAGTTGGGGTTGGGCAAAGGTGTTTTCCATGCCTTCTTCTGTTTTAGGGTAACCTGATTTTTTTAGCCATAAACGCTCATGATACATACGCCAAGCTTGACCTAGCAGCTCATGGTCAAGTTTTTTGTCGGTGAATTGTTTGCTAATACGCAGGGCGCGAGAAGTTTCTAAGCTGCTGTCAAACACCCAAGTATCACCGTTTGCGGATACTTCAAGGTGATTGGGCATCAATAATGACTGAAACATACCTGGATGCATGGCAACTTGTGCATGTTCGCTTGCAAACCAAGGTGTAAGCGTACCTAGTCGATTGCTAACAAAGGCAATATCACCATTGGCAATGGCTGCGCCATAACGTACCACTTCGTTTGTAAATGCAGCATCCACATGTTTGGCTGCGCCACCCAGCTGATGGCGGTTCAATTGCATAATTTGGTGGGATTTATGTACACGTTGTGAGTACACCAAATAATCACCCGCTACATCAGGGTAAGTAATGTCGATGATAGGGTTGTTAAAAAGGAGCTGTGGTTGCTCTTGCGCATAAGCTGAGCTAACGCTGATGAAAGCAAAAGATATGGCGAGTAATTTTTTCATTTAGGGTTATACCTCCGTGTATGGTGTTTCATGGGAGTGCGATGGATACGTATTGTTGGGCTCGCCGATGTGACGTATGTTACGAATACATTTTATAACAGGCGGATACCATCTGAGGTTATGCTTATTTTTTTTTGTTTATACAGGGCCCCCAAAGCTTTTTTGAACATGCCTTTGCTGATGCCAAAGGTCTTTTGTATGTCTTTGGGGTCGCTTTTATCATGCAAGTTTAAGAAACCACCATTGGCTTTGAGTTTGTATAAGATAAGGTCTGTAATTTCAGCTGTTTTTTCACTGGGTTTGAGGTGCAAACAAACATCGATTTTTCGGTCTTCTCGGATGTTTTGGATAAAACCTTGGAACTTTTCACCATGTTTGATGCTGCGAATCACTTCATGCTGATGCAATAAACCGACATGTGTATTGTTGATAATCATTTGATAACCCAAATCGGTTTTATTGGCACTCATCAGCGATACTTCTTGCCCAACTTTGAATTCATTTAACGATTCATCATCCAAAAAATCACGGATTTTCATGGAGGCAATAGGGCGACCCGTTGTGCCATCTTGTAAAATATATACCACATACGATTTACCAACTTCTGGGCGGTGGGTTTGCTCATCATAAGGCAGCAATAAATCTTTCATCAGGCCCCAATTCATAAAGGCCCCTGTATTGTTTACATCAACGACTTCTAAAAAAGCAAACTCGCCAACTTGGGCATAAGGTGCTTCTGTGGTGGCAATAATACGATCTTCTGAATCAAAGTAGATAAACACTTCAATGTCATCATCAGTTTGCACATTTTTTGGTACATAACGTATGGGTAAGAGTATTTCACAATATTCTTTTCCACCATCTAAATATATGCCAAAATCAACTTCTTTAACGATGCGTAATGTATTTATTTTTCCAATAGAGACCATAAAACTACTCCAAGTGATGAAACTTTTGCTGGATGGTGTGTATATGTAGCATCAATGTAAAGCAGGCAATCGACATGTGGGATGATTCTTGCATAATCGCCGCCATGAAAAAAATGATAATACTCGTTTTTTTGGCTTTGTTGCAAACAGGTTGTGCTACGGCTGAAAATGATTTTGACCCGTTAGAGCCGATGAATAGAAAGATAGATGCTTTTAATACAGTGGTGGATGAGGCGACCATGCGCCCACTTGCCAAAGGTTATACTGCTGTCGTGCCTAAGGGTGGTCGTGATATAGTGACGAATTTTTTTAGTAATTTGTTAGAACCCAACACTATTATTAATGATGTATTGCAAGGTAAATTGGTGCAAGGGTTCGCTGATAGTACGCGTTTTGTGCTCAACTCTACCTTAGGTGTATTGGGTTTGTTTGATGTGGCATCAAAATTTGGTTTGGAAAAACATAAAGAAGATTTTGGACAAACACTTGCAGTTTGGGGTGTGGGTCAAGGGGCATACATTGTGTACCCTGTGTTAGGTCCTAACTCTGTGCGTAATACACCAGGTACTGTGATGAGTTATTACCTTGATGGAGCATCGTATTTTTATATGATTATGAACCCACCTGCTGTGATTGCAGCAACAGCGTTGAAATATATTAATGATAGAGCAAACATCGAAGATTTTGTAAAAATGCGTGATGAGATGGCATTGGATGCCTATGTGTTCGTGCGTGAAGGTTGGCGACAAAGTCGTGAGTATCGTATTTATGATGGGCATCCGCCAGCACCCCAACCCACGGAAGGTGATGATTTTGAAGATGAATTTGCGGATGAGTTCGATTGATGGAATCACCTGTGTTATCCTTACTTTTAAAGGCTGCAATCAACGCGGCACCCAAACGTGTGGCTTTCATCAATGTCACGGCACACCCTTTATTACTTGAGCTTACACAACAAGCAGGTGAATGTGTTTTAAGCCAAACATTTAAACCTTATATTTTGGATCTTGATGCCTTGGGTTTGTCTGTATCTGATATGCAAGGGCAATCTAAGCATGCACAACCTAATCATACACAATTCGACCTTGTATTATTGATACCAAGCAAAGATAAAAAACAATCCTTGGGTTGGATGGCACAAGCTTTTGCACTCTTGAACGAACATGGTAAACTGATGGTTGCTTGTGAAAACCAATATGGTGCAAAATCGTATGAATCAGCACTTAAAAAACTGGCAGGGCAAGTGGCTGCAAGTTCTAAGCGTAAATGTCGATTGTTTTCAGCTAAAAAAACCGCAACATTGAATGTTGGGTTGCAACAACAGTGGTTGGATGCAAGCCAACCAAGTCTGATTGAAAGTCACGGCTTATGGGCGCAAGCAGGTTTGTTTAGCTGGAAAACTGCGGATATAGGTTCACAATTTTTGTTGAAACATTTGCCTGTTTTTCAAGGTAAAGGTATGGACTTATGTTGTGGTTATGGTTTGTTAGCTGCACATGTTTTAAAAACTTCGCAAAGCATTACACATTTGCATTTGGTTGAAGCTGAAAGATCGGCACTGGATTGTGCAAAAAAGAATGTGGCTGATATTGTGACAGATGATGGGGTTGTAAGTTTTCATCATTTGGATGCAGCCAATGAAAACCTGCCCAGACACCTTAATTTTGTGGTATGCAATCCCCCTTTTCATACTGGGCAAAGCAGGGATGTGGAGCTTGGGCAAACGATAGTCAATAAGGCATGTGGTGCGTTGACGCATGGTGGTGAATTGTACCTTGTAGCCAATCGGCAGTTGCCGTATGAACATATATTAAAAGCACACTTGCGTGAAGTAGAATGCCTAGCTGTAGGTGATGGTTTCAAAGTAATCAGAGGCAAAAAATAAATGACACAAAAACTAGAGCCGAAATTAGAACGATTGGAAAAAATTATGTCACGGTTGGGGTATGGTGCCAGACGGGATGTGCCACATTGGATTCGTGAAGGTTGGCTGACAGTGAATGGTGAAAAACCCAAGTCGGCATCGGTTAAAGTGTATGCAGGTGATGTGGAGCTTGATGGTGAACCGCTTGACCATCCTTTTGGTTTAACCGTGATATACCATAAACCTTTGGGCACGGTATGTTCACGCAAAGAAGAAGGACGCATTATTTTTGAAGATTTCCCAGAGCGTTGGTTGGATAGAAAACCACCACTTTCTAGTGTAGGGCGTTTGGATAAAGAGACATCCGGTTTATTGATTGTCACCGATGATGGGCAACTTAATCATTATTTAACCAGCCCCAAACACCATATTTCCAAAACTTATGAAGTAACTTTGGATAGCCCACTTCAAGGCAATGAAGTTGAAACCTTTGCTTCAGGTACACTGATGTTGGAGGCCGATGATAAACCATGTTTGCCTGCAGAGTTGATGATTACAGGCGAGAAAACAGTGCAAGTGGTATTGCATGAAGGGCGTTATCACCAAGTACGGCGTATGTTTGCCGCAGTGGGTAACCATGTGACAGCCCTAAAGCGCACACATACAGGGAATCTGTCATTGGAATCGCTGAATTTGCAAGCTGGTGACTACCAAACCATTGAGGTTGAAGCCTTAAAACAGCTTATTGGGTAAGTTCTAAGCTTGGGTAGCTCTGAATAAGTCATAAATTTGTACTTTGCGCTCGAAACACCCAAACTTTTTGTTGTAAACCTTCGCAATCGCCCTGCTATGAGGTGTGATTTAGGCCTAGGTTTTGAATATTTCAACACAATCTACTTCATTTGGACTTATTCAGGTTGGCATTCTGCGCGATACAAACATGGTGATACGCTGCAATTGTCGATGGTGAGAAAACACGGGTTGTTGCCTTCTGCGATTTGAATGGCATGAATCAAATCTGTTTTTTTCAATTTTACTGCACCTTTGATGTTGAAAGGTTTGGCATGAATTAAAAGGTCTTTCTTGGTGATTTTGTTTGTTGACATGATGTGATTCCTTGTATTTTTTAGCAAGCTAACGCTGGCTTGAAATAAAATCAATACGAGGGAGTGAACCACCTATTCAAGGTGGTTAAAAAAGATGGTTAAGTTATCTTGCGCCACATGAATGAAGTCACCTCTAACCAACTTAATGAAGCCCAGTATCGTGCAGTGCATTACAGGGGTGGCCCCTTGTTGGTGCTGGCTGGTGCAGGTTCGGGTAAAACACGTGTAATCACTGAGCGCATTGGTGCTTTGGTGGAGCGTGATGTGCCATTGGACGCAATTACAGCGGTAACTTTTACCAATAAAGCAGCCAAAGAAATGCGAGAGCGTTTGGAGTTGCGGTTGGGTGAAGAGAAAGTAAAACGTCTGCGGATTTGTACCTTCCATGCGCTTGGTTTGATGATGGTGAGAGAACATGCGGCATTGGTCGGGCGAAGGCAGCGACTTTCTATTTTTGCGGTGAATGAGCAGAAGTCCGCCATGCGCTCGGTATTGGCAGATTTAAAATTGCCTACCGATGCCGACCAAGTGGATAGAATTTTAACAAAAATATCGCAGATGAAAAATGGTATGTTGGAATCTAAGGACAATGTATTGTCCATGGTTGCCGATAAATACGACACTTTATTGCAAAAAATGAATGCGGTGGACTTTGATGATTTGATTGTGTTGCCCTTGCGAATCCTTAATGGTGATGCTGAGGCAAGAGCATTGTGGCAAAGCCGTTGTCGGCATTTTTTGGTGGATGAATACCAAGATTCCAGTCGTATGCAGTATGATTTTGTGCGTTTGTTGGCGCCTGGCAATGCCAATCTCACCGTAGTGGGTGATGATGACCAATCCATTTACGGTTGGCGTGGCGCAGAGGTGAGAAACCTGTTTCAGTTGGAGCGGGATTATCCATCGTTGGAAGTGATTAAGTTGGAAGAAAACTACCGTTCCACAGGGGCTATTCTTCAAGGTTCCAATAGTTTGATTGCAAACAATTCTGAGCGTTTGGGCAAGAAACTACGCTCCAACCTTGGCGTTGGTAAACCGATTCGTATATGGGTTGCTGAAACATCAGAAGATGAAGCTGAACGTGTGGTTGCTGAAATAAGGTCGCAGCGGGCAGTAACACAAATCAAGTGGGATGATTGTTGTATTTTATACCGTTCATCCTTCAAATCACGTGCCTTTGAAATGGCATTAAGAGAAGCTGATATACCTTACCATGTCAGTGGTGGTTTGTCCTTTTTTGACAGGGCAGAAGTGCAAGACTTTTTAGCTTATTTAAAGCTGATTGGTAACTTTTCAGATGATTTGGCATTGATGCGCGCCATTTCAAGACCACGGCGGGGGATTGGCAGCAAAGCTTTGGAATTATTGGGTCAGTTTGCCCATGAAAAACAATGTTCCTTGCTTGAAGCTGCGTTGGAAGATGGTTTTCAACATGCTAAAGCGAATGTACTCAAAGCTTTTGGGCAAATGCTGGTAGATATCGAACATGTGTTTTTGCATGGTGAGCCAGATGATGCTTTTGATATGTTGTTGGAGCGCTCAGGGCTTGAAGATGCTATTCGGGCCGAAGCCGAAGATGAGAATGAAGCAGAGCGACGCATGGGGAATATCATGAGCTTGCGCCGTTGGTGGTTAAGACATAGTGAAAACGGGGGTGATTTATCATCCTTTTTGCAACATGTCTTCTTGGCGGCTGATGATAAAGATGATGACCCACAAGGGCAGGTTCGTTTGATGACAGTGCATGCAGCCAAAGGTTTGGAGTTTTCGCATGTGTTTGTAGTTGGCATGGAAGATGGTGGTTTTCCGCATAAAAACGCGGTCGCAGAGAATCGTTTGGAAGAAGAACGACGTTTGATGTATGTTGCCATGACCAGGGCACGGTTTAGGTTGACGTTAAGTTATGCCAAGTCGCAGCGAAAATTTGGACAAGTTGAAAAAATGGGGCCTTCGCCATTTTTGAAAGAAATCGATGGGGATGTATTGCATTGGGTGGATAAAACACCAGATACCGAAGAAGGGAAAATGGCAGCCAAAGAAGAGGTGGACGCGCATATGGCAGCGATTCGTGAGATGTTGGGGTTGAATTGATTGTTTGGAGCAACAAGCCTGTACTTAACATGTTTAGAAGGTAGAATAATAGATGGGGCTTTGGGAGTGAGTATGTTTTTTGAACCAAGTGAAGATCGATTGGTTGGTGGTGACCAACCGAAATCAATCTGGGTGGTATCAAGGCGTACGGCATTTGATATTGGCTTTTATCTTTTTTTACCCATTGTGGCGGTGTTTTCAGCATTAAACTTTTGGTTAGATTACCAGATTGCAGCAAGCTTTGAAGCTGTGTTATTACTGACTGGAGTGGCAACCTTTGTTTTGCGCAAGCGTATATCAGATGTTGTGCTGGCTAATATTCTTATCGCCCACTTAACTGCATTGGTTTATGTTTTATTGTTTGTGCCTGCTATCAGTCATAGTGCTTATATATGGGTTGTTGTCTTACCTTTTGTAACCAGTTACCTGCTGAGGTCTTCTGTTACTTTACGCTGGAACTTTGGCTTTTTTATTGCAGCAGTGGTGACGGGTGTAGTATTGTATATGCAAGATGTGAACTTATATTGGGAGTGGTCTCAAGCGCCTTCATTTATATTGGCTTATGTTGTGATGAGTGTTTTTGCATTTGCTATGGGTAAACAAAGCGAAACTTATATAGCTCACTTAAAGGCAGGTGAACATTGGGCAAGAGAAAGCGCACAAGCCTTGGAAGAAAGTGAAGCGCGGTATAGAACATTATTGCAATCATCGATGAATGCTGTGGGGGTACACCAGAATGGAAAGTGGATTTATGCAAACCCAGCTTGTGTGAAGCTGATGGGTGCAGAAAGCTTGGAGGATATGATAGGAAAACCCGTTATTGACTTTGTGCACCCCGATTACCGCACGATGGCACTTGAGCGTATTGAAGAAATGCACAAGAATAAAAAACCTGTACCCATGGTTGAAGAAAGGTTTGTGCGTTTAAACGGAGAGTCCTTTCCTGCTGAGGTGAGTGCGGCGCCGATTGTGTTTGATGGTGAAGAAGCGTTTATGATTACTGTTCGGGATATTTCCGAGCTTAAAAAATATGAAAAAGAACAGAAGGAAATGCAATACCAATTGGAGCATGTACAGCGCCTAGAATCTTTGGGTGTATTAACAGGAGGGATTGCACATGATTTTAATAACTTATTAACTGCAATTACAGGTAATGCTGAGTTGTTGCGCTCAGAAGTGAAACATGTGGAGGCAGCGATACCTTATTTGGATCACATTGATGACAGTTGTAATCATGCAGCAGATTTGTGCAAACAAATGTTAGCTTATGCTGGTAAAGGCCAATATGAAGTTGATGATATCGACTTGAATGATTTGGTGAAGTCCATGAGTCGTTTGATGCGGGCATCCGTGAGTAGCCGTATTCGTTTGGGTGTGCAGCTGGATGAAAACCTTCCTATGATTGAAGGTGATGTGTCACAGGTCAAGCAGGTTATTCTCAATTTTATTGTGAACTCAGCAGATGCGATTGGTGAGCAAGATGGGCAGATAAAAATAAGTACGTTTCGCAGAGTATTAAATAGAAAAAAACTGGGCTTGCTTTATAATGGCACACATATGGATGAAGGTGAATATGTGGTTCTTGAGGTTAAAGATTCGGGCTGTGGTATGAGTGAGTCATTACAAAAGAAAATATTTGACCCCTTTGTGACTACCAAAACAACAGGCAGTGGTTTGGGCTTATCAGCTGTGTTGGGTATTGTAAAAGCACACAATGGTGGTTTAGAGGTGCATAGCCAAGAGCGTAAAGGTACGGTATTTAGAGTGTTTTTCCCAATGTCTGGGTTTACAAAGACCACCAGTATCGCCTTAGAAACGGGGGAGATGGATAGCTGGGATGGTGTAGGTTTAATTTTAGTGGTTGATGATGATGTTACAGTACAGGCTGTTGTCTCTTCGTTTGCAGAAAAACTGAATTTTGATGTGTTGCTTGCGGATAATGGGCGCTCTGGTGTGGACATGTTCCGCCAATATCATCAAAAATTAAAGGCTGTGATGATGGACATGACCATGCCAAGGTTAGGAGGTTTGGATGCCATGCGAGAAATGCGGACGATCAATGCCAATGTACCGATTGTGTTGATGTCAGGTTATGCGGAATCTGAAGCCTTAAGTCAAGATAGTGGTGAGCAAGCGGATGGTTTTGTACAAAAACCTTTCCGTTTTAAATCGGTGAAGAAGGCTTTATATCAAGTAGTGAAGCCATGATAGAAGCTGTAAATATTACTAAGTTAATGTGTTATAGTGGTGTGAAATTTGGCACATCGGGCGCACGTGGCCTGGTTGAGCACATGACAGACCGCGTTTGTTTTGCTTATACCTTGGCATTTTTAAATCACCTCGAAGACACAGGTTTGATAACACAAGGTATGAAAGTGGCTGTGGCTGGAGATTACCGACCAAGTTCACCACGTATTATGAAGGCAGTAGGGCTGGCGATTGAAAAAGCAGGTTTTAAACCTGTAAACTGTGGTTTTGTACCTACGCCTGCAGTGGCAGCTTATGCGATCAAGCGTGGTATTCCCTGCATCATGGTCACGGGCAGCCATATTCCTGATGATAGAAACGGAATTAAGTTTTACAAACCTCAAGGTGAAATTCTTAAAGATGATGAGCAAGGTATGTGTTCACGCCGTGTGGATATTGAAGCTGGATTATTCGATGAGCAAGGGCAAATGCTTGTCGACTTTGCTTGGACAGAGGAAACGCATGAGGCTTATAAGGAATTTGTGCGGCGTTATATAAGTTTTTTCCCCCACGGTTGTTTGAAAGATAAACGTATTGGCGTGTATGAACATTCATCGGTAGCGCGGGATGTGCTCAAAGATGTCATGCAAGGTTTGGGCGCAGAAGTGATTGCTTTGGGTTATTCTGATAAGTTTATCCCTGTGGATACTGAAGCTGTGCGTGATGAAGATGTGCAGCTTGCCAAAAGCTGGGCTGCAGAACACAAGTTGGACTGCATTGTATCCGCTGATGGTGATGGCGATAGACCACTGGTGAGCGATGAAAATGGTATTTGGTTGCGCGGTGATGTGATTGGCATTATTACGGCGCATTATCTGGGTGCGGAACATGTGGTCACCCCTGTAAGTTGTAATAGTGCGGTTGAAAAGAGTGGTTATTTCAAATCAGTGCGCCGCACGCGCATTGGCTCTCCTTTTGTGATTGAAGTGATGAATGAATGGATTGATAAGGGCAGTCAAAACATTGTCGGTTATGAAGCGAATGGTGGCTTCTTAACGGCAACATCTATTGAACAAAATGACAAAATATTAACAGCATTGCCCACACGGGATGCTGTGGTTGTGCCGCTTGCGTTGTTGATGGCTTCGATTCAGGCAGAGCAAAGCATTTCAGAATTGATGTTAACCCTTCCGCAACGCTTTACAGCAAGCGGTAGGCTCAAGGATTTCCCCACTGAGCTCAGTCAGCAGAAACTCAAAGGTTTACAGCAGGATATGGGCTGGTTATCGAATGCATTTGGTGAAGTAAAAAATGTCAATGAAACCGATGGGTTTCGTATTACCTTTGTTTCTGAAGAAGTGGTGCATCTGCGCCCATCGGGTAATGCACCTGAGCTGCGCTGTTATGTGGAAGCAGATTCTGAATCACGGGCAGAAGACATGTTGGCACTATGTTTATCAGGGCTTGAGGCTTGGAAATAAGTCTACTTGATATAAAGTGGGTAAAATACTATACTTCGCGATGTTAAAAGTGGGCTGCGGCTCGCTTTTTTTGTTTTTAGGCGATAAAAAATGAAACGAGGTTATGCTTTAAGTGGCTGATATTGAAACGATAATCAAAGAATTGGCAGAGCCTATTGTAGATGAGCTTGAGATTGATTTTATGGGTGTTGTGCTCGGCGGCGGTAAGGATATGCGCTTGGTTCGTGTGGTGGTAGATAAAAAAGGTGGTGTAGGTGTGGAAGCACTTAGACGTCTAAGCAAAGGTTTATCACTGCAGTTGGACGCAGAAGATCTGATTCCAGGCAAATATAACTTGGAAATCAGTTCGCCGGGTTTTGATTGGCCACTAACAACCGAAAAAGATTACGAGCGTTATGAAGGTGATTGGTTGAAAATCACATTTGAAGATGGTCGCCCAGTGTTGGAAGGTGAAAACCTTGGTTTAAATGAAGACGGTGATTTGCGCGTTGGCGGTAAGCGTGGCGAGCATATCATTAAACTTTCGGAAACGAGTAAGGTGATTCGCACAGTGAACTGGGGTAAGGTTTCTGGTGCAGGGAAACAAAAGGTTAAACGCGGAAAATCAAACGCGAAAAAGAAGAAGTGAAAGGTAAAGTATGATGGCAAAGGTTTTAAACAATGAACGCTGATATGTTACAAGTTGCAGATGCGGTAGCACGTGAAAAATCTGTGGACCGTGAGTTGGTATTGGAGTCTATGGAGCAGGCATTAAAAACAGCTGCGCGCCGTACTTATGGTACTAAGGTTGTGGAAGCATCGATAGATCGTTTAACGGGCGAGATTGCTTTGTGCCATGCACGTACAGTGGTTGAAGAAGTTGAAGATGAAGAAAACGAGCTAACTTTGGAAGAAGCAAAAGAACTGGATGCATCAGCAGAAATCGGTTCTGTTTTTCGTGAGCCGTTAGAGCCGATTCAGCTTGACCGCGTTGCTGCGCAAACAGCAAAACAAGTGATTAACCAAAAGATTCGTGAAGCTGAACGTGCGCGTGTTGTTGCCGAGTATGAGCCGCGTGTTGGTGAGATTGTTGTTGGTATTGTAAAACGTGTTGAGCGCGGCAATGTTTATGTGGACTTGGGTCGTGGTGAAGGTGTGATGTACCGTGAAGACTTGTTGCCACGTGAATCTTTCCGTCAAGGTGATCGTGTGCGTACATACTTGCGTGAAGTTCGCAATCAACCTAAAGGTGCATTGATTTATTTGTCTCGTGCAGATGCAGGCATGGTTTTGAAATTGTTTGAGCAAGAAGTGCCAGAAATTCAAGATGGTTTGGTGACGATTCAAGCGATTTCACGTGACCCTGGTTCGCGCAGTAAGATTGCAGTGATTTCTACCGATGTTGGTGTGGACCCTGTGGGTGCATGCGTGGGTATGCGTGGTGCGCGTGTGCAGGCGATTGTGAATGAATTGCATGGTGAGAAAGTCGATATTATTGAGTGGACTGAAGATCCAGCAGCTTTTGTTGTGAATGCCTTGGCGCCAGCGGAAGTTGAACGTGTTTTGGTTGATGAAGACAATGGTTCTATTGAAGTTGCTGTGGCAGAAGATCAGTTAGCCATTGCGATAGGTCGCCGTGGTCAGAATGTTCGTTTGGCATCAGAATTGACGGGTTGGACTGTTGAAATCATGACCTTGGGTGATGAGAAGCAGAAACGTGAAAATGAAGTTCAAGCGGCTAAAGATGCGTTTGTTTCAGGCTTGGATATTGATGAGGACTTTTCGTTATTGCTTATCAATGAAGGTTTCTTGACCTTATCTGACCTTGCGTATTGCGCTATTGATGAATTAACAGCCATTGAAGGTTTAGAAGAAGAGTTGGCAACTGAGATTCAAAACCGTGCCAGAAATAGCTTGCTTAATTCTGCCTTGAAAGAAGATGGTGATGATGAACCTTTGGTTGCATTGATGGATATTGAAGGTATGAGTGCAGATATTGCAGAGGCGTTAACGTTGCAAGGCATTGTGAGTGCAAATGCTTTGGCGGATGCAGCCAGTGATGAAATTGAACCGATAGCGGGCGTGGATGAAGAGCGTTTGAACACGTTGATTATTGCCGCGCGTGAAGCATGTGGATGGTTTAAAGAGTAAATATTCGCGTGAAAGAGAATAAACGAACACAACGGACTTGTTTCTGTTGCCGAAAGGTGTTGGATAAACATATGTTGTTGCGTTTGGTTGTGGATGATGAGGGTCAAATATGGCCTGATTTTTCTGCAAAGCTTCCTGGGCGTGGTGTATACCTTTGCTTGGAAGAAGTTTGTTTGCGTAAAATGTCGGACAAGCGCTTGCAAGTGTTGCGGCGTGACTTTTCGCCGCAGTTGCCACAATGGCAGGTTTTACAGCAGCGATTGTCTGATATGCTTGGGCTAAGATTTAATCAGATGCTGTCGGGTATGAAGCGGCAAGCGGTGATTGGACGTGATGCAGTAATGCATCAAATGTGGGATAAGAAACCATTGTTGGTTTTGTTTGCGAGTGATGCAGGTGATGCATTGCTTAGGCAGGTGAATGATGCAGTGGTAAAACGCGAAGATGGCAAGTCTTTGCGAACAAAAGTGTTGGTGTTGGAGCTGGATGCTAAATCATTGGGTTTAGTGTTGGGTAGAGAGAAAGTATCAGTTGTGGCTTTTTTGCAGGCAAGTCCTCAAGAAAAGTTATGGCAATTATGTGTTTGGCAACAGCATCTTGTGCAAACAGGTGTGAATGCAGACAAAAGGAAAGCAAGGTAACAGATGGCGAATAAACGTGTTCTTGATTTGGCGAAAGATTTAGGTGTGACTGCAGATGATGTGCAGCGTGCAGCAGTAAGTTGTGGTGTGGCTGCTGAGAGCCCAACGACAAGCTTGGATAGCAGTGATGTGGTAAAAGTGAAAGCTGCATTGAAATCCAATGAGAAAAAAAGTGCGGGTGGTAGTAAAACACTGACGCTAGGTAAACCCTTGTCACTTGGTGGTAAAGGTTCAGGCGAGTCGGGTAATCACTCCGTTGAAGTTTCTGTGCGCAGAAGGCGCTCCAGAGTCGTTGCGGCTGCAGCGGTCACCAATAAACCTGCGATGAAGCCAGCAGATCAAGCGCGTAAAGCTGTGGAAACGAGTGCAGAGCGGAAAAAGGTTGCAGCGCCAGTGGTGTCTAAACCTGTAGCCAAAGTTGCAGCAGCCTCAGAAACAGTTGTGAAAAAAGTTGAAGTGAAGAAGGATATTGCGCCGAAAAGAGTTGTGGTGAAGAAAGCTGTTGGTAAAAAAGAAACAGCGCCAGAAAAGATAACGAAGAGTTTGCCTAAACCAAGTGTTTCACCGGCGAAGTTGGCTGCTGAAAAAATCGCAGCACAAAAAGTTAAAAAATCTGAGGCACAAGCTGAACAACGGCAAAGAAGGCGTGCAACGCAAGTGCAACGTACAGAAAGTCGCTCTAGACCCAACCGTACAGGGGCTGCACCAACACAGCATCAAAAAGATAGGTTGCCTACACGGTCACCCGTACAAAAACGTGAACAGCCTCGTACACAACGACCAAAAACTGGTGGGCCACGTACAACGATTCGTACGGGGTTAACACCAGCACAAATTGCTGCATCTAAAGCGCCACGTTCATCGATTAAACAAATTGAAGAAAAGATTACAAAAGAACGTCGTCAACAGCGGCAAAACCGACCACAAGGTCAAAGACCAGGCGCACGCCCAGGTGGTTCTTCACCGTCGAATGCAACACAGCGCCGTTCTCCATCTGTAGCCGTGGCTCCAGTGGAGCAACCTACAGCACCAGCAGGGCAAAAACGTCGTCCTGCACAGGGTGGACAGCGTCATCAAAAACGTAGGTTAACACCTGCTGAAAAAGCAGCACGTCGTGACTACTCTTCTAAGCGTCATCAGTCGTTAACACCTGAGCAAGAAGAACGTATGGCACGTTTAGCCAAAGGTGGTCGCCGCTTGAAAAATAGCACGATTACCAAGGATGATGAGGCGTTTGTGATTAGAGAAGTTGAGATTTTAGATGGCATGATTGTTTCAGATTTGGCAGCCAAAATGGCAGTGAAATCAGCTGACTTGATTAAAAAGCTGTTTGAAATGGGGCAAATGATCTCGGTGAATGAAGGCATTGATGCTGATACAGCGATGTTGATTGTTGAAGAGTTTGGGCATAAACCAAAACTTATCAATGAAGCAGCTGTTGAAGATGTGTTGATTGCTGATGTAGAAGAAAATGAGGAAGCATTGTCACCGCGCCCACCTGTTGTGGTGGTGATGGGACATGTTGACCATGGTAAAACTTCTATTCTAGATGCCTTGCGTAAAGCGGCAGTAGCTGAAGGCGAGGCTGGTGGTATTACGCAACATATTGGTGCGTATATGGTTAAGCTTGATAGTGGTGAGCGGGTTGTGTTTGTGGATACACCTGGTCATGAGGCATTTACAGGCTTGCGTGCTCGAGGTGCGAATTTAACAGATGTAGCCGTGTTGGTTGTTGCGGCAGATGATGGTGTGATGCCGCAAACAGTTGAAGCTTTAAATCATGCGCGTTCTGCAGGTGTGCCAATTATTGTGGCAGTGAATAAGATGGATAAAGAAGGTGCTGATCCTGAAATGGTTAAACGCCAGTTGGCAGAGCATAATGTTGTGCCTGAAGATTGGGGCGGAGACACTATTTTTGTAAATGTTTCTGCACGGACTGGTGAAGGTCTTGAAGATTTGCTTGAAATGTTGGCATTACAAACTGAAATTCTTGAACTGCGTGCCAACCCAGGCCGTACAGGTCGTGGTGTAGTGATTGAATCACGCTTGGATAAAGGTCGTGGTCCTGTAGCAACGGTATTGGTACAAAATGGTACATTCCGTAAAGGTGATACGGTAGTGGTTGGTTCAGTGATGGGACGCATTCGTGCTATTATTGATGAGAATGCTGTGCAACACAAAACAGCAGGTCCTTCGATTCCGTTTGAATTGATTGGTTTGAAAGAAGTGCCTGAAGCAGGGCTTGAAATTGTGGCTGTTGAAAATGAACGCCAAGCCAAAGATATTGTTAGTTATCGTAAAGAAAAAGAACGTCAACATGGTGTCACAAGCGATAAACGCGCAACACTTGATGAGTTGTTTGCCGATATGGCAAGTGGTATTGCTGAAGTGCCAGTCTTGATTAAAGGTGATGTGACGGGCTCTGTGGAAGCCATGGCAGAATCCTTGGTGAAAGCGGGTACGGATGAAGTGAAAGTGAAAGTGATTCACAAAGCCATTGGTGGTATTACAGAATCTGACATTATGTTGGCCTCTGCATCCAATGCGATTGTGATTGGCTTTAATGTTCGTCCTGAAACCAAAGCGAAGAAACTTGCGGCACAAGAAGGTGTGGATGTTAGATTCTATAAAGTGATTTATGATGCCATTGATGAAGTGAAAGCAGCCATGGCAGGTAAACTTTCGCCAGATGAAGTTGAAAAAGTTACAGGCTCTGCAGATGTGCGTGAAGTTTTTGTTGCGCCTAAGATTGGTGCCATTGCAGGCTGTTATATTACCGATGGTTATGTGGTTCGTGGCTCTAAAGTTCGTGTATTACGAGACGGCGTATTGATTTATGATGGTACACTTGCTTCCTTACGTCGCTTTAAAGATGATGTAAAAGAAGTGAAAGCGGGTTATGAGTGTGGTATTGGCGTTGAGAACTTCAATGATGTAAAAGAAGGGGATACCTTTGAGTTTTACGTGATTGAAGAAGTGGCGGCAACACTATAATTGATGCGTAAATCTAAATCGCCAGCGCTTCGTCGCTTTGAATCGGATATGCATCGCTTGCTCACCATATTGTTGCAGCGTGATGTTGAAGACCCCATGCTGTTAGGCATTAGTTTGACGCGTTTTGAGTTAAGTGATGCCAATGGTCAAGCTATTGCCTATGTACATAGCATGTTACCCATGGAACAAAAGGAAGCTGTGCGGCGCTTAAATGCTTTGCGCCCGCATTTTATGCACTTGTTGCGTAAAGCTATGCCCAAAAAGCGTATGCCTGATTTGGTGTTCCGTTGGGATGATGCTTTAGATAAAACGCACCAAGTGCTTGATACTATGAAGGGTTTTAAATCTTCATGATTTTGTGTCCAGAGCAAGACTGGGAAGCCGTTGTTACGCAGTTAACTGCTGCCAAACATATTATGTTAACAACACATCGAAGCCCTGATGCTGATGGTATTGGTTCTCAGATTGCTTTGTATCATGTTTTGAAAAACATGGGTAAAGAAGTGACCATGTATAACAGAGATGTGGTACCGAGGATTTGTCGTTACTTGCCCCAATCAGATGCCATACAAATTGGTGAATCACCCGATATGACAGGGATAGACACTGTGGTGGCTCTGGATGCAGGCGCATTTTCCCGTTTGGGTTTTCCTGAAACCTTGTTTGAAAATTGTTGTTTGATGAATATTGACCATCATGCAAGCAACCCATCCTATGCAGACATTAATGTGGTGAATGCGGATTATTGTGCTACAGGGGCGATGATGTTTGATTTGATTCAACACCTGGGTCAGCCACTTTCCAAGCCTAGCGCTATTGCGATGTATGCCGCTGTTTTAACGGATACTGCAAGTTTTCACTTGGACAGGGTGAATGCTGATGTACACAGGATGACAGCCGAATTGATTGAAGCAGGTGCTGAGCCTGCCGTTGCCGCAGACGCGATTTACGATAGCCAGCCCCTGGCAAGACTTACATTATTAACTTTGGCATTACAAAATTTATCGATTGAACATGATGGGCGCTCAGCTTGGATGCATGTGACGCAATCTATGCTGGATGATACGGGTGCGAGAAACGAGGATACTGAAGGTTTTATTGATGTGAGCCGCAGTGTGCAAGGTGTAGAAGTCGTGGTGTTTATTCGCCCTGAAAGTGATACACGTTGGAAGGTAAGTTTCCGTGGCAAAGAAGGGCGTGATGTAGGTGAAGTTGCAGCCAAACTGGGTGGTGGTGGACATCGATATGCATCAGGCTGTGCTGTGTCAGGAAGCCTTGAAGAAGTGTACACTAAAGTAAGAACTGTCGTTGATGATGTTTACGCCAAATGAGCCAAGCTGCGCATCCATGCGGTGTAATTTTCTTAGATAAACCCAAAGGTTGGACTTCGCGCAAGGCAGTCAATCATATTATCCATAGCTTTGCCAAACCCGAACAAAAAAATCGAAAACAACGCCCCAAAGCAGGGCATGCTGGTACCCTAGACCCCTTGGCAACAGGTATGCTCCCTATTTTGATAGGTGAAGCGACACGTTTTGCTTCGATGGGGCTGAATGCAGAAAAAAGTTATATGGTTACACTGGATTTATCTTTTCAAACCAACACCTTAGATTTAGAAGGAGAGGTGTTAGCGCGTTATCTTGATATCAGTATTCAGCAGCAAGCCGTTGAAGAAGTATTGGATACATTTCGTGGTGTGATTCAACAAACACCACCTGCTTTTTCGGCAATTAAAATTGATGGACAAAGAGCACATACATTGGCGAGACAAGGGCAAGATGTGCATATGCAATCACGTGAAGTCGAAATTAAGGCGTTACATTTTGTTGCCTTAGAAGCGAACTTGCTTACGTTGCATGTGGACTGCAGCAAAGGTACATATATTCGTTCCTTGGCGCGAGATATAGGTTTGGCGTTGGGTTGTGGAGGTTGTGTAACCATGTTGCGGCGCACCAGCAGCGGTGGTTGGCCAGAGCAATGTATGGTGACAGTTGAGGAACTGGAAGAAAAAAAAGAAACATGTATTGTCCCGTTGCAAGTGTGGTTGCGAGACTTGCCTGAGCTGGTGCTAAGCGATATAGATGCGAAACGTTTTGTGCAAGGGCAACGTCTGTCATTACAGTTTGATTTGTTAAAGGCTGAGCGTGAAAAGGTGTTATGTCGCGTGACGCATGCTGATGTGATGTTAGGCACAGCGATATATGATGTAGCCAAGCATATATTACAGCCAGAACGTGTAATGCCATCGGCGCAGGAGAAGTTGAAGTGAAGTATATGTTATTAAGCTTGGTGTTTTGCCTGACGCTGGTGGGTGGATACCAAGCCGATACATTGTTGGCAAAAGATTTGAATATAATGCAGGATAAATATAAAATGGAGAAGGTAATGAGTGATAGCAATGTGATAACAATTGAATTGGAAACAGGTACGGTAACCATTGAACTTTACCCTGATGTGGCACCCAAAACAGTAGAGTCATTTAAAAAATTAATTAGCAAAGGTTTTTATAACGGTTTGACTTTCCACCGTGTTATTCCTGGTTTTATGGCGCAAGGTGGCGACCCTGAAGGTACAGGCATGGGTGGTCCAGGTTTTAGCTTAAAAGCTGAGTTTAATGATAAAAAACATGTGCGTGGTACATTGGCTATGGCACGTTCTTCAGACCCTGATTCAGCAGGTAGTCAATTTTATATTTGTTATGGTCCACAACCCCATTTGGATGGCCAATATACTATTTTTGGTCAAGTTACAGACGGTATGGAACTGATTGATGATGTAACCAATGGAACAGTGATGAAAAAACTAAGTATTGTTTCGTCTGGGGAGTAATCACGATGACTGAGCAAGAAATGTTACAAATGTATGAAGATGCAGGTGCATTATTGAATGGACACTTTGTTTTATCCAGCGGGCGACATTCAGCCCGTTATTTGCAATCGGCATTGGTATTGATGCACCCTCGCAATGCCACAGCATTGGCAAAAGAATTGGTAAAAACCATTGATGCAGATGATTATGATATGGTGGTTTCACCAGCCATTGGTGGTTTGGTGATTGGGCAAGAAGTTGCACGTCAACTGAACAAACCTTTTATTTTTACGGAACGCAAAGAAGGCCAAATGCAAATGCGCCGTGGTTTTTCCATCCCTGATGGCGCTAAGCTTTTGGTGGTTGAAGATGTGATTACAACAGGTGGTTCGGTGCGTGAATGTATTGCCGTGGTACGTGAGTTTGGTGGTAACCCTACAACCGTTTTAGCGGTTGTGGATCGAGCACCGCAACAGCAAGGGCGTTTTGATATGCCACACCACACAGTCATCGCTTTGGATGTGGAAACATTTGATACGGATAGTTGTCCGATGTGTAAAGAAGGCACTGAAGCTATAAAACCAGGTAGTCGAGGTAATGGATGAGTAAGGCTGTCGTTCGCTGCTTCCCTTTTGGGGGCGTTGGCGAGTTTGGTAAAAATATGATGGTGTATGCCATTGATGATGAAGCTATCATCGTTGATTGTGGTATGGGTTTTCCAGAACCCAGCATGCATGGTATCAATATTACCATTCCTGATATTGCAGCTTTAGATGAATTAGGTCTTAAAATTCATGGTATTGTTTTAACCCATGGTCACGAGGATCATATTGGTGGTCTTCCCTTTTTATTGCCACGATTAAAACTTCCAGTGTGGGGTACACCGATTACCCTTGCTTTGGTCAAACATAAAATGGATGAAGTGAAGTTTAAACCTGAACTTCACCCACTGCCTGAAGATGGTACATTAACCCAAGTGGGTTCTTTTCAGGTGGAAGCGATTCCAGTAACCCATTCGATTATGGATGCTGTTTCAGTAGCGATTCATACACCTTTGGGTGCGATTATTCATACGGGTGATTTTAAGTTTGATCCTTCACCTTTGGATGGACGCGCCACAGCTTTGCACAGATTTGCCAAACTTGGTGATGATGGTGTGCTGTTGCTTTGTTCAGATTCTACCAATGCTACCCAAAGTGGTAGCAGTGCTAGTGAAGCCAGTGTGGGTGCGCCGCTGAAACAAGCGATTTCACAGTGTTCGGGTAAGGTGATTGTATCAACCTTTTCATCGAATATGTTTCGTATTCAACAAATTATTGATGCGGCATTGGCTTGCGGGCGAAAAATTGCTTTTGCAGGTCGAAGTTTAGAGAAGAATGTTGAAATCACTAAACTTATGGGGCGTTTGAATTTGCCTGATAGTCAGGTGGTTAATGTTAGGGAAACACAAAATATTGCAGACCACGAGTTATTGGTGATTGCCACAGGCTCACAAGGTGAGTGGCGTGCAGCTTTGGCAAGGATTGCGCAAAACCAGTTTCCTGGGCTGCGTATTGGCGCTGGTGATTTGGTGATATTTTCATCCTCTTCTATACCGGGTAATGAGCGGGTGATTGCAGGTTTGTATAATCATATTTATCGTCGTGGTGCACGTATTTTGCATTCGAGGCAAGCACATTTGCACGTGTCAGGACATGCTCAGGCTCATGAGTTAAAAACCATGATTCAGCTTACACGCCCTAAATATATGTATCCCGTACATGGTGAATATCGGAATTTGGTTGAACATCAATATCTTGCTATCGCAACAAATGTGCCCTATGAAAACACGATTATTGCAGAAAATGGACATAGTGTTGTAGTGACAGAAGACGGTATTAAACATGGTCCAGAATTCCTTGCTGGCGCTATTTTTGTTGATGGCTCAGGGCGTGATGAAGTGGACTACGGCGTGGTGAAAGACCGACGTGCCTTGGCTGATGAAGGTATGATTACCGCAGTGGTGTTGATTGACCAACATCAAGGCACTGTGATTGGTCAGCCTGAACTGTTAACACGGGGTGTGCTTAACAATGAAGTGTCAGAAGATGTTTTTGAACAAGCAGCGGCGAGTTTAAGGATTCATTTGCAATCATTTAACCAAGAAACGTTAGCCGATATGGATACCGCTCGCGAAGAAGTGCGTTTATGGGTACGTCGTTGGTGTAAACGTAAACTTGGGCGACGTCCTATGGTTGTGACAACAATTCTGGAGGTTTAACCTTTGAATTTGGATGTGCTAAACCCCAAAAATATTTGGCGTGAATCATTGGCTTTTTTATGGTTGGCTGTGGTGGTGATGTTGGCTTTGGCTTTGTTTAGCTATCAGCCATCCGACCCCTCGCTTAATCATGCAACCGATAAATTTCCTGTAAATATGTTAGGTATGGCAGGTGCTTATGTTAGTGATATATTGATTCAACTTTTGGGTTATAGTGCTTGGTTGCTTATCGCGCTTGGGGTAGTGTTGGCGTTTCGTATTGCAACCCATAAAACCCCAGTTTTGGGTTCATGGACATCCTTATTTTGGTTGCCTTTGTTATTGGCAGTGTCTTCATTGTTATCGGCTTATATTGAAGAAGACCTTTATCCTGCAGGCGCAGGTGGAGCATTGGGTTATTTGTTTGTGCAAAGTTTAACCCCTATACTTTCAGCCCTTGGTCGTGATGTGGTATTGATTGCCATGTTGTTGAGTAGTTTTGTTGCTGCATCGCATATCTCATTGTTAACATTATTGCAGAAAACGATACAAGCTTGTATGTGGTTATTGGCTAGAACGGTTCATTTTGTACAAAGAAGAAAAGATAAAGTCGCCATCAAAGTGAAACAAAGGCAAGAGCGCGAAGAAGGCAGGCAAGCACGTGAAGAGGAAAAGAAAAAACGACCTGTGCATATTGCCCAATCTGAGCCTGAAATTGTACGCCCTGAAGTCGTAGAGATTGCAGCGCGCGTAAAAATTGAAGAACATCAGCCCGAATTGGCGTTGGGTAAACCTGAAGGTCAATTCGTTTTACCACCTTTAAAGCTTTTCAAAGATCATCCAAAATCAGTGAAAACATACAGTGCTGAAGTCTTGCAAGCTATGTCACGCATGTTAGAGAAAAAGTTGCTGGATTACCGCGTCGAAGGGCAGGTTGTGGCTGTGCAGCCAGGGCCTGTGGTGGTGCAGTTTGAATTTGAATTGGCAGCAGGCACCAAGGTATCCAAAGTGATTGCATTGCAAGATGATTTGGCGCGTTCGATGTCTGCCAATAGTGTACGTGTAGCCGGTAATATCCCTGGCAAAAATGCGATTGGTATTGAGCTTCCCAATGAAGAGCGTGAAATGGTGTTTATGCGTGATGTGTTGGCGAGCAAGGCTTTTGCCGATAAAAAACATATTATACCCATGGCATTGGGTGTGGATATTGCAGGGCAACCTGTGGTGGCTGATTTGGCAAAAATGCCGCATTTATTGGTGGCTGGTACCACAGGCTCGGGTAAATCGGTGTCGGTGAATACCATGATTTGCTCTATGCTGATGAAATATACACCCGATGACTTGCGTTTGATTATGGTGGATCCAAAAATGTTGGAATTATCGATGTATGATGATATTCCACACTTGCTCGTACCTGTGGTGACCAACCCGAGTAAGGCAGCTAAAGCATTGGCATGGGCTGTGTATGAGATGGAGCGTAGGTATCGCTTGATGTCTGAGGCAAGGGTGCGGAATATCAGCAGTTATAACAAAGCTGCGAAAACCTTGCGTGATGCAGGTGAAACAGGCGACTTATCTGAACACATGCCATATATTGTGATTCTTATTGATGAGTTGGCAGATTTGATGATGGTGGCAGGCAAAGAAGTGGAGCAATCGATTTGTCGATTGGCACAAAAAGCAAGGGCAGCAGGTTTGCATCTTATTTTGGCTACCCAACGCCCCAGTGTGGATGTGATTACAGGTTTGATTAAGGCGAATTTACCCAGTCGCTTGGCATTTCAGGTGTCTTCAAAAATTGATTCGCGCACTATTCTTGACCAAATGGGTGCAGAGCAATTGCTTGGTCATGGTGATGCCTTGTTTTCAAATTTAGGCCGAGAAATAAACCGTGTACACGGTGCGTTTATCGATGATGATGAAGTGATAAATTTGGTGGCACATTTGAAAGAACAAGGTGAGCCAGAGTATCGTATGGAAGTATTTGCAGTGTCTGCGGATGGCGAAGAAACAGAGCAAGGCGACCCAGATGATGAAAAAGATAGCAAATACAATGAAGCTGCAGATTTGGTCGCAGAAAAAGGTAAATGTTCGGTATCCATGGTGCAGCGCTATTTGCGTATTGGTTATAATCGTGCAAGCCGCATTGTGGAGCAAATGGAACGCGATGGTTTGGTAACTCCTCCTGGTGCAGGCGGTGTGCGTAAGGTTTTATCGCGATCCACGGATGAAGCAGGTTTTGATGTTTAATTTTTTACGTGTTTTTTTTGTTGCGTTATTCATGCTGCAAGCCTGTTTGGTGCAAGCCTCAACACAAAGTAACGCATTAGATAAAGGTTCAGCCTTGGGTGTTGCGCTGGAAAAATTGTCCGTATTACAAGGTTTTTCAGCAGATTTCGAGCAGGTTCTGACGTATGCTGAGGGTGGAAAACGTGTTTATCTGGGGCAGTTGGCTGTGTTGCGCCCCGGTAAGTTTCGTTGGCATTATGTGAAACCTTATGAGCAACTTTATGTGAGTAATGGTGATGGTATTTGGTTGTATGAGCCAGACTTGTTGCAAGCACAAAAGCTACAAGATTTGGGTGATGTCGACCCTATTGTGATGCAACTTCTGGATGGTCGAGTTAGTTTAGATGATGTACAAGTATTGCAGCATGAAAGTTTTGATGATGGGTTATCGAGTTGGCATGTGCGTATTGGAAGAAAAGAACAGCAGGTTGAAGTATGGTTGGGTGTGAAAGCGCAGCAATTGATATGGATTGAGAGTAGGGATATGTTATCTAATCGTAACCGACTTCACTTACAACATATGAAGCAAATACCACCTGCGGCAGAGATATTTGAGTTCACAGCACCTGAGGGTGTGGATGTGATTGGGGCAATAGAATGAAATTAGGTTTAAAAGTGTTGGGTGTTTGTGCCTGTGTATTGATGAATATGCAAAGTGTATCGGCAGCAGCATTGGCACATGATGATTTAACAGCAGTAGGTGCAGGTGCTGCCAATGCTATAGTGGCGGGTGCAGATGATATTTCAGCAGCGCTTTATAACCCTGCTGGATTGGCATGGCAGGAAGGTGTGCAAGCTTTGGTGGGAAGTCAATCCAATAGCCGTGGCATCAGTGGTGGGGCAGCGGGTTCTGGTGATGGTAATATGCGTGATTTGGGCGCGTTTGCGATATCGTGGTTGCCTGAAGGTGGAAGTTGGGGTGTGTCTGGTTCCATTGCAACACCATATATCGCACAAACGAACTGGAATAATCAGTTTACACAGGCTATTGGTCGCACAGATATACAATTTCAACGGTATAGTTTGGACACCTTTTACAGGGTTAATAATACACTTGGCATAGCTGCAGGCTTGGATATTTATGATACGGGCATAAGTTTGGCGAGTAATGCATCTTCATTTGCAGCTTCGGGTTGGAGTAATGTGGGTGGGCATATTGCAACACGTTGGCAGTTTATGCCTTTTTGGATGTTGGGGGTGACTTATCGCCAAGGTACAGATGTATCGGTAAGTAATGGTGTGGGTGATACTTTTGCCATGACTTTGCCTGATGAGCTGAGTATAGCTGTGGCGCATGATTTGCTAGATGATGAAATACGGATTGAGCTTGCTGTGAAACGTAGCACATGGTCGTCTTTACAAGATTTAACAGTAGAAAATAATGGTATAATATTACAATCCTTGCCGACTAACCTTAAAGACACCACGGATACGTCTTTGGGTTTAACGTGGTTTTGGCGAGAGCGTACCCAACTTCGGTTTGGTTACAGCTACCTTCAAGGTGCCAATGACTTGGCTGCTTATCAGCCAGCCATTGCAGATTTAACAGGGCATAAGTTTACAGCAGGTTTTGGTGGAAAGACGTCTGGCATGCATTTGGATGTATCGGCAAGTTATGCGATTTATCCAAAAACTACGGTGACTGGTGTGAATGCAGATAGTTATAAAGATTCATTGCTGACATGGATGTTCACTTTAAGTAAGAAGTTCTAAGGCTATTTTTTTACATGAACATGGGTTTACCGGGGTTGCAACTTTCAGATGTTCAAGTGCCGCTTGCGCATAGACTTCGCCCAAGTTCATTACAAGAAGTGCAAGGACAATTGGCTTGCACAGAACCTTCGGGTTGGTTTGCGCAAAGTGTTGCTGAAGGTAGAGCTATTTCCTGTATTTTTTGGGGGCCGCCGGGCGTGGGGAAAACAACGCTGGCACGCATTATGGCAGAGCATGCCAATATGCCATTTGCCCAACTTTCGGCAGTATCTGCGGGAAAAAAGGAAGTACAAGCTGTGGTGGCGCAAGCCAAACAAACAGGGCGAACTTACCTTTTATTCTTAGATGAGATTCATCGTTTTAATAAAGCGCAGCAAGATGTTTTGCTGCCATATCTTGAAGATGGAACGCTAATATTGGTTGGTGCAACCACTGAAAACCCATCATTTACCTTAAATAACGCCTTATTATCACGTTGTCGCGTGATTGTGCTTAAGGCACTAAGCTGCGAAGCGGTGGCAAGAATTTTAAGCCACGGGATGACTGCGTTGCAAGATACGTCGCCTAAATTTGTCATGGATGAAGATGCCTTGTTATGGTTAGCACAAGCGGCAGATGGTGATGCGCGTTATGCCTTAAATGCTTTGGAAGCGATTTATGATGCGGGTAAAGATAAACACTGGATGTTGGCTGATGTTGAAAAACAGTGGCAGCGTAAACAAGCCAAATATGACCGTGATGGGGATAGTCATTATGACTTGATTTCTGCATTGCATAAGTCGATTCGTAGCTCGGATGCAGATGCTGCTGTGTATTGGTTGGCGCGTATGCTTGAAGGTGGTGAAGAGCCACTGTATTTAGCGCGGCGTTTGATTCGCATGGCAACAGAAGATATTGGTTTGGCGGACCCCAAAGCTTTAACTTTAGCTTTGGATGCGCAACGCATGTATGAAATAGTGGGTTCACCAGAAGGGGAGCAGGGTTTGTTTGAAGTGACCATTTATTTGGCATTGGCTCCCAAAAGTAATGCTGCTTATATGGCTGAAAAAGCAGCCCGAAGATTGGCCAAAGAAACCCAACATTTAGATGTACCTACACACCTCAAAAATGCACCAACCAAACTGATGAAAAAGATTGGACATGGCGAGGGTTATCAGTATGCACATTATGAATCTGATGCGGTGGTGAGTCAAAAACATTTCCCTGATACGATGGATGAGGTATGTTTGTTTGAACCTGTGGCGCGTGGTTTCGAAAAAACGCTAGCAGAGCGCAAGGCTTGGTTGCAAGCTAGGCGCGATGAAAAACGGAAGGGGTAAGGTTATATGTTAAAACAAGTTGCTGCTATTGCTCTGGGTGCATCCATGGGTGCGGTATGCCGCTGGTGGGTGGTCTTACTTATGCAACGCTGGTTTGGCACAGCTTATCCATGGGCAACCTTGTTGGTGAATGCCGCAGGTAGTTTTGTACTTGGATTTTTGGTGATTTGGTTTTTGGATAAAACTCATTTGAGTGACTTGTTACGTTTATTGTTAACGGTTGGTTTCTTAGGTTCATTCACGACCTTTTCTACATTTTCAGTTGAAACTGTACGTTTGATAGAGCTAGGTTCAATTGGTGAAAGCCTTGTGCATACGGTAGGTTCAGTCGTTCTTTGTATTACCATGGCATGGTTGGGTATGTTGTTGGCAAAGGCATAAATAGAAACATTCGGCTTTGATACATTTTAGGTTTTCAGCATGACGTTGGGAGGGAATATGCAGGAAGGACGATTAGCATCTCAGTTTGAACTTACATTAGCATCCTATGTACGAAAATTACTTGGCATTTCGATTGTGATTGTGGTTGGTTTTTGCATTTATCACGCCATGGAAGGGAAAAAAGCGCAAGCGATAGTCGAGGCGATAATGGTTGTTGCTTATAGCATTGCATTGGTTGTTGTTCGTGATTCCCGCAATGTGAAATATGTGATGCATGTGATTATGGGAGTAGGGCTACTGGGTTTACTGTTAAATATGCGAGAAGAAACCAATGCGGCAATGTGGTTGGGTACACTGATTGTTGCAGCTTTTGCTTTGTT
The DNA here is from genome assembly GCF_000744415.1 of Ghiorsea bivora. Classification (NCBI taxonomy): domain Bacteria; kingdom Pseudomonadati; phylum Pseudomonadota; class Candidatius Mariprofundia; order Mariprofundales; genus Ghiorsea; species Ghiorsea bivora. The sequence goes on from NZ_JQLW01000008.1 coordinate 244,871, forward strand.
TGAAAAGAAACAAGGCATGTATTGGGTTATTATCGTGAATGTGAGTGTGTTTATCTATATGCTCATGGATAGTTTGCGTGAAGTGCCTGCATACCCTTTATACTTTTCGGCTAATGTTGTGTTAAGCTGCTTATGGTTAAGTATGATTGCATTTTTTGCCTATCGGAATTCGAGAGAGCAACATGAGTGGACGTTGGAAGAAGAAACCGAGCGCGAGCGAAAGGCTATGGCGAAAACCTTAGCTGGCGGTATGGCACATGTGATGAATAATGAAATGTTGGCTATTGTTGGTCGGCTCGAATGCCTTCAGTTTCGCTTAAATCGTAAAGAAGATGCCAATGAATTAGAAGAAATTATTGAGTTGGCGATGAAAGTTAGTGAACATGGTAACCGTTTGGCGCTGTATGCACAGCCAGGCCATGAGCAAAAGCAGCGTATTCATTTGTATGATATATGTATGGCTGTGGTTAAACAATATGGAAAAAGTTTACCTCGTGAGATTGAAATTAAACTCAAACAACCCGAGTTTTTTATGCAATGTTTTGGTGATGAAGTGCAAATCGCACAAGCTTTGGCGCAAACTATAGAGAATGCAAAAGATGCCATTGCTGAGCGTTGGAAACAGCGTGGGCGGGTAAACCATGGTCATATTGCAATTTCGTTTCAACAAGAATCTATTGAGCGAGGTAGGGACAATACCTTGCAACCAGGGCAATATGTATTGATAACCATTGCTGATGATGGTTGGGGTGTTCCAGAAGATATGCAGGATAAAATTTTCAAACCGTTTTCAACTTCAAAACTTGCTGGGCGAGGTTTGGGGCTTGCCGTGGTACAAAGTATTGTACAACGCCATGGTGGGCAAGTGAGTTTTGAGAGTGATGTGGGCAAGGGGAGTTTGTTTCATATTTGGTTGCCTATGGATTCAGGTACTGCGTCGAGTTTGAAATCGGCGGTTTCAAGTTCCAAATGACCTGCTTCTGTCGGTGGAGTTAACACTCATAACGTTTGTGATAGTTATTGTTGTATTCGGAATACCACAGCTAATGAATAACTCCCATCATTTAAGGGTAGAGCATTTAAGTTTGTTAAGCCCTTTCTTGCAGCGCGGTCTAGCGTGGCATAACCTGTGGAGGCAAGCATGGTCACTTGTTTGATGCTTTGCTTGTTAATATCGAGCTTAAACTCAGCTTTGCCTTGTAAACCTCGTCGCCTAGCTTGTTTGGGATACTGAATATGGCTTAAAATGACCTGTTGTACACGATGGGGCACAGGTATGACTTGTACTGTATTGGTGCTCTTGTGTTGTGGGTTATTTTCTCTTTTTTCTTGTTGCTTCGGAGCTATGTTAGTAGCTTTTTTTGCGATAGATGTGTGGTGTATGTTTCTACTTTCTTGAGGTGTAGCAAATACAGGTGTGATTTTTTCTTTCTTGTGTTGTGTTGCTTCCTGCGCTGTGTTTTGCGCTTGTTGTGGCAAAATAATGACTTGTATGGGTGAGGCTTTTGAAGTTTCGTTTTGTTTGGTGTGTGGATGAATATATAAAAAAATAAGGCTATGCACACCCAAGGCGACACATAGTGCCAACCCAAGTGAAACATAGCCTTGTTTATACATTAGAGGTTCGCGTTAACACCAAGATAGGTTGTTCTTCCTGCAACCGCATAACCTGATACTTCTTCATAGACACGGTCTTGTAAGTTTTCAGCCCTAAAGTTCACTTTCCAAATGTTATTCACAGTATAACTCATACGTAAATCTGTTTTGTTATACGCATCAAGAGTTTGGGTGTTTGCACCATCAGAGAAACGTTTACCAACAACTTGGTATTGTACTTCTGCATGAAGCCCTGAAACATCAGTGCCCAGCGTGATACTACCTGAATCTTGCGCTCTGCGTGCTAACCATAGACCAGTCGTATCATCAGTTGCATCCAAAGTTGTCCAGTTGGCGCGAATAAAACCAAGTGTATGACGAACGCTTGCGCTTAACTCTGTGCCTTTGGTTGTAGCTTCACCAACATTACTTGGGCTATAAAAGAAGTTGGCATCGGGTGCCCACACAATCAAATCTTTATAGCGTGTGTTGAAATAAACCACGCCAATATTATAACTTAATACATCAGCTTGAACCTTATAGTTCAAACCAATATCCCAACCTTTGCTGGTTTCAGGTTTAAGGTTTGCATTACCCGCAGAAAATGCAGATGCAGGATAATACAAATCATTGATGGATGGTGCTTTAAAACCCGTGCCGTAGTTGGCGCTCACACTAAACGTTTCATTGGCATGAAACACACTGCCAAGTTTATAGGTGCTTTGGTTGCTGCTCACAGAGTTTTTATCATAACGAACAGATGCATTGATATCAATACGATCAAAGTTGTTGGCAAAGGATGCAAATAGCGCTTGTTGTGTCATTGTTTCATCAAAACCAGCGCTGGTGCTTTTACCATTGTCTTTGTGAACATCTAAACCAAACAATACCGATGTTGTGTTGAGGTCGAGATGATTTTGCCAAGTCAGTTGGTCAATTGTAGTTTTAAAATCAGAGTTGTTAAAAGAGCCTGGTGCAGGGTCGGTGCCGACCACATCATCGGTAGAACGCGATACTTGCAATGTGCTCTCAAAAGTATCTGAAAATGGATATACAACTTTAACGCTGCTTACATTTTGTTTGGTTTTTTGGGTGTAATTTAATATGTCACCAAGGTCAAAAGCGAAGGTGTTAGAATTAAATACAAAACCATCCAAATCGGTTGTGCCTGTCACATTGCGCACACTTAGTGCAATATCAGCATCACCAGCTTGAAAACCAACACGCCCTGATAATGTGGTGCGTTTGTAAGGATCAGCTTCTGTACCCACAGCCGCCACTGAAAAACCATCTGTGCTTAAAGTGTCCGCTGATAATGCGTAAGTTACACCGTTATCCGTACCACCTTGCACAGATACGCCACCTGATTTGGTGCCATATGTTCCTGCTTCTGCAAACACTTGTGTTTGCAGACCTTTTTTGCCCGAACGGGTGAAAATTTGAATCACACCTGCCATGGCATCCGCACCATAAAGTGAAGACTGTGCGCCGCGCACAATTTCAATACGCTCAATATCAGCTGTTGAAATATTTGCCCAATCAAAGCTACCAAGTGTAACAGAACCAACGCGTACACCATCAATCAAGACCAATGTATGACCGCTATTGCCACCGCGAAGGAATACGGAAGTGCTTTTACCCAAACCACCATTGGAAGCCACATCAATGCCCGCTTGTGTGCGTAAAATATCAGCGACTGTGTTTGCTTGTGATGCTTCAATGTCTTCTCTTGAAATGACTGTAGTATCAGCACTTACATTGGCTGGGTTTTCAGCAATACGTCCAGCTGTCACCACCAAGGGTGATAAGCCATCTGCATGTGCAGATACAGACATCACTTGTGATGCTAAGACACCGATAAGTGCTGTTTGTTTTAATGTTTTTATGTTGAAGGGGTTCAATGTTTTCTCCATTTGCGCCCGCCGCGCATGTTCATGTTTGCGGTTAAGACCAGTTGGAGAGTTGAGGTGATAGAAAGCCGTTTGAAAGATGCAAAACAGAAGACCACCGACCTGCCTCCCACCGAGACTTAATCCGTTTTGAAATCTATAGATTTCGTGTTTTAGGCCGGTCTCCTGGCTTGCCTTCATCCTTGGTTGTTTCTGCCTTCCCAGTTTTATTGAAACCAGTGGCGTTTTAAACAACTTCGTCAGACTTACAGTAGCGGGGGCTGCGTTAGATTCTCACTAACTTCCCGTTTCACTCTTTGGGTATCAAAACCCGCCGAGCACCTATAACGCGGCGAACGATACTGCCTGTTATAAATATGTCTACCCATAGCATTTGACACCCCCTAATAATTCAACCACGCTGCCCACATCAAAAGATTAAAGGAAATCACAAATACTTAAGAAGGTAATACAAGAATGAATGAACAAGTATAAAGTCTTACCCAATAATGTGAAAATTAACTAACGAGTGTAAATCATGAGTCAAGATTTGAAAGCCATAATAAAAAATTACAAAGAAGATCAGGAAACTGTTTATAACAGTTGGTTTGTAAATAATGATGAGAGATTAAAAGCATTTCGTTCGATTCGAAGAGGTGTTTTTGAAGTCATACAAGACATTAAAACGGGGAACTTTGGCAATGACTTTAAAGGCTCATCTTTAGAGTTTGTACTGAATTGTATTACGGAACAAAAACAGGTTTTCAAAGGTGCATCACACCCATTTTACTGGAAACCAAAATTGCGAATTCCTGATATATACGAAAATGAAGAAAATAAACTTGCTTTTGGTCAGTTTTTAGAGAAATGTATAAATGCAACAAAAGAGGAACAAATCCTCAAAGAAATCATTCTATTAGATAAAAAGAAGATAAAAGGGCTTGGACCAGCGGTTGCAAGTATCCTTTATTTCTTACACCCTACAATAATACCACCATGTAATACTGCTATCGTAAATGGATTTAATGCATTATTTAAAGATAAAGTAAAGCTTGGTTCATGGACTGAATACTTGAGAATGAGAGAGGTTATTCTTGAGAAGAATAATGAACTGAAATCTGAACTATCGAATGATTTAGGTGCATTCGCGGGTCTTTTGTTCGATGTGGGGGAAAAGAAATTATTAATAAGTGACGACCATATATCAGAAGAAGAACGCCTGAAAATCGAAAAGAAACTTAAGAAAAGACACAACGAAGTAACAAGTGCAATGGATGAGGAAGACCTCCACACAGAAATGCAGTATCACATAATGACTATAGGTGGTTCAATAGGTTATGATGTTATTGCTGCATCAAATGACCGTTCTAAATGCCACAATGGAGAGAGCCTATCATTTATTAGTCTTGATAAATTCCCTGCATTAGAAGTAGATAGGGATACATATAAAACCATTACACTCATTGATGCTGTGTGGTTTGAAAAAGGTACAAATAAAGTTGCTTGCGCATTTGAAGTAGAAAAAAGTACATCTATTTATTCAGGAATATTAAGGCTTACTGACCTTCACTTCTCTTTCAAAGACAATCCACCAACTTTATACCTCATTATTCCAGATAATAGGGAAAAAGAAGTGCTTTTCCAGTTACAACGACCATCTATTAAAAATAGTGCAATTGAAATATATTACATATTGTTTTCAGAGTTGAGAAATAATTGCGATGCAATTTGTAGATTTGGTGAAAATAAAGAAATTTTGAAAAAAATATCGAAATCTGCATGTTAAAAAGGAAACTGTAAGTGACTGTAAATTAGTTTGTGTATCTGCTTATATTCCCCAAGGAGATAAGCTGATTGTTAATCAGCGTGCAAAAATGACCCCTTTGAGGGTAAAAACAGCGTCCATTGTGACCCCTCTATATAGGCTTCAGGAAATTCATTTTCTGGAGGAAAAAAGAGGAGTGATTACAGTGGAAACGAAGGCAAGAATAAGGCGTGATTATTACGTTCATAAGAAGAGCATTAAACAGATCGTTCGAGAGCTCTGGTTGCATGTCAGTTGCACGGAAAGAGGAATATATGGCAAGTATTTCCAAACATAAGGATAAGTGGGGAGTAATTGTCCACCGTAAACATATTTATAAATCTAAGGTATTTACTACCCGTGGTTACGCCCAAACATGGGCACGAAAAATAGAACAAGAGATAGACGCGGGAATTTATATTGATCGTCACCTTGCTGATAACATGACACTTTCAGCAGCACTGGACTATTATGTAGAAACAGTGTCACCGACAAAGAAGGGTGGGGTTCTGAATCAAAAAAAGGAACGGTCATGCGTTAAACAAATTAAAAGGTTTAGCCTGGTCAAATTACCACTCTCACATGTGAAGTCTTCGGACATAGCTAAGTTTCGTGATGGAAGAGCCGAAGAGGTTGGTGCGAATAGTGTTAGGCTAGCATTAGCGCTTATCAGTCATCTGTTTACTGTGGCCAAACAAGAGTGGGGGATGGATTACTTGGTAAACCCCTGTATGGGTATCAAAAAGCCAAGGGTGAGTCATACCGCAAGAGAAAGGCGGCTTGAAGATGATGAAGAAGTAAGGCTGCTTAGAGCTGCTGAGGAATATGGTGGAGATATACCACTAGTGATTGTGTTGGCTATTGAAACGGCAATGCGGCGTGGTGAAATTGCAGGGATAAAGAAAGGTGATGTGAACTTGAATGCTGGCACGGTATTTCTGCCTGATACAAAAAATAACACATCGCGTTATGTATATTTATCAACGAAAGCAAAAATGGTACTTGCGGATTTGATGAAAGATAAAAACAAAGAAGATTTCATTTTAAACATGACAAGTGAAGGCATTGGAAAAGCATTTAGGCGGGTATGTCGGCGTTGTAAGTCTATGAGTGGAGAACACGCTCCAATTGTAAATTTACACTTTCATGATTTAAGGCATGAAGCGACCAGCCGATTGTTTGAGAAATCATTATCAACTGAAGAGGTTATGAGTATGACTGGCCATAAAACATACCAATGTTTACTTCGATATACGCATTTAAGACCAACGAATTTACATCATAAACTTGGTTGAGATTTATGGCTGAGTTTAATCATTATAGGCTAAGTTTTCGCGCACCGTTGTGCCAAATGTGAAAGCATTCAAAATATCGTTATTGTTGCTGGCTGCTGTGAACAAGTCGATATTCAAATGGGCAATTTGGCCCAGTGCAAGTCCAACCACTGCAATGCCATTGGCTAGTGTGTCAGTATATTCATAGTGGTGATGCCCATGGATAATCAACCGTACACCAAGTTTTTCGGCTAGGTCGTCTAGGGCTTGTTGACCATGGCGATGGCTACTTGGTGCTTCATGTAGCACTAAAATATCTGCGCTAAGTTGAGATAAGTGCTCATAATCTTCTGGCCAAATGGTTGAATGATGTTTGCGTTTTGCTGAGGGGAAGCTTTGTGCAAAACGTTTGTGCTGATGTTCTTTTTCCCAAGCCTCTTTTGAAGCATAACGTTTTTCTTGTGAAGGGTTCCAAACCTTGGCGCGGAAGACTCCGCCAAGTCCAGCAATGGTTGTTTGATGGTTTTTTAAAGTACGGGCATGAAGATTCCTAGATGCCCATGGCGATTTAAAAAGGTTGTTAAACCATACATCGTTATCGGTATCATGGTTACCATGAATCCAATACAGTGCAGTTAGATGTTTCACCTCATCAAAGACTTGGTCAATGGGTTGCTCAATACAAATGTCTCCTAGCAAAATGGTTGCTGAGGCTGGTTTCTGTTGAATGTCTGTTAAAATATGTTCGATGAGCCCGTGCGGGTCTCCCACAAAAGTAAAGTGGGTCAAGTGATATCTCCTGTTTTCCTATGAAAAAGATAGCTGGTATATATATTATAAGAACAGGCATTTGCCTGCAAAAAACGTGTTTCTTTTTTACAGTGAAGGGATCAGGGTATTAAGAAACCAATAAGTGAGGAAATAGCGCAGTTTATGATTTGGCTTGTTTGCATGCGGCTATTCTCCTTTGGCGGTTGAATTTCAAAGTGTGAATGTTGAACAAGTTTTGCTGTAGCGTCAATGATGAGTGGTACATAAAGTTCATTTTTTCATTGAATTGACTAAAGGTTATTCGACAAGAAATTGTTTCTATTTAATAGGTGACATGATTTGCTAACCTGTTATAATATAAAAGAAACGACTGGCAGGTTTACTTGTGGGGAAAATTAAAGAAATTCGAGCTGAACAATTGGTTCTCAGATATTTGAGAGCGTATGGAATAACAATAAACGACTTTGATGACATAGGTTTTGTAGAGTTCATGAATGAGCATGTGGCTCCTGGTGTTGTGCCATCAACTTGGGCGGCATATCGGAGTTCGGTGAAAGATTATATATCCGACCAAGCGTATCAGATGTTAAAAGCCTCTCAAGCGGGGAAACGGCAAGGCAGGAAAAGAAAAACGTCATCCACGCGTGCCAAAAGTTTACCTGACGCGGATTTTTTGAAGATTGTTTATTTTGTTAAACAAAAAAGTAAAAAAACAGGAGCTATCGGGAAGCTTACGGTTAGTGCGTTATATGTTTCATTACTTACTGGCATGAGACCTCACGAGTGGAATTATGCCAAGTTTGAAGGTCACTATTTAATTATTGAAAATAAAAAGTTGAATCAATGTACAGAGAAAGTGTGGGCAGCTCGCTATTTGGATATGTCACACCTAGAGCAAAAAGATATAGATATGATTCAAGATTTTTTAACATATATCCAGACCAGAACCCATGAATTTGATAAGTTAAGGAAATCTTTGACTGCTTGGTTGAGTCAAGCTAACAAGAAGCTTTTTCCCCGGAGAAAACGTTATATTACGCTCTTATCTGCAAGACACCAGTTCATCGCAGATTTAAAGGCAAGTCAACGCTATTCGCCCATGGAGATTGCATATTTGGTTGGTCATGCTAGCGATTGGCGTGCATTTGAAAGTTATGGACGAAGGTCTTCTGGAGATGGTTCAGTGGGTTTGCCGAGCATTCCCCATGAGCAAAGGTTAGAAGTTGCCAAGGTTGCTCAGCATTTTGAAACGAAAACCCAAAAGATGGAGCTTAAAAATACAAGCCCCTCTATCGGTTTGTCATGACTTATTGATGGAATGTTTAAGGTTCATTGTGATTGAAGTATATCATCAAGTTGCTCTTGCAAGCTTTGCCACTGTTGTATGAGTTGCTTTCGCTCTTGTTGTAGTGATTGTAAGTCGCTGGGGGCTACTTTTTGTTCGGGTTGAATATATAATGGTATATTGAGTTTGAACTGGTTGTGTTTTATTTCTTCAAAACTAACAAGGGTAGCTTGTTGAGAAACTGTTTGGCGATTTATATATAATTCACAGATACGATTGATATGTTTTTTGCCCAGTTTGTTTTGATATTTATCTGCGATATAATCTTTGCTGGCATCTATCCATAACACATTTGTATCAGGTCGTTGTTGTTTAAAGATTAGTAATACCAATGGTGCAGACATAAAAGGTATCATTTTTTCGGGTAAAGCTATGACGGCATCCAACAGGTTGTCTTCAATGAGTTTCTGTCTGATGGAAGCCTCCATGGCTGAGCGAAATAATACGCCATGTTGTGCTAATACTGCCATGCGACCATTTTCAGGGCACATGGATGAAACCATATGTGAGATATAGGCGTAGTCTAAGCGTGAGGGGGGCATTCCCCATTTAAAGCGTTGAAAATCATCATTAATAGCCATGTTTTTTACTAACCTTCCCAAAGGGGGGACACCAATGACAACATCAAACTTTTGCAGTTGATTTTCTTGATGTAGTGGTTGCAGTAGGCAGTCACTGTGTTTAATGCCAAGAGGGTTTTGCCTATATAACATAAGGGTGAGTTGGCTGGTAACCCATCGCTTAAGTAAGGCTTCTTGCCCAAAGACCTCGACTTTTGCAAGTTTTCCACAAGCCGTAAGTAGGCTACCCGCCCCGCAGGTTGGGTCATAAATTGATTCGTTTGCCTGTGGTTGCATCAGTCTTGCTATTAAACTTGCGATACTAGGTGGGGTATATATTTCTTCTTGATGGTCTATCTTACTGTCTTCTCTAAGCAGGTGATCAATGGCATCCCTAAACCCATCTGATTTATTCAAGGCTTTAATATTTAGAAGCACAGAGGGGAGAGCATGATCATTATTTTCAATTGCATAGTTTTGAAATGATGTGGCTTGGCATACATTAGCCCAGTCTTTATCATTTCTTAAGCTTAATGCAACTGTGTCTAACTGCTCAGCATTGTACTGGGTAAAGTATTCAGGGTCTTGTTCACAGCATAAACAAAGTAATAATATATGATTGATAGAAGGGTATTGTTGCAATATGGATGTGCAAAGTGTTTGTGTATTGGTTGATGTGTTTATACTTGTAGTCATAGGTTGTCCTTAGCGTCATCGAGGAAGTGTCGTGCAATCGCATCTTTGTACACTTCATGTTGGGCGGTCATCGTTTGCAACACCTTTTTTTGTTCTAGCCAAAGCTTATAGGCTGTTAGGACTTGCTTTTGTTTGTCCATATGGGGCAGTTTTATTTCCAAGTTTTCGAGTACAGGTTTACGAATGCCTATTGTCCTAGAGCCTTCTGCTTCAGTGTGAAAATATTGTTGCGCTGTGAGTTGGTTGATTTGCCAAGCCAAGAAACCTGAGATAATTTTATTTGTATCGTGAGGACGAATTAAGAATAGGTGTGGTGATATAATAGTGTCTTCACTGCATTGCTGAACATCTGCGGCATAGTTGTGTTTCCCTCTTGCTTTGAAAAGCACATCGTTATTCTGTAAATATTTGGTTTTACCTTGTCGCTTTTCACGATTGGTGAACTGCATACGAATGACACCGTTCCAATCCAGCTCACCATCATCTGAAATATCCTTCATTTGCACGATTTTGACATCCCCGTGTTCATTTGGGGAGATTTTGTTACGAATGGGCTCACCCGTATAAACGGTGGCAATATCTATTAACTTCACTGTTTTCATCATCGAATTGTCTCACACTATTGCCAATAATGCAATTATTCTTGACTGCCGCGGAGGTGGTTAATACACTATCGCCAATAGTGCATGATAAATAAGTTTGAAAAAGAGGTGTCAGTCATGGGTACAATATTATTTACAGGCTCAAACATAGGAAAAAGAAATCGAACACATGTTGAAGAATACCAAGCGATATACCATGTGAAACTAAGGTGTTTATTGGGTGATCAAGCTAAAGTTGGGCGCGGCCGTAATGTAAAGAAACATTTGCTTGGCGGAAAACTCAATGAGATGGCCGAATGTGATTCTCTGGACAACCTTATGCATTGCGTTGTTCCGAAACAAGGGTGCAGGAATGTTGAGTTTGCGGCTTTGGGTGAGTTTGATCTACGCACGATTGTTTTATGTGAAGACCAGATGGCTTCCAATACAAGGTCAACGCAAAGAAAACCAAAATGTTTTGAGGTTTTGGTGACGACATTTATTGATGGTGACTGTTTAGATACAGTAAGAAAACACAAAATCAAGTTTGTGGTATATATACATACTGGTGATCATGTTTTGGAGAGTGTTCAAGACGGCGTGGCATACTTGGGTATACCACTGCAAGCTGAGGTCGTATGGGATTTTAGTAAGAAAGTTCGAAAAGCTGAGTCATACTTTAAGGCGATAAAATACAGCTCTGTTGAGCGACAACGCATTTTACTTTTTGATTATGATGATGCGTATGTTTCTTCAATTGTTGCTGGGGCAGATATAGTCAAGAATGATGAGTCATTAGACTTCCAATTGTTTGACCCTGATGCACTAGAACATAAAATAAAAAGCAGTCCAAAGGAGGCCACAGAACTCAGGCGTTTACAAAAGAAAATGCCTGAAGGAAAAATGAAGACATGTCCGTTGCCTAAAAAATATGATGCGATATTAAATGAGCTGTTGGGTAAATATCCAAATTTTGAAAATGTTGTGGAATTAGTTCGCCGTGAATTTCGATTGGAAAATCTTAGACCCAAACCTATGGTTTCTTTTGGGACTCCGATTTTAATTGATGGGCCTCCAGGTATAGGAAAAAGTGCATTCTTAATGGAGTTAAGCGGCCTTCTCGGTACATATTTCTATAATGTTGCATGTGCAAGTGCATCCAATGGTTTTGATATGAAGGGTTTAAGTTCAGGGTTTGGCTCAGGAAAGGTAGGCCATGTTTACAAAACCTTAGCCAATGGTCATGTGTCAAACCCAATCATTTTATTGGACGAAGTGGAAAAGGCTACGACAAGCAGTAGTACGGGAAGCAGTCTTCAAACCGTACTCTACGAGTTATTAGAGCCCAATAACGCAAAGGTATTTGAAGACGAGTATCTTGGGCTTACTTTGGACACCAGTCGAATGAACTGGGTTGCGACTAGTAACCATGCTGAGGAGCTTCCTGCCCCCATTCTTGATCGTTTTCAGGTGGTGAGCGCAAGAATGCCAACGCAGAAAGAGCTTAGAAAGATAATACAAAGCATGTTTCGTGCTTATGTTAAACAACAAGGCTTTGTTGAGGGTAAGGTGAGTTCGGATTTGACGGAGCATGTGATCTCGGCGCTTACCGAAAATAATTCCTCAATTCGGGGTGTAGGTGTGCGTTTGAAAGCAGCATTAGGAAGAGCTGTAGCCCGTACCCCACTTAATCAGCAGGTGGAGATTGGACTAGATGATTTGGAAGAGTTTAAATCAGAAGGTTTAACAGGCATGGGTTTTATCTTGAACTGACTGATTACGGCAACTTAGAAAAATGAAAAGGAAAGGTTGATGAATATACAAATATTATCAGATATACATTTAGATCATGCTCCACTGAATCAGGTGGATACTTGTGCCGATGTTGTCGTACTTGCAGGCGACATTGCAGAAGACATCAATGGTGTGCTTTGGGCAAAAGAGAACTTTGATGTTCCAGTTGTTTATGTAGCAGGTAACCATGAATATTATGGTGAGATTATTACTATGCCCGAGTGTATGAAGTCTATGAAAGAGGAGGCTAAAGGCTCGAATGTTGTGGTGTTGGATAATGATACAGTTGTCATTGATGGGGTGCGCTTTGTCGGAACTACCTTATGGAGTGACCTAGAAGATGTGCCTCATGCTTTGATCTCGGATGAAGATTATATTTTAGCAGATGTGGCTGATGACGGTCGTCCAATATGCTTCGATAAACCTTTTGCCCAACGTTTGTTTGAAAAAAATAATGCATGGTTAGAAAATGTCTTGGAAGAACCCTTTGCTGGAAAGACAGTTGTGGTCACACATCATGCCCCTTCATTGCAAAGTATCCATCCGCAATGGGCAAATAGCGAGTGGAACCCATGTTTTAGCAGTGATTTGGAAAGTTTGATGGGGTCGCATGTGCCGCTTTGGGTACATGGTCATACACATGATAGCTTTGATTACATTGTGCAGAATCAAACACGGGTTGTTTGCAACCCGAGAGGATACCCGCGTGTCTTTGGTGGGTGGGAGAATGAGTATTTTGATACAAACAAAGTAGTGAAAGTATAATATATAGATACGAGAGTTCGAGAGTGAAAGTTTATACAAAAATACTAGCTCAACTTCCTATCCCCAATGGTTTAGCTGAAGGTGATGTGCGCATTATGCTTGGGATTGGAGGCTATGGTGCGAACGGAAGCGATAAGGAATACTGAAATATATCAATAAGTAGGTGATGAATGGGAAATAATAAAGATACGGATGTGATCAATAAGTTAATCCATGGAAGTTATATAGAAAAATATAAGGCATCGAGTGTGCATTTGTTTTCAAAGAAAAATAGGGGTGTTTATTGGGGAACATCGTTGATGATGGTTGCTTTAACCTTTTCATTGTATGTACAAGGTTATGTGCTCGAAACATGGGCTATATTGATGTTGTTGTCTTTGTTATTACTTGTTTTTGCAATGCTTACCTTTAGACGCAGTCAAAATGTTGTAGAATTCTATTTGGATAAGCAAATGCCTAAGATAAGTTCAAAGAATGAGCAAGTGAGCAATGAAGGGTTCAAGTTATTTATGCAGATGTCCGATTTGCTTGATATGATGAAAATTGAGCGTCAGGTGGTATGGCATTCAACTGCACAAATATGGCTTATTTTTGTCATTCTCTTGATGTCATATCGTTGGTTGGATGCTGTTGTTTTAGTGTTTTTGTCACTCTATGTAGCCATAGCTTTGGTGAGTGCAATGTATGGTGCAATGGCAATGGTTCATTTGCAGAAGTGCTGCATTTATGCGTCAGAACATGGTTTTAATCGATAGAGCAATAAGCCAAATAAACCAAGACTAATCCATGAAAAATCAGGCAAGGCTGGGCTGGTGCAACTTACTTGATTACCTGCTGCGGCAATAGCAGTGCTATCTGCTGTAAGCTGAATAATTTGTTGTCCTGAGTTTACATACACATTACCCAAACTATCTGTCGCAATGGCAGTAGGGCTTGGTAAGTTGGTTGAAAGTGCAGAGCTTGCGGTGATTGCTGTTGTGTTAGCAATGCTGCTTCCTGTGCCTGCAATGGTTGTAATAATATGGTCTATGCCATTCATACGGCGAACCCTATGGTTGGCGGTGTCAGCAATCAGTAAGTTGCCTGCAGGGTCTAGCGCGATGTCTGTGGGTTGGTTAAGTTTGGCAAGGCTTGCCGAACCGTTATCGCCAATGAAACCTGCAGTACCAGTGCCAACAATAGTTTGAATACTACCACCGATGGTAAATCTGCGCACAGTGTGGTTTCCTAATTCTGACACATAAATAGCAGAGCCATCAATAGCAATGCCTGAAGGCAAGTTCAACTGCGCATCGACTGCTAAACCAGAATCGCCAGTGTAACCTGCAATCCCATTGCCAGCAATGATACTACTATTTCCATTGGGGCTGACCAATAACACTTGATTGGTTCCCATGTTGGCGACCACAATATCGCCTGCCAATGTGATGGCGATGCCTGCAGGTTGATTGAGTTGGTTGCTGACCAACTGGATATTACCCGTGATGACATCAATATAATAAAGGGAATTTGCTGCTGAATCAGTAAAATAAACATTACCCAAACTGTCCGTTGCAATACCTGAAGCTTGGTTGAAGATAGCAAGCTGGGAAGTACTTACCCAAGTTGTAAGGTTTTGATTTGTGGTCAACTGGTTAAGCGATGGTGTATCAGCGCTATAATATAGATTATTGCGCTCATCCACATGTAATGCTTGCACCACACCTGTGCTGGTGTGCCATGTATTGGCAAGGCTTGCAGCTTGCGCTTGTAATGTGAACATCCAAAAGAAAACAACCAAACCGAAAGTATAACGCATTATTTATGCCTCCATGAATATCAACTTGGGTGAATATGTTGTGGTGTAGCTATATTGAATGTGACAATCAGCACAAAGATAAAGTGTTTTCATGGCTTTTTTGCGCTATTGTAGGCTTTACACAATTTTTTGTGATTAAAAATGAGAGTAGGGTACATAAAAAGTTGGCATTTATTGGAAAAGTACACATTTTATCCAATAAGTACGTTTTTTATTTGCATTGCTGCAGTTTCTGCCTAAGTAAGTTTGATGGTGTTTTTCCTCCATCCATACCAAATACATCGGGATTTCCGAAAACAATAAAAGCATCTTTAGCACGAGATACTGCAACATTGAGCATGTTTGCTCCTCTATCATAAAACTTGCTTTTTCCTTTGTCACCTGTGCCATACACACTTGAAAATAATACAATACCACGCTCAGCGCCTTGTAAACTATGCACTGTACCCACAGTTAAACCACGTATGCCGTGCTGGTGTAATTTAGTCTGAATCACAAAAGCTTGTTTACTGAACGGAGTAATAATACCGAGGAAATCCATGAGTATGCTCTCATCACTACCACTAGCGTATTTGTCACTTTGTTCTTTTGCATAAGCAATGATTTCATCTTTATGTTGGGCAACCCATGCCGCAATCTGTTCTGCTTCACCATTGTTAATGCGGCTACCACCTTGCGCCTGAGAAGGGCTTGATGTTGCAATCATAGCAAGTGGCTTTTTCCACAATGCAGGGGTGATCGTGGGCTCACCACGCTTGGGCTCGAGTATGCCTTGATAAACCAAGTCGTTACAATAACTGATAATGCTGTCAAAGCATCTGCGGTGTTCTGTGAGATATAGCCCGCGTTGCAACGATTTGAATTGGTGAAATCTACATTACCGCTGTGCAATGCGCATAATGTTTCCAGAGCTTGCAAGTAGTCCACTTTCTAACCAAAAATCTTCATAGGTATGCTCTTGGGTTACAAGACCCAAGTGCTCTAGGTTGGCTTTATCGACACTGGATGAAACACTCCAAACAGGTTCGATTTGGTCGGTATCACCAACGACCAAAGCTTGTTTGGCAAGAGAAAAACTGGCAGCAGAGACTTCAGGTAAGGCTTGCCCTGCTTCATCAACAATAAGTAAGTCTATACTTGAAAAAAGTGGCGTGTCTTTCCAAACTCTATCTTGGTATTCACCCGGAGTGAACATATTAGGAAGCATATAGAAAGTAGATACAAAGCATGGGGTTAGCTTGGCATAGCGGTGAAGTTTACGCAGTGTTTTTTTGGGTGATTTTTTATCATCATCATTGTTTTGCACAAAAGTTTTTGTCTCAGCGAGCCAACGAGCTTCCCAATAATGAGAGGCAAGCTTGAAGCTTTGAAAGCGTAATTGGCAATCCAAAATTAGATTGACGAGGTCTTGTATTTTTTGCATTTTTTCAGGCAAGGCTTGGTTTGTTGATGCGTGCGTTTGTATCCATGTTTGAAGCTTGTTGATGTTTGTTTGGTGTTGTTTGAGTGCATGGTACATGGTTTGTAGCGTGGCTTGCGTTTGCTTGTATGCAGCACTTGTGTTGGCAATGTTTTGTTTGCACCACGTCTCAACATTAGCATCACTGGCGCAATCAAGGTGTATATCCCACTGCTGAATGAGTAAATCATTCTTGCGTTGTTCTGATTTTTGCACAAAGGGCAGCCATAGAAACAAGCGTGTTGTTAAGCTTCGTTGATTCCATTGCTGGAAACATTGCTCAAGCTTTTGTTTGGCTTGCTGGTATGCCTGCTGTTGTTGACGAAGTATGTTCTCTTGTTGCTTGATGTCTGCTTGTAGCTTGTTGATATCACCAAAGTTCGTTTCAATATTTTTGTAGGATACTCTGAAGTTTTCAAGATATTGAATACCTTGCTGTGTGGTTTCTACACATTGTTTTAGCATCTTGTGCAGTAGTACAGTTGCTTTTTTGATGTTTGAAACTTTGCTTTGATGCCATGTGGATATTTTATCCAGAAAATAAGGTTCAGCTTTTTGGGTATAGTTTTGCTCTTGCCAGTCTGCCATGCAGCCAGCACCATCGGGTGCGGCATACATATATGGTGTGTTTTTAGCTTTGCTTCCCGCACAGCAATATAAACCATAGCTTTTCACTTCAGGAAGCCAACGCCCTTGCAATGCCTCATCAATACCTGATTCATCCACATTCGCAAAACTGTCCAGTATATTGGTGACAGCCTGATTATTATTGGATGAGGCAACAATAAGCGGCGGCTCTTGTTGCTTTAAGGCTGCTTGTGTCCACATATTAGCGACAACAGAGCGAAGTAGCGTGGTTTTTCCTGTGCCGGGAGGTCCGTTGACGGCGAGCATATTTCCATCTTTTTGCGTTAGTAAATAATGCAAAGCATTGCGTTGCTTGGGTGCAAGAGGAAACTCGCCAGTCATTTGCCCGATATGTTGCAGAGCTTGACCAGCCTGATGTTCAATATCTTGATACGGTTGCAGTGATGGGGTCTTGTGATTGCAATAACGTTGATATAGTGGCGGGTGGTCTTTTGTTTCGCTAAGTATATCCAACACCTTTAAGATATTGGCACTTGCACCTTTGATGTCTGTGTCGCACTGCAGCAGCCCTTGTGGATGTAGCTTGTATGCAGAATGCAGAGGGCAATCAAATAGTGTAGCATCTTGGGCTGGTTTGGCTTGCACGATTTCATGCAACATTTGTGTGCAATATGTTTTGAGTTGGTCCCAAGTTTCAATGCCATGAAAAGGGTTTTGTTTGAAGAAATGTTCTACGATTGCCAACTCGGCAAAGGTTTCATTATTGCTTTGGCTTGGTGCAAGCCATATACGGGAGACTGTAAATCCAACTGTGTAAATATTTCAAACAGCTAGAATGCTGACAGGAGTATTTATAATGAAGAAGAAAGACAAATATGACCCAAAGTTGGTCGCCTTAGCCAGTGAGTTGGCGAAGCATATGAAGACTGAGTCTGACATATCGAGCCTTAGTCAGCTATTAACGAAACTCACGGTTGAAACAGCCCTTGGTGCAGAGATGGAAGAACATCTTGGTTATGGTCATCATGAGCGTAGCGATACAAATAACCATCGTAATGGTTATTCCCGCAAGCGTTTAATTGGTGATCATGGTGAAGTT
>NZ_JQLW01000009.1 GCF_000744415.1 Ghiorsea bivora
GCTTCTTTTACCAACTGCAAGATGCAAACGTAACAGGGCATGAGGTCGTTTACGGGTAAAAAAATACAAGTAATCTACGGAGAGAATCATGGCATTAACAGTACAAACCAACAACGCAGCAATGACTGCACTAAAAAACTTGAACGCAAACAGCAAAGCGATGGACAAATCGCTAGAACGTTTGTCTTCTGGTTTCCGTGTAAACAACGCGGCAGACGATGCATCAGGCTATGCAGTAGCATCTAAATTAGATGGTCAAACACAACGTTTGAAAGCTGCATCACTCAACGCATCACAAGCACAAGCAATGACAAAAATGGCAGACGCTGGTGTAAATGAAATCCAAAACATGGTTGTTCGTATCCAAACCTTGGCAACCCAAGCTTCTTCTGCAAACAACGCAGGTGAACTGGGTAAATTGGATGCAGAACGTATCAAATTGGAATCAGCCATCGATAAAATTGCAAACTCTACTAACTACAATGGTGTGAACTTAATGAATGGTGTTGATGCCGGCGTTACATTTGACAGTGCATTCACTGCAGGTACTAACACAGGCGTAACAACATCATCCATTACAACTGCATCAGGCACAGCTGTCAATGAAACTTACACACTTACAGCCGCTGCAAATGGTGACCTAACCATTACCAATGCAGCTGGTGGAGCACAAGGGACACTGGCTTTTTCTGCAAATGCTACATCATCACTTACCTTGGCTGATGGTTCAACACTAAGTGTTACCTTTGGAGCTGCTGCTGCGGGTACTGGCGGTGAAACCAATACCGTAGCTGTGACTAATCAAGATGTAGCAGGTGTGGGTGCTAACACAGGTGCCACATATGCTGCAGCTTTGGCTTTCCAAGTGGGTGCGGACAACAATGCTAACAACCAAGTCACTGTGGATTTGACCAAATCTTATACCACAGCAGCTTTGGGTCTTGGTACTGGTGACTTAACCACACAAGCCAATGCACAAGCTTACATCGATACTGCAAAGGCAGCATTAAACACATTGGTAACACAACGTGCCGACCTTGGTGCAACACAAAACCAAGTGGCATTCATTCAGTCTAATATTGCAACAAGTATTGAACAAACAACAGCTTCTGTTTCTTCAATTCGTGATGCGGACATGGCTGCTGAAATGGCTGATTTCACCAAAAACAAAATCCTTACCCAAGCAAGTACATCCATGCTTGCGCAAGCTAATCAAGCAGCGCAAAATGTGATGACTTTGTTCAGGTAAGCTCTGAATCAGTCTAAGCTAACGTAAAGCTAGGTCCCCTCTTCGGTAGGTTCACGGTGAATCTGGTGGAGGGGGGATTAAGCGTTTTAAGCAAGAAGTCCAATCTTACAAAGGAGGTAAGTCATGGAAGCTATCAAATCAATTTCAACTGCTAGTGCCGTGGCTGTTTCTATTCCTGGTTCTTCTGCACCCTCAGTTCAAGTATTTCAACCCAAAGTAGCACCCCAAGCTGCTGTTTCACAACCAGCACAGACCCAAGCTGTAACAACACAATTTGTACAAAATCAACCTGAACCCATGGTGAGCGAACAAGAATTAAAACAAGCCGTACAACAAGCCAATCAAAGTTTTGCCGGCAGTAATGAATCTGTCAGTTTTACCTATGAAGAAAAACTAGGGCAGTTATTTGTACAAATCACTGACAGCACAAGTGGCGAAGTAATTCGCGAAATACCATCCAAAGAATTCATTCAGCATCAAGTGGCAATGAAAGAGTTGGTTGGTTTATTATTGGATAAACAAGCGTAATGGCTACGGTTACAGGTTTATCAGGCATTGTTGCCGGCTTCGACACCAAAGGTGCAGTCGATGAACTGCTTGGCGCACAAAAGTTTGAAATCGCACAGTTACGCAAAAAACAAGACGCTGAAACTGCCAAGCAGGCTGCTTTTAGTGAATTAAGCACATTGGTGAATGCTTTTAAAACACAATCCTCATCCATGAGTGATCAAGATACATTTTTGGCTTATACTGCAACACTAAACAGCAGCAACGCGGCTGTACCTGCATCGAGTTTAATTGATGTCGCAGGTGACAATTCCATTACGGCAGGTAATCACAATATTGTTGTGCAACAACTGGCTGCAGCAGAGCGAATTTCATCAAGCACAGCAGTTTTAGATGGTTTTGGTAATACTGTCACCGATCAAAACATCGCCTTAAATTTTGCCACCAGCTCATTTCAAGTCAATGGCACCACCATCAATGTGAATGCAGCTGATTCACTTAATGATATTGCCAATAATATCAACACTGCTTCTACAGGTGTTACAGCATCTGTGATTAAAGTTGCTACAGGCGACTTTCGCTTGGTTTTAGCTGCTGACGACACTGGTGCTGCAGGTTTTACCCTTACAGGCACAGCCTTAGATGCTGGCGGAGCCTTGGCTGGTTTAAATCTTGGTGCTGCAGGTCAAACCAATGCCGCGCAAACCCTGCAAGCTGCACAAGATGCTATTATCAATATTGATGGCTTAAATATTACCCGCAGCAGCAACACCATCAGTGATGCCATTGTGGGTTTAACCTTCACCCTAAAACAAGCAGACCCCACCACCACCATCAATATGTCGATTGGCATTGATACCATCGATTTACAAAACAAAGTTCAAGGCTTTGTCGATAGTTATAAT
This sequence comes from Ghiorsea bivora, assembly GCF_000744415.1. Taxonomy (NCBI): domain Bacteria; kingdom Pseudomonadati; phylum Pseudomonadota; class Candidatius Mariprofundia; order Mariprofundales; genus Ghiorsea; species Ghiorsea bivora. The sequence continues at coordinate 2,662 of NZ_JQLW01000009.1, forward strand.
GCATTGGTTAGTTTTTTGGATTCACAATATACTGTAGATGCGACAACAGGTGACAATGGTGTATTGGCAGGTGAAGCCCTATTAACCTCACTGAAAGGTGACCTTACCTCTGGTTTATTACGCAGCGTTCCAGGGTTAGCCTCGGATCGCAACTCGTTGGTACGCATTGGTGTAGAACCTGATCAATATGGCGTGTTACAAATCAATGATAACCTTTTTAGTAACTTCCTGAACAATGACCCTGCAACTATTCGCGATTTATTTGTAGCCCACGGCACAACCAGCACATCTGGCATGCAGTTCTTGGTCGCTGGAGACCATACACTTTCAGGCAACTATGCCGTCAACATTTCTCAGGTTGCAACACGTGCTAATGTCGTCGGCACAACCGATGTTGTGACCACACCACTGGCTGCTGCACAAAGCATTACTTTTACTGAAGCAGGCAATGCAAGACAAGGTATTGTCAACTTAGCCGCAGGTGATACCCAAGCCAATATTATCAACAAAATGAATACGGAATTCGCTCGTGTCATTACTGAAACCCGCGTATTTGACCAAGCACTTATTGACAGCAGTACAGGTTTGGCAGCCACAGGTGCCACCACATTTGCCAACTTAGGCGCAGCTACGGGTGATACGATTACCATTGCAGGCACCAACCGCACTGGTGTGAGCATCAACCAAACATTTAATATTCTGAATAACAGTCAAGACACAGTCTCTGATTTATTGTTTGCCATTCAATCAGCATTCAACCAACAAGTGACAGCAAGCATTGATGCTACAGGGCGTATTCAAGTGCAAGATAGCACATCAGGAGACAGTTTATTATCTGTGAGCCTCACTTCTTCTGGCAGCACCAACTTTGGTGTAGATACAACACCCGCAAGTACCGAAGGCCGTTTTGCTATGAGTTTAGAAGCTATTGCCAGTGGAAACACAGTCACCGTACAACATACCAATTATGGTGCTAAAAATGGTTTCAGTGTGCTCGGTGCAACCGCACTTGGCATAGCCGATACTGGTGCAAGCCCTATCTTAGGCACCGATGTTGCAGGCACCATCAATGGTGAAACCACCACAGGCAGTGGACAAGTTTTGGTTGGTAATGCAGGTAGTGCTGATGGTATTGGTATCTTATACCAAGGCACTGCAACAACACCATTTACAGCCAGCCTTACCATTGGCATGGGTGCAGCAGCAGCTTTTCAAGGAACCATGGACTTATATGCAAATCCTTTCTCAGGTTTTTTCCAAAGTAGTATTCAATCATCGGAACAAACCTTTCTCAGCATTGATGAACGCATTACATCTTTGGAATTACAAATGGAGAAAAAACGTACATCTTTAACTCGCTCATTCCTCGCCATGGAACAAGCCATGAACTCACTCAATGCTACGGGTAGTTATTTAACTGAACAAACCCAAGCAATTAATGCTAAAAACTAATGTATTTACATATTGTGCCTAAGCTCGATGAACAAAACATAACCGTTTTGCATGCGCTTAACGATTGTGAAAAAAAACTTTCTTCACTGATGCTCACTGTTCACAAGCAACGCTGGCAACAACTAGCACGAGATATACAAAGCTATGAAAATGCGATCGACCTTCTCAAATCAAGTATGCAAAACAAAAGCGAATTACCTTCTGCATTGCTACATCAATTTCAACATTTATCCGCACAGCAACGACGCATTATGCGCACTATACATCAACACATGCAACAAACTGCCGATGACCTTAAAAGTATTGACCAAGGTATCTCAAAACTTCAACAAACAGCACAGCTACAAGCCTCACAAGCTTTATATAACCCCAAACAAAAATAATTTCATTTTTTACTAAATTATCTTGGCGTTTTGCCGATATAAATATACATCAGGATCACAATGAAAAGGTGCAACAAGTGGCTAGCCACAGCTGCGAAGATCGCGGTAAAAATAAACCATTCAGCACGGAGGCAATATGTCAGGATACAAAGCTTACCAAGGTAAACAAATTGAAGGAGCAGGTCCTTTGGGCTTGGTATTACTCAGTTATGATGCCTTATACAAATCATTAGGACGCGCTAAATTATGTATTGAGGCAGGTGAAACGGGACAAGAGGCTGACCACACCGCCAGAGCCATGGAAGCCATCATCGAGCTTTCAAGTAGCCTTAATTTTGAACAAGGTGAAGATATTGCGGTGAATCTCGCCAATTTATACAAATACATGATGGACAAGCTCGCCGCTGGTATGTGTTCAGGAAAAGTTGAGCATATTGTTGAAGTCATGGGGCTTGTTGAAACCTTGCATGCAGGTTGGCTGCAACTCAATATGGAACAAAAAGCACGCAGTCAGCATAAATTTAATGACGCTGTTGCTGTGGTATCCCCCGCACAAACAACACCTCTGCTAGGGTATGCTGCGTAACGGAAACATCAATGCCGACCCCTGTGGTCGGCATTTTTATTTTGGAATAGTTGCCTCTAAAAACTCTAATAATAAATCTGGGCTTAAGGGCTTGCGAATCAAGTTTACATGTAAATGCTCAGGTACAACTTGTTGCGAGTAACCTGTGGTCAAACAAATCGGAAGCGTTGGATTTTCCTTGCGTAAAGCTGTTGCCATTTCAATACCATTCATATTTGGCATCACAATATCCATCACTATCGCATCAATATCAGTTTGTTGTGCTCGCCAAATATCCAAACCTTCAACACCATTACTGGCAGTGATAACCTTATACCCATGGTAAACCAGAATTTCTTCAATGGAGTCTCTTAAATCAGGTTCATCATCAATCAGTAACACACAGCCTTTCTCTGTTAATATTTGTGCAGGCTCAATCTGCAAAGGGAGTAATATACGTACTTTTGTATATTCACCCAATACACTCTCCACCTCTAAACTACCTTGTAGTTGCTCAACATATGATAAAGCACTGGATAAACCCAGCCCTGTACCTTTACCCACAGGCTCTGTAGTAAAAAATGGATCCAGACAATGGTGCAATACGGCATCTTGCATACCTTCCCCATTATCTTGCACCAAAATTTCAGCCATATCTGGCGAAGCAAGCCGCAATTCAATGCATATTTTTTCATCATCACCATACTTATTTTTTTGTACACGCTGACGCAAAATTGCAGACTGTGCATTACTGATAAGCTCAAAAATATGTTGTTTTAATACCACGGCATCGGCTTGCACAACGATAGCTTCATTTGCTGTATGCAATGTTAATGTAATGCCTGCATCCACACTTTTTTTACACATTGACACTGTCTCTTGAAGCAACCGTTGCAGGTTTACTTCTGATACAGTGGTCGGTTTTTGTTTAGAAAATGCCAATAAATTTTGCACCAAAACAGATGCTCGCGTCATCAACGTATCAATACGCAAAAAACGGTCTTTATCTTTATCCGTTATCGCCTGTAACTGGCGTTTAAATAGGTACAAGTGTCCCTGTATACCACCCAAAATATTATTAAATTCATGGGCAACGCCACCAGCCAATGTAGCCAATGATTGCAGCCGTGAAAACTGTTCCATTTTTCGCGTTACTTTATCTCGCTCACGTAGGTCCACTTGCGTAATAGCAAAACAATCATCCACTGCAATAATTTGTGTCCATACTGGAATAATTTCACCACTTTTCGATGCAATATGCAGCTCACCTGCCCAATGTTTTTCCACCTTCATCGTCTCTAAAAAATTTTGGTAATATGCTTCATCGTGAAAAGAGTCTTGCCATAATCTAAAGCTATCCATATTGGAAATATCAGCTGCACTGTATTGATACAATTGATGGAACGCTGGATTGGCATGTGTGATATTCCCATCTTCATCAGCAATAAACATAGGGTCTCGGCCTTGTTCAAAAAGGCTTTGCAACGCATGTTGCAACTGCTCATTTTTAACATCATGCCTTGCCACAGTTGCTTCTCCTTTGATTTAACCAATCTTCCAACAAGGCTCTTAATGCTTGTAATGACGCAGCATCATCTGCCTCGTAGCGCAACACAAGCGCAGGTTGCGTATTCGATGCACGAAGCAGTGCCCAACCACCGTGATGGTACAATCGCATGCCATCAATGGTATTCATCGCATAACCAGCATTAGAAAAATATTGTATAGCCGCGGCAACAATAGCAAACTTTTCAGCATCCGAGCAAATCACACGAATTTCTGGGGTGCTTACTTTGGTCGGCAAATCATGCAATAAAAAAGATAAAGGCAAACTTTGCGCAGCCAAAAGCTGCATCAATCTTGCACCAGCATATATCGCATCATCAAAGCCAAAATATCTGTCTGCAAAAAAGAAGTGCCCACTCATTTCACCCGCCAACAAAGCCCCCGTTTGTTTCATCTTTGCCTTCATCAATGAATGCCCAGTCCGCCACATCAACGCCTCACCACCATGCGCTTGAATGTCATCATATAATAACTGTGATGACTTGGCTTCAGAAATCACCGTTGCACCTGGGTGGGAAAGCAAAAGTTCACGCGCAAAGAGCAATAGCAACATATCACCCCAAATGATATGCCCTTGTTCATCCACAACACCAATACGGTCACCGTCACCATCAAAAGCAATACCCAAATCTGCGCCGACTTCACAGACCTTTGCGGCTATATCTTGCATATTATCTTCAACAGTAGGGTCAGGATGATGATTGGGAAACCGCCCATCAGGTTCACAATATAATTCAATAACTTCACAACCCAAACCACGATATACAGGTGCGGCAACCAAACCTGCAGGGCCATTCCCAGCATCAATAACCACTTTTAAAGGTCTTGCTAATGCACAATCTTTTGTTACAAAATCTGTATATACTTGGCTTAAGTCTTGGTATTGTAAGCTAGCCTGTTTCCTAGCTTTATTTATGGGTTCTTCTAACATGATTTGTTTTAATTTTTGCAAACATGCACCATGAAAACTTTCTTGCCCCAACATCAATTTAAAACCATTGTATGCTGAAGGGTTATGACTGGCTGTAACCATAATGCAACCAGCTGTATGCAGATGATATACAGCATAATATGCCATCGGTGTAGGCACCATGCCTAAATCAATCACATCAATACCCTGCGCCATTAAACCACGTATCACCGCTTGCTGTAGATCCAAGCCTGACAAACGAACATCACGCGCTACAACCACAGGCTGCGATACATCTTTGGGTAACAACTGAGCATATGCAATGGCTAATGTATAAGCAAAATGTTCAGTAATTTCCTCACCTGCAATGCCGCGAATATCATATTCACGAAATACCTGATGTGGAAAATTCGCTACTGAAGCTTGGGATACGCAAGATTTAGTCATGGTTCGTAATCAAACGCAGGGTTAAGCGCTCCAATACCATGATTCTTGATTCAATCGAAGCCCCCTTAAGCAATTTCTCGGCTTGGGTCACCGCTTGCAGTACTTGCATCAATTCAGGCGCTGTCCACTGCCGCACTTCTTGGGCAATATGCTGCCGTGCAGCACCAAATATACGCGCAGCTTGGATAGGGCTACGCTCACCCTTGGCTTGATACCACAAATACATCAACATTTGGTTCAAACGCATACTTAACCACGTTAACAACTGCACATCCGATACCTGTTGATTGATTAACAAGTGACGTAACAACTTGATAGCGCGCACATCTTTCATGGCTGTAGCATGACAAAAATCATCCAAATCTTCAGGTGCATGCTCACCAAGCAGTTTACCCACAAGTTTGGCATCAAACTTCACCCCTTCATCATGGTCATACAACTTCATACGTTTCACCAATTGTTTGACTGCTTCCCGCATTCCATGCAAACGTTCTGTAATCATATCCAAGACATCATGTTCAACATACAAATTTTCTTGTTGAATGTATGTCATGCACCAAGTTTTAAAATCAGCCGCTGTTGGCAAACGAAATTCAGCCGATACCACCAATGATTCTGCCAACATTTTTTTATGCATGGCTTTTTTCCATGTAATATCAGCGGCACAAAGAATCAAACGGTTTTCAGGTGCGACAGTCGCCGCCATCTTGAGTAAATGTTCAGACTGTTTGGGTGTTGCCGTTTCTGCATTACGCACCAAGGCATAACAGGCTTGAGGCCCAAATAAGCCTTGTGAGCGACTTTCTACTTCAATTCGCTCCAGTTCAGAAACATCGACCCGTAAACGTATAGCATCAGCTTCACCTGCAGCCAACAATGCCTCTGCAGACTCCAACAGTGCATCTCTATCTTCCCCAAAAAGGTAATAACTGCGATGCTCTGCAGGCAAAAGCTTTTGTGGCGAAACTTGCACCCCCTTAAAACCCAGACTGCAAACGTGCCAAAGCAGCCCTTGCCCATGATGTTTGTAATTGTTTCGTCAACCGCGCCCGCTCTGACTCAATCACACTGGGGTCATCCCCTGCAAACACGTCCGCTGAAACTAAAATGCCGCGCGCTTGCCAAATAAGACTGTTATCTTGATACATGCGTAATGTTGCAGAAATACTTAACCTATACTGCACTGCCAAACCTGCCGCATCAAAACCAATCGGTGAAAATGTCTCTCGTACTTGCTCTAGGCGCACAGTGATATGCGTTTGGCTTGGTTTCACATCATCCAAAACAGGCAAATGTTCATTCTCTTGCCACAATGCCGCAAGCTCCAAACGTAGCGCCTGTTCTTGAGCAGTGCTTCCTGTTTCTAACCATGCACTTTGCACACCACTGGGAATCACACTGCCATCACCCTGCCCTACCAAATGATAACCACAGCTGCTCAACAGTAGTGCAAAAAATAAGGTGAAAATGCGTCTCATGCAGGTTTTACCACAATATTAAGCAACCTACCTTTGACCAAAATCACTTTAACAATTTGATTGCCTTCCAACCACTTGCTTATAACTTTATCGGCTTGTGCTGCAGCGAGAGCATCATCTTGGCTAACATCTGGGGAAACAATAATCTCACCACGTTTTTTGCCTTGAATTTGCACCACCAAGTTGATTTCATCTTGCACCAAAGCCGATTCATCAACTTCTGGCCAAGCTGCCATCACAGCAATCGTCTCAAAACCTAATTTTTCACCACATTCACAAGCAAAGTGTGGCACCAGTGGTGCAAGCATGGTCACCAAGGCTCTCGCCCCTTCTTCAAACACGGCAACACCTTCATCATCACGAGCTTCAAAGGCATTTAACGCATTGGATAATTCCATCATGGCAGCAATGGCCACATTAAATGCAAAACCTTGCTCAAAAGCATGGGTCACACGCTGAATATGGGTATGAATGGTTCGGCGCAATGTTTTGGTGGCTTTTGCATCAGCTTGACCTTGGTAAGTGTTCCCCACTTTATCCAGCAATACCCACACACGATTTAAAAAGCGACTTGCCCCTTCCACACCTTTATCGCTCCATTCCAAATCACGCTCAGGCGGTGCGGCAAACAAGGTGAATAGTCGTGCAGTGTCTGCACCGTATTTTTCAATAATGTCTTTGGGGTCAACCGTATTACCCTTGGACTTGGACATCTTGGTACCGTCAAGCAATACCATGCCTTGGGTTAAAAGATTCTTGAATGGTTCAGAGCCTACTTTATCCCCATCAAACAATCCCATATCCCGCATCAATTTATGGTAAAAACGGGCATACAACAAGTGAAGAACCGCATGTTCAACGCCACCAATATATTGATCAACAGGCGACCATTTTTCCATCGCATCAGCATTCACCATGGCTGTATCACAATTTGCCGAGGTATAACGATTCATATACCAAGAGGATTCCATAAAGGTATCAAACGTATCGGTTTCACGTTTGGCAGCCTCACCACATTGTGGACAATCCACGTTTACAAACTCTTCACAGTCTGCCAAAGGTGATGCACCACCTGTTGGTTGCAAATGTTCAGGCAACACCACAGGCAAATCTTGTTCAGGTACAGCCACAGTGCCGCAATCATCGCAGTGAATCACAGGAATCGGTGTACCCCAATAACGCTGGCGCGATACCAACCAATCTCTTAGGCGGAATTGTGTGCGCTCTTCACCTTTACCATGTGTATTCAACCAATGCGTAATGGTTTTCTTGGCTTTACCTGATTTTAAACCATCAAACTCACCCGAGTTGATGAGCACACCCGCATCAGTAAATGCAGCTTCACTCACATCAATATCACCAGCAGCATTCGTAATCACTTGTTTAATATCTAAACCATATTTCTTCGCAAAATCATAATCACGCTCATCATGGGCTGGTACACTCATCACCGCACCCGTGCCATACGACATCAACACAAAGTTTGCCACCCAAACAGGCACTGTTTCACCCGTAATCGGATGAATCGCGTTAATCCCCAATGCCATGCCTTTCTTTTCCATGGTTGCCACATCAGCTTCTTTGGTTGAAATCGTGCTGCATTCTTCTAAAAAGGCTGCAAGTTCAGCATTATTTTCAGCAGCTCGAAGTGCCAAAGGGTGAGCGGCTGCTACTGCCATATAAGTTACACCCATAAGCGTGTCTGGGCGGGTGGTAAAAATATCTAAAGTTTCATCGCTGCCTTCGACTTGAAAAGAAACTTCCGCACCCGAAGATTTACCAATCCAGTTGCGCTGCATACCCACCACTTTATCAGGCCAACCTTTTAATTCGTCAAGGTCATTTAACAATTCATCCGCATAATCCGTGATTTTAATAAACCATTGTGCCAAGTTCTTTTTATGCACAGGTGTATCACAACGCCAACAAACTCCATCTTCCACCTGCTCATTGGCAAGCACTGTATGACATGGGTCGCACCAATTTACTTCAGCTTCTTTGCGGTACGCCAAACCTTTTTCCATCAGTTTGGTGAACATCCATTGTTCCCAACGGTAATATTCAGGTTTACAGGTCGCAATTTCGCGACTCCAGTCATAGGAAAGACCCAAACGTTTGAGCTGACCGCGCATTTGTTCGATATTGGCATACGTCCATTCCGCAGGTGGTCTGCCATGTTTAATCGCCGCATTTTCCGCAGGCAAACCAAACGCATCCCAACCAATCGGATGCAATACATTAAACCCCTGCATACGTTTATAACGTGCAACAGCATCACCCAAACAGTAGTTACGCACATGTCCCATGTGTAAATTTCCCGATGGATAAGGAAACATTTCTAGGCAATAGTAGGTCGGGCGTGTATCAGCTTGATCTTCATGAGCAATATCAATGCCTGCTTCATCCCAAAGCTTTTGCCATTTATCTTCAATCATTTGGGGAGCGTATAACTTTTCTGACACCTAAAACCTCTTTTTATACACTACTTAAAAGTGTACGCCTAAATTTAGAATGCATATCATAGGCAATAACAACATGAATAAAAGTATCGATTATATTTTATGCAAAGATAAACATCTTTCTTGCTTACAGACCTATTTATAATAGCTAAAAAGATCTCTGACTTGATAAAACAAGAAAGTAATAATGCTGTTTAAATGCACACATGACTACAGTTACCCTAAAGCTTACTTAAAGAACCGTTATACGCTCGGCATACAGCAGATAATCATTTTGCTCTGCCTGTTGCAGTGCCCGCTGAATCAATGCTTTGGCATCTTCTTCAGGATTATCCAATAATAAACTTTGATATACACCTTTATAAAATTGGTCTGGTATGACTATCACTTCAAATAATACCTGCACAGCTTGTTCATTAAGTTTAGATACAGTAAATACTCGTGTTTCACTAGGCATCAACCGTGTATCTTTCCTTTCTTGCCAGCCCTCAGCAAAAAACACTTCGCGCACCATGTCCCACTGCCAAGTTTGCAGTACCTTACCCATCTTATCCAAAACCTTGGCTTGTATGGTTACTTTGGGCGTAACATAAGTAGGAAAAGCATGACCAATATGTTTGGATGTTATTTGTAGCACTGGTAAATCATATTTGTTAATGAATACACTTATATCCAAAGCTTTTCGCGTAAATTCTTGATCATGAATACCTTTAAACTGATGTTTTCTGTCTGGCATATGGCAGCTTTGACAGTGTTGTCCCTCTTGAGAAAATCTACTTTGCTGCCATTCCCTTACAGTGTTTTCCAAAGGTTTACCATTGATGGCATACGTCTGTGGAAACTGATGACATTCGGCACAAAAAGCCGACTGCTCAAACTTTTGACTCGCAATAAAACCGCCATGCGCTACACCAGCTATAAAACCTTCTTGTTGACTGCCTTTTCGTGGTGGACCAAAGCGTTGCCCTTCTCGCACATGGCATACTGCACAACTTACTCCTGAATGTCGGAGAGGTAGCTGGGCTTCACTGGCATCTAAATCTGCAGTTGAGCTCACGCCCTGCGGAAATTGACGTAGTGTTTTTAAAGAAGTTAACATCTGAGTTTCTGAATCAAACAATTGCTGTTCAAGCGGTGCATGGCAGCGTAAACAGTCACTGCCTGCCTCATGCCCCATACTTGCAAACTGACCCACCAAACCAGGAGAATATGCCTTGGCATGCAAACTCTTTTTCCAGTCATTAAACTGACTTTCATGACACTGGGCACAAGCTTCAGGGCGCATGTTTTTTTCTAAAGCTGACCAATCATGGTGTTGCTCTGCTGCTGCACTTGGATGATCCCAAAAGTTCAATAATTTATTTTGCCAACCAGCTGCTGCGACAAACACACCAAGTAAAATCAGCAATACCATTTGAACGACTTTATAGCGTAACAAATAGGCTCCAATACACCTTCATTCCCATCAAATTGGGCATGCAATATCACCCAAACGTTCGGTGAGAATCATGTTTTCACGGTAATCAATCGGCACAACCAACAAACAAGGACCCTTAAATTGAAAGGCTTGCTCAAGTGTTGCTAACAAATCCACGCTATTGGTAACAGATAATCCTTTCCAACCAAAAGACTGTGCCAACAGCATCCAATCAGGGTTATTAAAGTTTAAATCTGTATGTTTACCAAATTGGTTTTGCTGTTTCCATGCAATGAGACCGTATGCATGATCTTCCCAAATCATCACCACCAGATTGCAATTTAAACGTTTTGCCGTTTCCATTTCTTGTACATTCATCAAAAAACCAGCATCACCACAAATGGATAAAATCCGTTTCTCAGGATAAACCAAAGATGCACCTATACCCGCAGGCAAAGCAAATCCCATGGAACAAAAACCATTGGGAATCAAGCAGGTATTGGGTTCATGGCATTGATAATGCCGCGCAATCCACATTTTATGTGCGCCCACATCAGACAATACAATATCTTCTGCACCCATCACTTGGCGCACATCCGCAAGCACTTTTTGTGGGCGAATCAGTCCTTGCGTGTCATCATTATCATGGGCATGTAAATCCGATAACATGGCTTGACGCACATGATGCTGTTGCGATAAATCGCGCACCACAGTACCTCCACGTGTTTGTATGCACTGATTAAAAGCTTCAAGGGTGTGTGCAAGGTCGCCCACCAATTCAATTTCAGGGTGATAAAACGCATCAATTTCAGCAGGTTCAAAATCAATATGGATAATGCGTTTATTCAAGCGTGCATTCCAAAGTTTGGGGTGATATTCCACCATATCGTAACCCAGTGTTATCACCAAATCAGAAGCATCCAAAGCACAAGAAATCACATCTCTTGCCTGTAAACCAACGGTAAACAGGCAATATTCTGCATCCAAATCCACACAGCCCTTTGCCATAAAGGTATTGATGACACCAATACCCGTTTGCTCGCAAAGTTCACGCAGTTGTTGGCTTGCATCACGCCGTACACACCCATTACCCACAAGAATCACAGGGCGTTTGGCTTGTTTTAATACCTCAAATGCACATTCAATTTGTTCTTGAGCAACCACAGGGCGTACAAATCGACGTGGTGACATGGGTTGTGTAGACACCTCCATTTTCGCCACATCTTCTGGCAATTCGATATGACAAGCACCCGGTTTTTCACTGCGCGCAAGACGCACTGCTTTCCTTACAATTTCAGGGATATTATTTGGGTGCAATATGGATACTGCCCACTTGGTGACAGGTTCAAACATTTTCACCACATCCATAATTTGATGGGATTCTTTATGCAGCCGTGTAGATGCGCCTTGCCCCGTTAATACCAACATTGGTACTCTATCCATATTGGCATTGGCAACACCTGTAATCAAATTCGTTGCCCCTGGACCTAATGTGCCTAAACATGCAGCGGGTGTACCCGTTAATCGCCCATAAGCTTCTGCCATAAAAGCTGCACCTTGTTCATGACGTGTTAAAATAAATTCAATGCTGTTTGAAGCTTCCAATGCCATCATGAAATCAGCATTTTCTTCACCCGGTACACCAAAAATATAACGAATACCTTCTTCTTCGAGGCAAGCAACGAGCAATTCAGATGCATTCATGATTTCTTTCCCCTTCAAGCTGTTTTTAAGACAATCATTTTGTTGGTTTGCATATCTTTCATGGTGTGCGGAATACCACCCACACCCAAACCTGAATGACGTAAACCTGCAAAGGGCATCCAATCCACACGAAATGCAGTGTGGTCATTAACCATCACAGCCGATGCATCCAATTGCTGTGCTATATACATCGCGTTATCTATATCTTGGCTGTATACCGCAGCCTGAAATGCCACATCCAAAGCATTGGCTTGGGCAATCGCATCATGCACATCCGTATAAGCATAAACACAAACCACAGGTGCAAACACCTCTAATGTAGACACTTTTGTATCCACAGGCGGGTTCAAAAGAACGGTAGGCGCATAACTTTGGTGTTCCAACACTGTGCCACCACACATTAAGGTTGCACCTGATGCCACAGCTTCATCTACCCACTCTGCTATTCTTGTCACTTCACTGGCTCGAATTAAAGGACCCACCTCTGTCTGTTGATCACTGGGGTCGCCAACCACTAATTTCTGTGCCGCTTCAGCCATTCTTTGTGCCAAATCTTGCGCCAAAGAGGCATGCACAAACACCCTTTGCACAGACACACACACCTGCCCTGCATGGTAAAACCCACCCTTCATCAAGCTAGGTAATATTCGCTCAATATCAACCGTTTCATCAACAATCACAGGTGCAACACCGCCATGTTCAAGCGCACAACGTGTCCCTGCTGCTAGTTTTGAACGCAGCGACCATCCCACTTTGGCACTGCCAATAAAACTAAAAAATGACACCCGTTCATCCGTCACCATACGCTCTGCAAGTTTCCTATTTTCAGGTAATACAAACTGACACCAGCACTTGGGCAAACCAGCCTCATACAATAAATTAAGCAAAGCCAAACACGATAAAGGTGTATCTCCTGCGGGTTTAATCAATACTGGGCAACCTGTGGCAACCGCAGGTCCTACTTGATGTGCAATCAAGTTAAGCGGGTGATTAAAAGCACTCACTGCCACCACCACACCGATAGGCTCAAAGCTTTGTGTCACCATACGATGTTCAGATGCAGCATTGATACCCATGACCACACCTTCTGGGCTTTGGGTGCGTAAGGTATCCATACAAATCCGAATGCTATCTATACAACGCACCAGCTCTACTTGGCTATCCATCCAAGGTTTTCCGCCCTCTTTCGCTGCGGTTAAAATCAGTTCATCACCATGCTGTTCAATCAAATCAGCAAACTTACCCAGTATGCTTAGGCGTTCTGAAACACTTAACCAATTTTTTCGCTGTTTAAATGTATGCGATGCAAGTTCAAGCGCTTGCTCTACTGCCTTAGCATCGGATAAAGGCACTTCACCCAATTGTTCACCATTGTAAGGTGCGAATACTTTCAATGTATTTTCTTTCATCACTTACCTCCACCATGCGCGTGACCATCATGCCTTTGAGGATTCGACTACACCAATACCATACAGCATAGCATGCACATCATGTTTCACACATTCTGACTTATTTTGAGGGTTCAAAACACATTTGTAAACGTGAATAATGTGTTATCATGCTTATGAGGTAGGTATTTGGTTGCACGACACAAGCTAAATACCCAAAGAAAATAGACATCCGCACACAGGAAATACAACATAAACACCAAGACAAATCGCCAAACCTCTTGCGGGTTATATATTCATCACAGAGCTAGTTATGAAACACCTTAGGGGATAACCGCACAGTCATCCCCATATTGATGTTATTTATTTTCTCTTAGGTATTTCATGCGATATGCGCGAAAATATGCTGCAATAGCAGTCATTTCTTTGGAATTACGCTCAAGTTGCTCACCTTGCATCGGATTTAACATACAATAGTTAATCATTTGGTCGAGTGTAACCACGTCATCAACCATTTTAACGTAATGGGGATAATTCTGACGTTTTTCTAGGTTTAAATCACTATAACCTGAATGACAAGATAGACATGCCAATCCTGATTTACCTAGTGTTTCGTCTTCCCATAATTTTTTGCCCGCAGTGGCAGCTTGTTGGAAATTCTTGAAGCTACCACTTCTTATCTTTTTTTGTGTGTCATCCATTGAACAAGGATTCATGCTGCATGGGTTCATTTTCTTCATACCACAAGGATTACAAGGATTCATTTTATGATGTTTTTTCATACTGCATGGGTTGCATGGGTTCATTTTATGATGTTTTTTCATATCGCATGGATTCATGCTGCATGGGTTATGTTTCATTTTATTCATGCTGCATGGGTTGCATGGGTTAGAACCAGCAATGGCAGTGCCTGAAACACCAAACATTAGCCCTAAAGCCATGATTAACATTAGTTTTTTCAACATTGTACTCTCCTCATCCTACTTATCATTTTTCAACATACTTGAGATGCTGATTAACCATGTAGTCGGTGTTACTTGCTAAGCCTTACAATGATTCTAAACTTTGTCTTATAATTTAATGAGAACGAGGAGCGAACATGAAACGTGTACTTATACCATTTACCACGGGTGTAGAAGAAATCGAATTGGTTGCCATTGTTGATATTTTGCGGCGTGCTGATGTCGAAGTCTGTATGGCTAGCCTTGATGGAAAACCCGTTGTTGGTCGCTCTGGTATCACGCTTCATGCAGACCAACATATTCAAGATTGCGTGAACAAGGCTTGGGATATGATTGTATTACCGGGCGGTTTACCCAACGCGCAATTGCTACAAGACAGCAATATTATCAAAGACATGATGTGCAAACAGGCTGCCCAACAAAAAATAATAGCTGCGATTTGTGCTGCTCCCGTTGCATTGGCTCATTTTGGCTTAACAGCCAACAAACAAGTCACATCTTACCCATCCTTTGAAGCAGAAATGCAGCAACAACAACCTTCATCAAAATATAAGCAACAAGCTGTTGTGAAAGATGAACATATCATCACCAGTCGTGGTGCGGGAACTGCCATTGAGTTTGCGCTCGCTCTTGTTGCTCAATTATGTGGACAGCAACAAAGCCAAGACATTCGCGTATCCATTGTTGCCTAAGCATAGGCATAAACTTGTTATTACTCAGCAAATCCATTGCCCAACTACTCATTCCACCAGCAAGCCTCATTCTACTGGGCTTGATTGGTATCTACTTTTGGCAAAAACGATGGGGAAAAAAGCTTACTTTAGCATGCTTGATATTGCTTTGGTTATTCAGCACTGCCCCTGTTCGCAATATACTCACATCATCTTTAGAATACCAATATCCAGCTTATAGTTTTAATCAAATTCTGCCTAATAACACTGCCATTGTTTTGCTAGGCAACGGTGTGCAAGAGCAAGCACCCGATTATCAATATCAGGACACCTTAAGCAGATTTGGTATGATGCGTACCATTTATGCTGCACAAATTGCTAAACACACTGGGCTAGCTATCTATGCAACGGGTGGAACACCTCTAAATGAACACGCTGCCAGTGAAAGCAGTGTCATGAAATACTGGTTGATAACATTGGGCATTGATGCCACCCATATTTACGAAGAAAACCAAGCCAACACCACTTGGGAAAATGCAACTTTTACTACGGCTCTGCTCAAAAAGAAAAACATCAACAGTGTCATTTTAGTCACATCAGCTTGGCATATGCCTAGGGCTGTCTGGTGTTTTGAACAACAAGGTTTAACCGTGATTCCCGCACCTACCGATTACCTCACCGACCAAGCTACTTATGATATACGCAGCTTTTTGCCACGTTGGGACAGGTTAGGTGACAGCGGTGATGCACTACATGAATACTTAGGTTTGTTTTGGTATAAGCTTAAGTACGATTAAGCAACTAACGTAGCTGTTGCTGTATCATCTTGTTTAATTTATCCATGGTGTATGGTTTCTCTAAAATGCACTCATCCATGCTAGGTAATTCATCCAATGTATTATCTTTATCATAACCCGTCACAAAAATAACCCGTAAATCACCTTGAATCGCACGCATCTTTTGCACCGCGCGAACACCGCCCATCACAGGCATAGTCACATCGGTCACCACCAAACTAATTTGGCTTTGATACTGCTCAAATAATTGCACCGCTTGTTTGCCATGTTTTGCTTCAAGCACTTCATAACCCAAAGCCGTCAATGCATGTTTCTGTGATTTCAACAAGGTAACATCATCATCCACCAACAAAATCATTTCACCCAAACCCACAGATACCGTACCTGAATCATCAAAATGTTTTTCGGCTGTAACCGTATCATCAATAGGAATAAACACTTTAAAAGCCGTGCCTTTACCCACTTCACTTTGTACTTGAATCTTACCACCATGGCTTTGAATTGCCCCAAAACACATGGCCAAACCTAACCCTGTCCCTTTTCCCACTTCTTTGGTCGTATAAAATGGTTCAAATATTTTATCCACTTGCTCAGGTGCAATGCCCTGGCCATTATCAATCACCGTAAATGTAGCATAAGATGCTGCTGTTAAGTCTGGATTATATTGCTTAAAACGTGTGCTAGGAAAATACTTCTCAACTTTTACAATGATCGAAGGTGTTTCCATACCCTTCATGGCATCACGTGCATTATTCACCATATTCATCAACACTTGCTGCAACTGCGTTGCATTGGCACGCACAAGCAGCGGTTGCTCATAGTTTTCAAGCCGCATTTGTATCTTGTCGGATATAGAAACTTCTGCAAGTTTAAACGCTTCCTTCATAAACAATACCATATCAAACGACACCAACTCAACATGATCTTTACGAGCAAAAGTTAACAACTGTTTGACCATATCCGATGCCCGCATCACCAAACGCTCAATATCAACTGTGCGTTTTTGTATATCTTTATCTTCTTTGGTTTTACGTTTAATCATAAATAAATTGGCATTAATGCCAGCCAACATATTATTAAAATCATGAGCAATGCCACCCACCAATGTACCCATAGTTTCCATTTTCTGTGCTTGGAAAAACCGTTGCTCACTCTCTTTTAAAAATAGGGCTGTTTCCTTATGCTTTTCAACTTCCTCTTTTAGCTGCACATTAGCCTTTTGCAAAGCGCCTGTTCTCTCTTGCACATGTTGTTCTAAGTTTTCACGTAAACGATTAAGCTCTTCAATCGTCCCTTCATAACGGACATGTAACTTCTCAAACTGAGCTTCTAAACCCGAAGCAAACAATGAAGAAGCAATATACAAACAAAAGAAGTATAATAAATAATCATTTTCATAAGGTAAAATGTAATAATTATGAAAATGGAGGGTTATAGCCACTATCAAAAGGCATGCATAACCTATAATCCAATACCAAGCCCGTGGCAGCCCCATTAACATGGCTGCTAAAAAAGGGAAAAACAAACTCCAGCCCGAACCGCCCTTAGCGAGGCCACCATCAATAAAGACGGTAAACATAATAAATATAACCAAGGATAACAAAAGGTAACTACGTATCAACAATGTTTTTCCATTGCATGGGGCTAATGCACAATAAGCAAACAATCCTGAAACAATAATTTCAATTAAAGCCAACGTTGTATCATCATTGAAGAAGTTAATGCCTGAAAATAAAATCACTATAGGTGCAGCAATTCCAGCAATAAATTTTATCACTTGGCATTGAAACGTAACACCTTGAGCTTTACCAGCTGTATACCCCATAAAAATACGTTTCATTTAATCAACAGATCTCTCGCATGTTCAACACCTTAAAGTAGTATTTCTAGATTATAGCTAACACGCAAGCAAAGTGCCAAAAGTTATTTATTCAAATACACATAGCTCTCATATAGACTAATTTCTACTATTGATTTTTTTTTATACTTTTCTATTAATTTAATTTCATGATTCATTATATTGATGATGAAGCAATGATTCGTGATTTGTTTAAAGATTTCATTGCGTTTACAGCGTACAAATCCATAGGGTTTGCGTCTGGTGAAGATTATCTCAGCTACTTAGATTCCCCCAACTTTATACAATCCACTGCCATTATTAGTGATGTTACCATGCCTGGCATCAATGGTTATGATTTAACACTAGAAATTCGCAAAAGATATCCCTTACAAAAAATCATTGTATGCACTAGAAACCCCGATGAACAGCATCATATTTCAGCAATAAGTCAGACTTGCTACACACTGGATAAACCTTTTAACCCCAAAAAGTTAATTTCCATTCTAGATTCATTATTATCTTGTGAAAACACCCATAGAACAGGAACTAAAAATAAATATTCTAAACAATGTGAATTTGCTATTGATCATGTTTGTCCGATGTACAAGCAAAGTGAATAGTTCGATCACTATAAGAAATCACCCTGTCGGGTGGCGGTGGGATTACATTCGGGGCTCCTACCCCTCACTCTTCAGATCGTGGTGGTTATTATGGCGATACCAAATCAAACAAAGCATGAGTAGGCGTGGTAACTGTTGGGATAACGCGCCGATGGAACGCTTCTTCAGAAGCTTGAAAACCGAATGGATTCCTGAAGTGGGGCTTCTATCCTTGGGGCATGCGAGGCAAGTCATTTGGCGTTATATTATTGGGTACTACAACAATGTCAGACCGCATACCCATAATCTCGGCTTGACACCAAACCAAAAAGAAAAAATATTCTGGAATCGCTCTTATAAAATGGCCAATTTGACTTAGCCACTACAGTAATCAGCTGTCCTGCCGATTACTCGAACCCATCAGGGGGCTCACCCATGACACAACCTCAAATAAAAAAGCCACCCTGTCGGGTGACTTTGTTTATTTGGTGGAGGCGGTGGGATTCGAACCCACGTCCAAAAACCATCAGCCAGAGGCTCTACATGTTTAGTCCGTTATTATAGCACCTACTGAAAACCTAACGGACAAGGGCTTCAATAGGTCGTCTCGTTACTATTTAACCTTGGCAAGCACGAGTCTCCACTTCCCAAATAGCGATTCCATCTGTTTGACCCTGGATTCTCAAGCGATGGACAACTCAAGAGCAGGGTAACTTACGCAGCGTAAGCTAGTTCTACTTCGTCGTTTGCAATTATTGCAAATTGGCCTGGGTAACGGGCGTACCTACCCGACATGCACCTAAGGGTTCAGAATCTCTGTCGAAACCATGTCGCCCCCTTATGGGTGAGCGCGAAAGCCTACACGCCACCAAGCATGACGCAATCACTTCACGCATATCAACTATATAAGTGTTTGGTAGTAAGCTTTCAAGCGGTTTAAATCAGCCCACGCACGGCGTTTGTGTTGCTGAGAGCGAAGCAAATAGGATGGATGATCAATCACCAGTACAGGAATACCCCGAAAATCAAACTGCCCTTCTCTTAGATCGGCAAGGGATGCTTCATTTTTAAGCAAGGTATGTGCAACAACTCTGCCCAACATACAAATCAATTTGGGTTGCAACATATCAAGCTGGTGAACCAACCACTGTTCACAAACTGCAAATTCTTCAGGTTTGGGCGTTCGCCCATGCTGTGGACGACATTTCACACCATTCATCACATATACACTGTCTCTATCCAAACCAACCGATGCCAACATACGGGTAAATAATTGCCCTGCAGAGCCAATAATGGGTTGCCCTGCAACATCATCTTCACGGCTTGGTGCATCACCAATAAATACCAAGTCAGCTTGCTGATGACCACTGCCAAACACCACTTTATTCCTTGATTTCGCTAAATCACAGCTGACACAAGCTTCCACTTGTGTTTGCAATGCACTCAAATCATCAACTTTGGATACATTTGGTGCTATTTTAGGTTTTTGAGCAACAGCCGCTACTTCGGCAACGGTAATAACAGCTTCTTGCGCAGGTTTGGCATACAGCTCTGATTGTACGACTTCATCAACTACTTTATTTTCTAAGCTTGTTTCCGTTGAAGAAGGCACAAACAAAGAAATCGGCGTTTGCACACCGATTTCCTTTAAATAAATCTGTTGAAAATTATCTTTCATCAGTAGTTATGTTTATTGACCGATAAAATACTTTAGTCCTAGGCTCGAACTTGAAGCTGTAGCAGCGCTACCGCAAAAGTGAGAAACGACGGAATCAAGCATTTTAGCCTTTCAACAAACCATCAACGTAGGTTTTTGAGCCTAGATATACTGGCACACGTTGATGCAATGCTTCAGGTTGCACTTCAGACACCAACATATCTTTACTCATCGATTTACCACCTGCTTGTTCCATCACAAAACCCATTGGAATTGCTTCATACAACAAACGAAGTTTACCCGTAGTGTTTTTACCATCGGCTGGATACAAAAATACACCGCCTTTAAGCAATGTACGGTGTACGTCGGCAACCATTGCACCCACATAACGCATACCAAGACCTGTATCTTTTTTCAAATTCTCAAGCTTCTCACCCATGCCATCTGACCACTGATCAGCATTGGATTCATTTACGGAGTAATAACCACCTGTTTCAGGGATACGAATATTATCATGGCTCAATTCAAAGCGAGCTGATGCTGGGTTGAAGGTGAAACCATGTGTACCTTCACCTACAGAATAAACAAGCATGGTTGATGGACCATACAAAACATAACCTGCAGCAATCACTTCAGAACCTGCTTGAAGTGTATCAGACACATGCGGACGCTCAGAGTTGGCTGATTTACGTTTTACGATGGAAAAGATGGTACCTACTGGGCCATCCACATCCAAATTTGATGAACCATCAAGTGGGTCAACCAATACCAAATAATCAGCATCGGTATACTCTTCAATCACCAATAATTCTTCTTGCTCTTCAGAGCCTACCGCGCAAACAAAACCAGTGGAGCGCATTTCTTCCAAGAAAATTTCATCAGACAACACATCCAAAACTTGTTGTTCTTCACCTTGCACATTCTCAGCACCAGCAGCACCCAAAGCACCACGGAATACTGCGCCACGCAATAAAGCAGAGATTTCAATCGCCGCGCGACCCACGCCCTGAATGATTGGCATCATATCATGCCCATGTTTTCCTTCGCTTGCGATTCGACTAAGTGTTGTTGGCATATTACAGTTCTCCCCGAGAAATTAAGTGTGCCGCATTTTAGCCCAAAAAAGAGAATATTACCATGAATAATGAACATCAACGCCTTTACGCACTTACTGAGCATATCCTTGCGCTTATGCAAACAAAAGGCGGTGCAATATCTTTTCACGATTGGATGCAAGCTGCCCTTTATCAACCTAAGCTAGGCTATTATGAAAGCGAACGCATCTTTGGCAAAGAAGGTGACTTTACCACGGCGACCGCCATGGGGGATTGGTTATCCTTGGGCTTTGCTGAAAGTATAAACAAAGCATGGCATACTATGGGTGAGCCAAGCGACTGGACCTTGCTGGAGCAAGGCGGTGGTAATGGTGATTTATTGTGCAATACTTTAACACAACTTAAGCAACAAGGGTTGTTTCCCTCACAAATTATTGCCGTTGAGACCAGCGAACAACTGCGCCAGCGACAAGCAAACAACTTCAGCAAACATGAATTTAACATCCAACAACACGCAAATCTAGAAGACATCAATCCCATAGAAAACCTTATCATGTTTAGCAATGAACTGCCTGATGCTTTTCCTGTTCAAACTTTTTCATTCAAACAACAGCAAACCATAGAACGTGGTGTAGATTGGGATGGTGGAAAGTTTATTTGGACAGATTTGCAAACCATCAACACAGCTATCCCTCAACATATACAAACATCTTGGACAGAAGAATATATCAGCGAATTCAACCCCAATTTACAACCTTGGCAACAAGCCATTAGCCATATAGCGCAACGAGCCGTGGTACTCACGGTTGATTATGGTTATACGCAAAAAGAATACTATCGCCCTGCCCGAATCGGCGGCACATTGATGGGGCATTATCAGCATCAAGTAGTGGACGATGTGCTCAAACTATCACCTGGCGTTTGTGACATCACTACCCATGTGGACTTCACGGCATTAAAAAAATCTGGTGAATCCGTGGGGCTAAAAAGCATCGCATATACCACCCAAGGCGCATGGCTGGCGGAGTCCAAAGCCGTGCAAGATAACATTCAAAAACTTGCACAACATCCAAGTGTAGAAAACATAGCACAAATCACCCATGCCAAACGCTTAATGCTACCTACAGGCATGGGCGAATCATTTAAGCTGTTGATTCAAGGCAAAGGTTTGGATGAAACAAGCAGTCAAAGTCTGATCTCACCAAGCTTTGACCGCTTACATACTTTATAGGTTGTCAATTTATAGATTATCAATCGGGCATATTCTCCGCAAAACCCTCATAAATACGCATTAAAATGGGGTCTACGGGTGGTACAGGGGGCATATCAGGTTCCGCTAAGCCCAAAACGCCACCTGTAAGATTGCCCACAAAACCACTCACTAGCCCTGCTGTAACCGACTCACTAAAGCTATTATCCTTGCGAAAAGTATCCGACGACTCATTGGCGACACTGTCCCCATCATCAACCCGACCATACCATGCTCTCACTTTGGTTTTCATATCATACACTAACAATGAAACCGACATCATGCGTTCTGCAACTTGGGCAATAATTTTACGGTAACGGTTGGTCGGATTACCCATCTCATCCACCACATCTTCTTCGCTTGTTTCACGATATTGACGAGGCTGATTGCGAATCACTTTGGCTATCATGAGATAACGCGCTTGAGGGAATTGTTGATGAATCTTCTGCATCACAGGTTCAGGAAACACACCTTGCTTTTGGTAACCTTGCCACAGTTGAAGCATATCCTGCTGACCAATCTTTTCCACCAAGCTGCGTGTTGAAATCAGCTTCACACCTTTCTGCATTTTCACCAGCGATTGTTGCAACAACTCACCTTGATGTATCACCTGATTCGCATCAACTGCTTGGCTTACATCCACCGCACCTGCAATCACAATCGGGTGAGCACGAAAACTATCCTCGGTAAACGATGGGTCTTGTTGTAAACCTGCAACTTGCGTTTTACAACTTGCCAATAATAAAAGTAACAACCATAAAAGATGTTTGCGCATAACCACCTCCTACATACGTCACCATATTTTAGCCAAGCTCAACACATCATGCAAATAGCCAAGGTGCATCAGCTTTGCGCTTTTCTTCGTAGGCTTTGATTTTATCGGCTTGCTGCAAGGTTAAACCAATATCATCCAAACCATTCAACAAACAATGTTTACGGAAATCATCCACTTCAAAATGAAATACTTGTCCACTTGGTGTGGTCACCGTTTGTGTTTCTAAGTCTACGTTTAATGTATAACCTTCATTGCTTTCGGTTTCTGCAAACAACACATCCATTTCAGTATCACTTAACACCACAGGTAAAATACCATTCTTAAAACAGTTATTATAAAAAATATCTGCAAAGCTTGGTGCAATCACACATGAAATACCATAATCGGCAATCGCCCAAGGCGCATGTTCCCTTGATGAACCACAGCCAAAGTTTTCGCGCGCCAACATGATTTGCGCACCCTTATAACGCGGCTGATTCAATACAAAATCTGGGCGAATTGGACGGTTACTGCAATCCATTTCAGGCTGCCCCACATCTTCATAACGCCATTCATCAAATAAAAATGGGCCATAACCCGTACGTTTAATCGATTTTAAAAATTGTTTGGGGATAATCGCATCGGTGTCCACATTTGCCCTATCCAATGGCACGACCAAACCTTCTAATGTTGTAAATGCTTGCATATTTAACTCCTTCTTAGACCCTTCAACTTCGCTCAGGGTGACCAAAAAACCAATACTCTGTCATGCCGAGTATGGTCGAGGCATCTCTACTTACTTACGCGTTTTCTTTCCAATCCCGAATATCCACAAAATGACCTTTAATCGCTGCCGCAGCTGCCATCGCAGGGCTCACCAAGTGTGTACGCCCTCCAGCACCCTGCCTGCCTTCAAAGTTGCGATTTGAAGTTGATGCACAACGCTCACCAGCATCCAAACGGTCTGCATTCATGGCTAAACACATGGAACAACCTGGCGCACGCCATTCAAAACCTGCATCCATAAATATCTTATCCAAACCTTCACTTTCAGCTTGCGCTTTCACCAAACCAGAGCCCGGCACCACCATGGCAAGCTTCACATTGTCCGCCACTTTATAACCCTTGGCAATAGCTGCCGCCGCACGAAAATCTTCGATACGTGCATTGGTGCAAGAGCCGATGAATACTTTATCCACGGCAATATCTTGCATGGGTGTATTTTCTTTTAAACCCATGTATTCAAATGCGCGCGTCCAACCTTCGCGTTGCACTTCATCTTTGGCATCATCCAAAGATGGTGTGCTTGCAGTAATTGGCACTACCATTTCTGGACTGGTTCCCCATGTTACTTGCGGCACGATATTCGCAGCATCCAAGTTTACTTCTTTATCAAACACCGCATTAGCATCAGAATGCAGGTCTCGCCATGCAACTTCTGCTTTATCCCACATCTCACCCGTAGGAGCTGATGGTCTACCTTTGACATAATCAATGGTAATATCATCTACGGCCACCATGCCGCAGCGTGCACCTGCTTCAATAGTCATATTGCACAAGCTCATGCGCCCTTCCATGGATAATTGGCGAATCGCATCCCCTGCAAATTCAATGGCATAACCTGTGCCACCTGCTGTGCCGATTTCACCAATGATATACAAGGCAACATCTTTGCCTGTAATGCCTTCAGGCAAATCGCCATCCACATTGATACGCATCACTTTGGGTTTTTTTTGAATCAAGGTTTGTGTGGCTAAAACATGCTCCACTTCGGATGTACCTATACCCATGGCAATAGCTGCCAATGCGCCATGTGTTGAAGTATGTGAATCGCCGCATACCACCGTCATGCCGGGCAACACCAAGCCTTGCTCAGGGCCAACCACATGCACAATGCCTTGTCGAATATCACCCATCTTAAATTCTGTAATACCAAATTCTTCGCAATTGCTATCCAAAGCTTCAACTTGGGTACGGGCAACAGGGTCGGTAATACCATGCTCCAAACCTGTAGTCGGCACATTGTGGTCAGGTGTTGCCACCGATGCACTGGTGCGCCAAGGTTTGCGGCCTGCAATTCTCAAACCTTCAAAAGCTTGCGGGCTGGTCACTTCATGCACCAATTGCCTGTCGATATACAATAATACCGAACCATCATCGTTTTCACTCACGACATGCTGTTGCCAAACTTTTTCAAATAATGTTTTTGCCATGTTATTCACCTCAACCCAATTTCTGAGTTGGGCAAGCTTAGCAATACTTGCCTTTAAAGAAAAATGAAATAATCTAGGCTCATGGTTGAGAAAAACTCATGAATAAACCCATGCCATCACTCAATGCTTTAAGAGCATTTGTTGCAGTGGGGAAACACGGTACACTTAAAGGTGCAGCTGCTGAACTCTTTGTCACAGCCTCTGCATTGAGCCATCAAATAAAAAATATGGAAGACATATTAGAAGTTCGGTTATTTCAACGCAGCAAGGCTGGGTTATCTTTAACAGATGCAGGGCATTTAATTTACAAAGATCTTGAACAGTCTTTTAGTTTAATTCAACAAACCTTGCAGAAGTTAGATACAAGTTCTGGAAGTCATATCTTAAACATCAGCATGTTATCCACCTTTGCCATGCGCTGGTTTATTCCACGTTTATCCAGCTTTCAAAAGCAATACCCTGACATTGAAGTACGCATTTCTACCTCGGTACACGAAGTTGCGTTTGAAAAAGAAGGCATTGATTGCGCCATTCGTTCGGGGCATGGTAATTGGAAAGGCTTACATGCTGAATATTTATTTACCGAAACTTTTACCCCAGTCTGCAATCCCAAGCTGGCTAAAGCACTGAAAACACCACAAGATTTAGCCAATCATACTTTATTGCATGCAAGGCTTAGACCCGATGACTGGCAAATGTGGCTAAAAGCTTTGAACTTAAATATCCAATCAGAACATGAACAAACCTTTGAAACACGAAATTTTGCTATTCAAGCGGCTGTTGACGGCTTGGGTATCGCAATTGTTGACCCATCTTTGGTGGCTGAAGATATTAAAGCAGGGCGTTTGACCACCCCCTTCTCACAAACCTTAGCCGATAAAAGCGCTTATTATTTGGTCTACCCACAAAAGAAAAACTCAAACTCACATATCCAGCATTTGCAGGCTTGGCTCGTCAAACAAAGCCATAACGCTTGATTTACTTTTCTTCAAGTGCCTGCTGTATCATATAGTCAACGGCCGCTTTTAATCGCCCATTCGAACACTCATCACAACCACCCTTGGCTGGCATATCACCATTTCCCCGAATCGTTACCTCATGTAATTTCTTCCGTCCTTGATCCAACAACACCAACCATATGTGCTTTTCCAAACGCGGTGCACCCATCAGTCCATCATCATGACACATTGCACAGCTCGATTCATATAATTTTTTACCATCTTGCAATGTGAAATCTTTACCCATATCCACTTCAACGCTAGGTACCTTGCTTTGTATTGTTTTAAGATAAGTCGCTATTGCAAGCAGGTCTGTATCTGTAAGGAAACGTAAACTATTGTGTTCCACACCACGCATAGGCCCTGAAAGTTCACCATGGGTTGGCATTTCATTCTTTTTGAATATATCAACCACTTGATACTTACTTAGATTTTTAAGCCCTTGGGCTGCAATATTTGGCGCATAATAACCCTCAACAAACGTACCTGCTAAATAGTAATCTTTTTTAGGCACACCAAAATAATTCAACTGCGTATGGCACAAGGCACAATGCCCAGGACCTTCAACAATAAACTTACCCCGATTCCAAGCTTTTGAGTGCGTTGCATCTGGTTCAAAACCATCGTCTTCAAACGTGAAATACAACAAACGCCAACCCAACTGCAAAAACCTATAATTAAATGGCCAGTCCATTTCTTGTGCATGATTTTCTTGATGCACAGCTGGCACAACGTCCAAATAGGCTTTAATATCTAACACATCTTGTTCGCTCATTTTATGAAAATAATTATAGGGGAATACGGGGTAATAATATGAACCATCGGGCGCAATGCCTTCTCTCACAGCTTGCACAAATTGTTTATCTGACCACTTACCAATACCTGTTTCTTTATCTGGCGTAATATTCGGCGCATACAAATCACCAAATGGCGTTGCGATTTTTAAGCCACCAGCAAAAGGTTTACCATCATTTGCTTCATCGGTATGACATGTAAAACAATCGCCCATTTTTAACAAATATTCACCATGCTGAATTTGTTTTAAGCTGTGTTTGGCTTGTTCCATATTCAGCTTTGGGTATGCCGAATCAGTGGATGCGATGCTTCGCACAACTTGCTCAGAAGCAGCCCATGACATGTTTGGTAAAAGTAGCAGCACCATCACCCTTAAATAAAATCGCCATGAATGAAGTCGCATACTACTCTCCTTTAGTATCACCATCTTGAATATGTTCGGGTTCATTTTCACCCCTATCCCACGTTTATACATTGTAAATACTTCAATAGCATTGTTTTTTCCAAATACCTTTTAATATAAGCAAAGCCGTTTACAAATTGAATCCACAAAGCAGTTTCAACCCCTACCAATGATTTAGCTGCAAAAAAATACCCCCAAGTTGACTTGGAGGTATAAAAACATAGGGTTAAAGTATCTTAGCTTGTTTGGTCAGTTACTTCTGTTACAAACAATACCGCAAAAAGAGCCGTTGCCACAATCGCTGGTCCATCACGGTATAAAACTTTACCCAACTTCTTAGTTACTGTACGCATAATCATCTCCTTTCACGTCAAGATAGGGCAAGTATAACCATACAACATGACAATAATGTGATAGAAATCATAAAATTTAAATTAAATTATCTTAATATTTTTAATAACTTACAATAGTCATATGCAACATCATCAATGCCCATACAATAACCCAATCTAATCTAAGTTGGTCTTCGTATGCATACATATCAAAAATACTCGCTGTTTCATTTCCTAACCAAGCTGTTTAAAGTTGTCATATGTTATCCGATAAACCCACCACTGCCTTGTTAGAAGTCGGGTTCCGCCCTTTTTTCTTGGGCGCAGGTTTTTTTGCCATGCTCACTATGGCTTTATGGTCAGCCATTTATATTTTCCAAATGGATATTACACTGGATGCTATTTCTCAATATGAATGGCATGCCCATGAAATGTTATTTGGGTATGCCATGGCGGTCATTGCAGGTTTTTTACTCACTTCCGTACGCACTTGGACACGCACTGTTACTGCAGAAGGCAAGTCTCTGCTACTGTTGTTTAGCTTTTGGTTGATTGCAAGGTTTTGCTTTTTGTTTGGTACACAATGGATTGAAATCGCAGCCATTTTTGATTCATTATTCACCCTATGGCTCACCTACATCTTATTTCATCGTATTATCAAAACCAAACAATGGCATCAAATCGGCATTATCGCCAAAGTGCTACTGATTACACTGTGCAATATCATGTTTTACGCGGGTGCATTGGGTTATATGGAAAATGGTGTGGTTTGGGGTATTTTTTCAGCCATGTATATCATCCTTGCCCTGATTCTGACCATGGGTCGGCGTGTCATTCCCTTCTTTATTGAACGCGCCACTAACGATGCCGTCAAATTATTCAACACCCGCTGGGTGGATATCCCTAACCTGTTTGTTTTTCTCGCTTTTGCTATCAATGAAGTGTTTATTGAACATGAAGCAGCATCGGCTTATCTCTCCCTTATCTTATTCACACTCAATGCCTACCGCCTAATTCGCTGGCATCAGCCTATCATTTGGCAGCAAGGTTTATTGTGGAGTATTTATCTGTCTTCTTGGATGATTACATTGGGTTTTGCACTTTTTGCACTCACCTACTTTGCCAACTTAGATATTCCTAAGCTACTGGCAATTCACGCCTTTACAGTTGGTGGCATTGGTATGCTAACCATTGGCATGATGTCTCGCGTTTCTTTGGCGCACACAGGGCGTAATGTGTATGAACCTCCTAAAGCTTTAATCTATGCCTTTGCCGCTATTTTATGCAGCGCCATTATCCGTGTTGTATTGCCTCTATTCAATATTTGGAATTATGAAACCTTGATAGGGCTCTCCCAAATATTTTGGGTAGCTGCGTTTGCTATTTTCACCATCACCTATGCCCCTATTCTGCTCAAACCCAAACAATGACACTCTTTAAATAGCACGACGTTTCTTGCGCATCAAAAGCCCAGAAATACTTAGAAACAATAATGAAAAAGCTGTGAAGTCAGGAATAAGCCAGTGTGGCAGACCAAAAAGGCGACCTCCGTGCAAATCTTGCATCAAACGTAAATAACGAATATCACTGACTCGACGTGGTAAGATTGCCATATGCTCAGGTGGCGTTGGCACGCGCATAGAGACTTTCCCATGCTGTTTTTTGCTTTCTTTTTCAAAAGAAATCAAACCTTCATCTGCTTGATAAGTCGCGGAGGCTGTAGTGACCACAAGCTTATTACCCTCAGCCCCAATAGCTGTGATCACACCATCCAATTCAGGGCTTATCTGTTCCACCAGTTCGAATGTATTCGAATACAAGTACAATCGATTTTCATTGGCTAAAACCCAAAAGGGTTGAAGGTAAACAGCCCCTTTCAATTGCCCTTCTGACACTGCAAGCATCTGGGTATTTATATACCATTGATGTGCCAGTTGCGTAGCATACGCATTGGGTTTATTCACCACTTGATAAGTGGTGGGTACTGCTGGTTGCACATCATACAAATCCAACAACCAACTTTGCTCAATGCTCTTTTGATGCCAATTAAAATCTTCTGCATGTTGCAATAAAAAACCTGTGATTGCCGTAAACATAATAATGAATACTGAAACAATAGCGATGCTTCTATGTACGCGCACCATTGTGCTTCTACTCCAACCGGTGAATCTCATGGCTGCACCAAGCTATCCAACAACAAAGCCATAGTTGTCATCTTTTTTACCGCACGCACTGAAAGTGTTGCCCCAGTAATGCCATCAATAGTATGGCTTAAACTTTTATCATCTTTTAAAAATACATCTTTAAACTGCTGGGTAAAAAAATCATGTTTAATTTCCCAGCCACGCGATTCTCTAAATGCTAACACTTTTACAATCTTTATTTTTTTGTTTATCACGGTTACACCCAACGTAATATTTTTTTCTTTGCCGATTTCATTCAGTACCCACACAGTCTTGTGAACACCTTGATTATCTTGCCAATAACGGATACGTAAACCCGTATACTCGTGTTGCAATATCGCTGCGAGCTTGGCTTTTAGTGTTTTGTCCAACCAAATCACTTTCGCCTTGGGAGGATGACCTGAAAACTGTGTTTTCACAAAAGACATGGGATCCAAATATATGTTATCGGCATGAGCAGGGCTAAATGCACCAGCTAAGCTCCATGCCGACAACATAAATACAAAAAAGGTACGCATTAAAACTGATAACCCAGGCCCATGTTAAAACCATCTTGGTTGCCAGCTAACGTATTCTGCTGCTGCACATCAAATTTAAATACGACATCTTCATGCGGCCAATAGTTGGCACCAACATCATATTGGACTTTATCCCCAGCACCTGTGTCATCCCATATATTTTGCCTAACAAATACACCCCAAGAAGAAGATGGTCTATAACTGGCCTCCAATACAGAACCTTGTGTATCCACACCGTTTTCAATGCGCCAATTGGAAAATAAAGCTGTAAGCTTGATGTCAGCCAACTGATAAATAACATGCCCTTCAACCAAGGTTGCAGCACCCAAACCACCTGTCTGCTGATCCATATCTTCTTGCTGATTGATGCTTGCACTTACTGTTAACCCTGCCAAACCTGTATATTGCAAACGCCCCGTATATGCTACTGTATCAGCCACAGCATTGGCTACACCTTGCCGACCTGCTCGCACTGATGTTGTTGTATTAAGCCCAGAATGTACAGCCACATCCCACGACAATCCATGAAGCGAATTCGCTGAATACATCACCCCACCTTCTCGCCAAGTGGTTGGAATAATATATTTCTCAATGGGATTGCGCTCTGTACCATAAAAGGTTGACGGCTCATGGGTTTCATTAACAATACCTACAGGCATCAAAAACATACCTACTTTAATCGACCCAAAGTTTTGATCCAGCTGTAAAAAAGCTTGCTCCAGCTCTATCGCACCAACTTGACCTGAACCCGCAATCGCATGCTCTAATTCCAGTTCAGAATAAAACTTTATCCGGTCTGAAAACGTATGCTCGACAAATAAAACAAACCTATGAAAATCCAGTTCATTACTGCCGTTTTGTCGGTTGTTGTAATGCATCTCACCGTATCCACCAAGTGAAGTCTTCGATGGTGCAACACTTTGCGATTCCACATAATCGGCCAAAGCATTCAACTGCGATTCAAGTTCCGCAATTTTACTTTCATTCGCCATCGCTATCGATGCTCCTATGGGCAGTGTCATAAATAACAATGCTGTTTTTATCATTTTTTCCATTTTATTTTCTCCTTATATTTTAACAAGGCGGAACGATAGTGATAATGATTATCATTTGCAATAGTTTTTTTATTTTTGCTCAAAGACTCCCCCTTGAATCCTCAAAAAGCTGACCATATATTTTAAACAAGAAGGTCGCATAATAGTTTTTACATTGAAAAGAAGGAGGTACTAAAATGACACTTATGCGTAAAACACCTTGGCAAGACTTAGAAGTATTACAACATCGTTTGGGTGATATATTCGGTGATGTCACACCTTCAACCACACAAAACACTGAGCAATGGATACCTGCGGTTGATATTCGTGAAACTGATGATGCACTCAACATGCATGTAGAACTTCCTGGCATCGATAAAAAAGATATTACGATTGAAGTAAAAGATGGTGTATTGAGTATATCTGGTGAACGGCGTTACGAAAAAGACGTGAAAGAAGAAAACGCGCACCGCATTGAACGTGCTTACGGTCGCTTTACACGCAGCTTTAGCTTACCCCGTAATGTCAATGCTGATGCCGTGGAAGCCAGCATGCAAGATGGCGTATTACATGTTCGCTTACCAAAATTAGAAAGCGCAAAACCAAAAGCCATTGCCATCAAATAACTGCTACGGAAGCATTGTATAAACTTCCGCTTATAGCCCCGTTCGTACGGGGCTTTTTTATGGGAAGCGCTTATTTATTCAGTGCTTCCGTGCAGCCCATGAACGGGCTGCCAAATCAATAGCCTAAGCGTTTGATTTGTAAGATAAAGGAAAACCGCGCTTTTCCTTTCTCGCCCTGATTTTTGGCTGGATGCCAATAAATCAGCATCTCATTATGATTTCACCAAGGTTTCGAAGGTAAACCTGAAGCCACCCAAGCCTCTTGCCACCATGCATAATAGAGCTCAAAATCACCACGCTCTGCCAAAGATGTGGCTGAAAACACCGTGCCTGACCATAACCAAGCTGTAATCAAAGCAAAAAATACAGTCACAGGCCCCATATCGCGCCTTGCTGCCCAAAATGTAAGAATAAGAAGTGGCCATACCAACATCGCTGCCACACCCGCATCACGCCACCGTCCAAGCCAAACATGACCAGCCCCAGGTATAATGGCTGCCAATAAACCAGGCATGATAGAATCTTCAACTGCAGGTATAGGATGCTGCTGCAACCAGTCTTGCATCAATATATCATACTGGTTACGACTGTTGGGGATTAAAGTATTGTACGTGCTATTGACCTTTGCATCACGTCTTAATTTTAAAAGGCGCTTGGCAATATCAAAACGCTGCGTCCACACCGTAGACTGCTCTGATTGCAATATCGCACCCTCCAATAGCGCAATGGCTTGCCTATCCTGACCTTTTTGTGCCAGCTGCATGCTTTGTTGCCATACCTGCTCAGGTGCAGCCTGAACCAATATAGGCATGCATAAAAACAATAAACCAACAATATATTTAATCATCTTATACCTCTTAGCTAAGCACTGATGATGTATTCAGTGCTTCTGTGCAGCCCATGAACGGGCTACCAAATCAATAGCCTAAGCGATTGATTTGTAAGAGAAAGGAAAACCACGCTTTTCCTTTCTCGTCCTGATGTTGACAGGATGCCAATAAATCAGCATTTCCTTAGTGAACAAGTTGATTCATTTCTACAATCGGCAATAGGATTGCCATGGCCAATGTACCCACGCCAACTGCCATACCCATGACCAACATAGGCTCCATAATCGTAAGTAAACGTTTGATATTGCGCGACGATTCTTTATCGTAATTGTCTGCAACCCGAATCAACATTCTGTCCAGCGTACCTGATTGTTCACCCACAGCAATCATGCGCAACGCAAGCAAAGGCACAAAACCACCCGTTTTCAAACCATCGGCCAAAGATGAACCCTCGCGCAGCATATCCCTTGCCTGACTAACAGCTTCCCGCATGGGTAACAATGTAATCGATTGTTGGGCTATCTTCATTGCAGCTAAGGCAGGCACCCCACCCTCAAGTAACATACCTAAAGTTCGGGTATAACGCGATGTGTTCGTTTTGAGTAACAACGATGATAAAGCAGGTATTTTAAGCAGAAGTTTATCGCGTTTGTAACGCATAACCTCTTTCTTCATTGCCATGATATAAGTAAATACCGAAGCACTAAACAATAAAATTAATACCAAACCATTGTTCCGAATAAACTCCGAAGTGGCAATAACAAACACCGTTAAAGCAGGCAAATCTCCACCTGCTCTTTCAAATACTGTCACAATTTGCGGTACCACCACTGCCAAAAGAAATAACATCACAACAACACCAAAAGCCAAAATAATAACAGGGTATAAAGTGGCAGATAAAAGCTCTTGGCTTAATGCTTGCCTACGTTCTAAAAGCTCTGCCAAACGTGTTGCAACAGCATCCAACTGACCCGTTTCTTCGCCAGCTTCCACCATATTACAAATCACATCATCAAAATTATGTATACGCAATGCATCCGCCAGCGAGCTACCCTCTACCACTTGCTGACGCACCGATGAAACCACCTGCATAGAGCGCGCATTCTCCATGCCCTCGGCAATCGATGATAATGCTTCCACCAACGGCATACCTGAATCAATAAGGGTGGATAGTTGCTGTAAAAAGTTCACTGTTTCAGCAGGTTTTAGTTTGGCTGCTGTTTTACCATTTGCCGTTTGCTTTTGTACTTGCTCAACTGAAACAAGCTTGCGCACCATCAAACCTTGTGTACGTAAAAGTTTACGAGCTGCCCGCTCTGATTCAGCGTCTATTTGACCTTTTTTACGCTTACCTTGCGCATCCAAAGCATCATAAGCAAAGATCGCCACCTTTAATCAACCACCACATCAGCGCGTGTTGCCATCAATACTTCATCAAAAGTGGTAATACCCGCTGCAATATGTCGCGCCCCATCTTGGCGCAATGAAACCGCCCCTTCTTTGGCAGCAATTCGGCGTAAAGCAGGTAGACCTTTACCATCATGGATTGCATTGCGAAGACTTTGCGTGATAGGAATCAATTCATAAATAGCCACACGCCCCACATAACCCGTATCTAAACACTGTTCACAGCCTTTGGCATCATAAACCACCGTGGTATCAACCATATCACTGGGCTGAATATCCAAGGCTTTCCACTCATCATCGGCAATGTCTCTAGGTGTTTTACAATGCTCACACAACCTACGCACCAAACGCTGCGCTTGCGCCATCACCAATGAAGAAGCAACCAGATACGACTCCAAACCCATATCTTGCAAACGGACAACAGCCGAAAGCGCATCATTGGTATGCAAAGTCGCAAACACCATATGCCCAGTTAAAGACGCTTGAATGGCAATTTCTGCTGTTTCCAAATCTCGAATCTCACCAATCATCACAATATCAGGGTCTTGACGTAAAATAGAACGTAAACCTGCTGAAAAAGTTACCCCGATTTTGGGTTGCACCTGCATTTGACCCACGCCTTCCAACTGATATTCAATCGGATCTTCAATGGTCATCACATTGCGATTCTTTCTATCCACTTCCATCAAGGAGGCATAAAGTGTGGTCGATTTACCTGAGCCTGTTGGTCCTGTAACCAAAATAATACCGTGCGGTTCTTTAATCACTTTGCTCATCATCGCATGCTGCGTTTTGCTCATGCCTAAATCATTTAAGGTTAATAATGTTTGGCTTCTATCCAACAAACGCATCACCACACGTTCGCCATGTGCTGTGGGTAATACCGATACCCGAACATCCACTTCACGCCCTGCAACTTTAACACGAAACCTACCATCTTGAGGATGACGTTTCTCAGCAATATCCAAACCAGCCATCACTTTAATGCGACTCACCATCGCCGATTGCACCCGCTTCGGTGGAGATACAATGCTATGCAATACCCCATCAATACGAAAACGCACCAAAACCTGCGCTTCAAAAGGTTCGATATGAATATCCGATGCTCTATCCTTAAGCGCTTGGGATAACAATGTATTCACCAAACGAATCACAGGCGCATCATCTTCAGATTCTAAAAGGTCACCAATTTCTTCAATCTCTTTGGCAAGCCCCACCTCTTCATCTTCAAGGTTTTCAAGCATTTGTTCCGCGGAAGCACTTGCCATATCAAACGCCTGGTTAAGTGCCACAAGAATCACATCTTTAGGCACCAATACGGGCTGTACTTCTTCAGAAAACTCACGTCTGCAATCATCCAACAATGCCCAAGGCCAAGATGCTGTATGCACAGACTCTTCCGCAACTGCCACAGGATTACGCATCTCAGATGTTGGTTTAAGAGGAAGAACCATGGCTGCTCGCAGCACAGGCAATGAAAAATGCATCAAACGCGTTTCATCCACCTGATCACTGCTGATTCTATTCAAATGTTGCATCGTTTACTCTTGAGTTTCTTTTTTTCGACCCGAAGTATGTGCGGGTAAACCTTCTTCCAAATGCAAACCTGGTATGGGTTTCAAATAATCTGGCATTTGATTCGGTTCAAGCGGAAAGAGAATAGAACCACCTTGAAGCGGTTTTTCATATAAATCTTTAATATCATTGTACTTGCCATTGGTGATTGCCTGAATATCACTGGCATCTTTAATAATATGCGGACGCAAGAAAATCATCAAATTGGTTTTTTTACGACTATTTTCAGTAAACTTAAATGCTTCACCCAATACAGGCATAGAACCCAAACATGGTACTTTTTGAATCGACACATTCACATCATCACGCATCAACCCACCCAATACAATCATGCCACCATCATTGGCCAACACCACAGTTTTCACAGAGCGTTTATTGGTAATTAAATCAGCACCTTGCACACCAGGGTTCAAATCAATGCTGGAAATTTCTTGAAACAATTCCAAGCGCACCGTATCTCCCGCTGATATCTGAGGTTTTACACGTAAGGTTAAACCAATATCCTTACGTTCAATGGTTTGAAATGGGTTGGCTGTGCCGCCTTGGGTTGAGTTTTGACCTGTTAAAAAAGGAACATTCTGACCCACAATAATTTCAGCCTCTTCATTATCCATGGTCAGAAGATTCGGCGTAGATAATACATTGGTATCAGACTTGGTTGAAAGCGCACGAGCTAAGGCACCCAAGTTTAAAAAATTCACACCACCAAAACTCACCGTTCCTTTTGTCACCCCAACTGCCAAACCTGAACCCGTTGAAAATGGGTTGGCTGCAACCGAATTAATATTGGTGCCTGCCGCATTGGAAAACGTGGTGCCACCAAATGTAGATGTACCCGTGCCTGTAAAGTCACTCGCACTACGCCATTCTACACCAAATTGTTCACCCACATTTGCAGAAACCTCAACAATCAAAGCTTCAACCAACACCTGTAAACGATGAATATCCAATTTATCAATAATACCATTCATCGCATTCATATCGCTGGGGTCGGCTGTAATCAAAAGTGCATTGGTGGCTGGATCTGCCACAATCTTCACATCACCTGTAAACAAAACCTTTTGTGTAGGTACAGCTTTTGCACTGGCTGCACCGCCACCGACAAGTTCAGTTAAAACTTTGGCGACATCTACAGCGTTAGCATGTTGCAAATAACGTACTTGTAAACGCCCTGAATCAGGCTTGGGTTTAATGTCCAACTTACGAATCACTTCCGCCACTTCATTAATCATTTGCGGTGCTGCAACGACAATCAAGATATTTCCAGGCTGATGCGATAATGCTTTAATTGAATTAGGGCTATTCGGCCCTGCTTTGGCATACAAACCCGACAATGTTTTGGCTAATTTATCCGCTGACGCATGTTTTAGAGGGAAAATTTGTACCCCAACCGCATCTTGCCTGTCCACCAACTTCAAAATATTCTGAATGCGACGAATATTACTCGCAGAATCCGTTAGCAATAACATATTTCCCCGTGGGTAAGCCACCAAATGACTGTTGGGAGAAATTAAAGGACGAAGCAAGGCGACCAACTGCTGTGCATCGGCATATTTAAGTCGCAACACTTGGGTCATCACTTCATCATTGCGTGGTGCTCTGCCTGACTCACGGACTTTCACAGCCTTTTGTTTGCTTTCTGCGCGTGGCACAATTTTAATCACCGAGCCACTGTCCACCGCTGCAAAACCATTTACTTCTAAAACCGATAAAAACACATCATAAGCTTCATCTTCTGAAATCGGCGTGGGTGATACAATGGTCACATTACCTTTAACCCGATTATCAATGAGAAAATTCTTATTTGAAAAACCTGATACAAATTCAATAAATGCTCGGATATCAGCATTTTTAAAGTTCATGGTTACGCCTTCGGCATGGGCAAAGGTTACCCCCATCACCAAACTCATCACCAAAACAATCCACTTCATTTTTTGCAAAATTTGCATCTTCAACCTCTTACTGGATGGTATAGCTTAATTGTTGCAAGCTACCATTTCGCTCTATTTCAACGTCAATAAATGTTGCATTCTGTAACTCACGATACATTCGCATCGCTTGTTCTGCACCCGTGACCGATTCACCATTCACTTTTTTAATAATATCACCATTCAGCAAACCAATTTCTTCATACAGCGAACCTTTTACAATCTCACTAATCATAAAACCATCGGGTTTTTTATTGGTAAAATGGGGTGAGACACGCGCTTGGCTTAATAGTGTCGAAAAATTACGCATTTGTTTTTGTAACTTTTGTTTACTGAGTCGGCGGTTGGTTAGGGGAAGTTTAGGGCCTGCCAATCGCGGTGCAGCTTGCACTGGGGCATTAGGAATATTCACCAAGGGTTTTCCCGCTTCAAGAGTAATGCGTTCCATCTTACCTCGGTTATCAACAACAATAGCTGCTGCCTCAACTTGTGTGAGTCGCACACCAGGTTGCACTTCTTCATTCAAAAAGAATACCTGCTGCTTTTTACCGCCAACTATGCTCACCATGGCTGCAGACTTTTTGCCTGCGACAACCGTACCCACCAATTTGATATTGAGTTTACTGACAACCACTGTCACAGGTTTATCTACAGGTTTATCTTTGATGTCAGCCTGACCAAACAGGGAAACATCCTGAAAAAGAACATCCATTGCCGATGTTTCATGGGGTTGTTCTTGCAATATGGGCGATTGATGATTCATAGGTTGCGGATGACTCACCCATAAACCTGAAACAAACCAAGCCATAAGTATAACCAGTACATATTCAGTCCAACGTGGTAACCATGACATTACCATGCGTACATCAGCCCCATGGATACCATTTGCCAACGGTTGTATGGCCAAAAGCCATTATTCACGGTGTTTTCTCCACCAATGTCTTGGTATTCATAACGCAACGTGATGTTTAATCCTGAAACACCAACTTCTGATTTGGGTAATGTCCAACGAAAGTGAATACCTGTTCGATAACCATTTTTCTTGCTGAATGGCGCTGTAAACAATGGATTGGTGACATTCATATCCAAGGCTAAAGCTGCATCAATACGCGTCTCAAATTGACCCACATTACCCCCGACTGAGGTGAGGGATAAACCAGCCCATTGGCTTTTAACCACTTCATCAATCGGCGCCCCCGCAACGACCGTAGCAACCCCGTTTACCACAAAATTATCACGTGTTTGTTTTTGCTCACGTTGCGCCAACCAAATGCCAAACCTAGCGCCCAACATTCGATATTGCATATCCAAGCGCACATCTTGTTGCCGCATACTTAAATCATTCACCTGCCCATTGTTCCAAGTTTCCGCAGCAGGAGAACCACTACCCATCAGTGCCGCACTCACAGCAAAAAACCAATCTTGATTACGCTCTGAGCTTAGCCGAAGTTTAAACAATGCACCACTTCCATCCGCTTTACTGGGCAGCTGATTAAATGTGGTCACTTCCTTTCCTTCTTCTTGATAGCGCCATAGGACACGTTCTACTTGTGCATCAAATTCTATAGCTTGCGCAACCGACAACGGCAATAAATAAGCCAATAATAAATATATGATTTTGTGTACCCATGACATAAGGCGTATTCAAGCACCCTTCACATCATTTTACCACATTTTACAGTTAAATAGACTCAGAATAAGTCATAAATTCATATCTTGCATCCAGAACATCTAAACTCACGCCTTTATTTTGAATACCCTAAAACCACAAGCTGCTTCATCCAAACTTACTCGAACTTAGCTAAACTTGAATCGTCAATCCTTCCTTTGCCAGTTGTACACCAAAATCCATATCCAGCGAACACCGCGCCACGGCTTCTTCAAATACTTTTTCTAACATATCATCCGACCGCATAGGCTCGTGGTGTGTGCAATACAATTGTTTGGCACCAACACGTTTAGCCATAGCTATACATGTGTCATATGTACCATGACCCCACCCTTGTTTTTGTCCATATTCATCCGTTGTATATGAAGCATCTGCAATCAACACATCAACATTTTGCATGATTGTATCCATGTCCTGTGTTTTTTGTTGAATCAAATCTTCATAAACGTCCCAATCTTCTTCGCCTGGTTTGCACAAATTGTAGGGTGGCTCATGGTCCCCTGTAAAAAACATCGACTTACCTTGATATTCAACCCTGTAACCCAAGTTTGTCACTGGGTGGTTCATCAGTACACAGGTAATCGTGACATCACCCACTTGCACCACCTCACCAGGAAACAAAGACTGGTAATGCATATTGGCATTCAACTCTGCTTCACGAATGGGGAAATAACTGTATTGCAACTGCACATCGTATAAATGTTCAACCCCTTGCTGAGTTA
This sequence comes from Ghiorsea bivora, assembly GCF_000744415.1. Lineage (NCBI taxonomy): Bacteria > Pseudomonadati > Pseudomonadota > Candidatius Mariprofundia > Mariprofundales > Ghiorsea > Ghiorsea bivora. The sequence goes on from NZ_JQLW01000009.1 coordinate 43,248, forward strand.
CAGGGTCAGAAGCCCCATACAAATGAATATCATTACCGGGGATGAAGATAGGCACAAAAAATGGCAACCCTTGAATATGGTCCCAATGTGAATGGGTAATAAAAATATGTATATGCCTTGGTAACTCAGGAAACAGCGTTTGAGAAAGCGGAAATATACCCGTGCCACCATCCAAAATAATCAACTCATCACCCGCACGAATTTCAATACATGTTGTATTACCACCATAACGAACTGTATTTGGACCTGGAGATGGTATAGAGCCACGTACACCCCAAAATTTTATCTGCATACCCCATCCCTTTTGTATACTAGCTTACAAACTGGCAAAAGATTCTGCCTCATCAATCATAGGCTGCAAATCACCCAGTTTATCCAACAGACTTTCGATATCACAATCAAAACGTTGTATCATGGATGTTGAAAATGGTTCAACCTGCGTATTACCTGCATGACCAATGTGTTTTGACTTGCATATTTGATTGGCAGCAAACACACAATCACGCAATACATTCGATGCCATATCTGGCTGATGATGTTCGGCAATGGCTTGCACCAATGCCTCAGGAAATTTCCATTGTTGACCTAAAATAGCACCCGCTTGACTATGGTTAGCACCAAACAAACGCTGTTCTGCTTCAATCAAAGACACACCTTGCTCTTCCACCATTTGTTTGGCTCGTAGAAAGGTTTCAGGCATGGCTTGCACAAAAACAACTTTACCAAAGTCATGCAATAAACCTGCAACAAAAAAATCAGTCACATCAAAACCTTCTCTGTTGACAAATGTTGATAACTTGCGCGCAATCGCGCCTGTCACCAAAGAGTGTAGTAGAAAATCAGACATATCAAAGTCTGCTTTATTATGTGCAGGTAACATACCCACAGTCGCAATACTCAGCGCAAGGTTTTTTACAGTATTAATGCCAATATAAATCACAGCATGTTTCATCGATGTGATTTTTCGCGGTAAGCTATAAAAGGCAGAGTTGACCAACTTTAACATTTTAGCCGTCATCACGGGGTCATGTTCTATGGTTTCCACAATATCTTTGGGCGCGCAGTTCATATCCGAAGTAAGCTCTAACACTTTATGTACACTACGCGGAAATGCAGGCATGGCCTCAACCATGCGTTGTATATTCTCTTGTACATTGTTATCCACTGGGTTCATCATCCTCACCTTTCACGTTTTGCAGCTCACATACACGCCAATCATGATAAGCAAGAACATCGCCACTTCTCAGATGTACAAATGAGTAATCATTTACATCAGGTCTTGCGGATCCACATCAATTTTTCGACGTACACCTGAAGGAATACGTAACTTTTTGATAAGGGGTAATAGCTGCCATGGCAAATGTTTCCTTACTTCATCACGAATAATCAATTCAAAACGAAAACGCCCCGATAAACGTTCCAAAGCACACGGCATAGGACCACTCACCTTCACTTCATCCCAGCTTTGTAATGCTTTGGCAAATTGATGTGCTGCCACAATCGCTTTTTCATGGTAACCCGCAGAAAACACAACCCGCACCCATCGGGCATAGGGTGGGAAATGTGTCAGCTGGCGAAGACTTAATTCTTCGTCTAAAACTTCTTCTGCCCTGCTTTCATCTAACCTATCAAACCACGATGCATCAGGGCTCCATGTTTGCACCACCACTTTACCTGCTTGTGCGCCACGGCCAGTACGCCCAAACACCTGCGTCATTTGTTGCCACCAACGCTCTGATGCACGAAAATCGGGCAAATTCATGCCCAAATCAGCATTGATCACACCAACCAAGGTCACATTAGGAAAGTGGTGCCCTTTGACCAACATTTGCGTACCCAATAAACAATCGATATCACCTGCTTCGAATTGTGTTAATACCCGCGTCAAATCTTTTGCATGGCGAATGACATCACGGTCGAAACGTGCAAGTTTTGCATCAGGAAGTGCTTGTTGCAACACATCTTCTAACCGCTCTGTACCTGAGCCAAGTGGTAAATAAGCCTTTTCACCGCACTGCTCACACGTTTGTTTGACTCGCTCTTTGTAGTCACAAGTATGACAGCGCAATACCCCTTCTTTGCGATGTAAGGTTAAACGTAAACTACACAAACAACATTGTGGCACATAACCACAGGCCGTACATTGTAAGGCTGGCGCATAGCCTCTTCGATTGAGATACAACATCGCTTGTTCGCCACGCGCAAAGGTTTCCTCAAGGCGCTGTATAAGCAGTGGTGATAATACCGATGTTGAGCCACGCATATCAATAATTTCAGGCTGAATTTGTGTATGCTGGTGCACACGCTCAGTCAAACGAAAACATGACATCTTGCCTTCTTTCACTTGTCGCCAGCTTTCCAAACTGGGTGTTGCCGAACCTAACACCATTGGAATTTTCAAGGCTTGTGCCAATAATAATGCCATGTCTCTTGCCGAATACATCACACCATCTTGCTGTTTAAATGAGGTGTCATGTTCCTCATCAATCACAATCATACCAAGATGCTGCAAGGGTAAGAATAAAGCCGAACGTGTACCCAAAAGAACTTGTGTCTTCTCTAAACCATGGCGCACAGCAATTTTCTCACGCGAAGTTAATCCTGAATGCCAAATTGAAACATGTTTAAATCGTTCGGACAGACGCTGTTTCCACATTGGTGTCAAACCAATCTCAGGCACCAATATCAACACCTGTTTACCTTGTGCCACTAATTTTTCGGCAGCTTGCAAATAAACTTCAGTTTTCCCTGAGCCTGTTCGTCCAAACAATAACGCGGGGTAAAACTGTTGATGTTCACATAATTCATCCACTGCTTGCTGTTGCGATGCACGTAACTGCAAGCGTGTTTTTACACACGCTGCATCATCCTGCGGTTGTTCCCACACTTCCTCAAGCACGCCTGCTTGCACAGCTTGTAGCACCCGCCACTGCACAGCATGAACTTCACAATGTTTGCTAATCGTCGCCAATGAAATAACCCGTTTACTGGTAAATGCCAACGCCAAATCATGATCAAAATCCAATAGCAACGCGCGATCCAAACATTTAAAACGCCGTTGTTTGTCTAACGCCGCCCATGCCAAGGCTAATTCATACATTTCCCCAGTGGTACGCAAATAATAACTACTCGCCCGCTGCAACCAGTTCCAATAAACATCAGCATATAAACTTTTATCATCTAAACGATCTAAAACTTGTTTTAAATCTGCCGTTGCTTCTTGTTTATTAGCATCCTGTTCAAACACTTGCTCAACAACAGCGACCCGTTTGCTATGCCCAAAAGGCACAACAACCCGAATGCCAACTTGGGGTTCACCTAAAGCATCAGACCAAACATAATCAAAGCTTTGCCATAACGGTGCAAACACAGTGGCGCGAATATAAATGCGAGGATTCTCATGCGCTAGCATGGTTACAGCAAACGTTTGTCAGGGGTAAACTCTGGCACAAGCTGCTGCAATAATTGAATCAAGGCTGGCACATCCCGATTTGCACATGCCTCACGAATAGCAGCGAGTCGTTGCTGTACTTCATCCCAATCTACTTCACGAACATCAGACAGCATAATTTTAGCATGGGTTGTCCCCTGCAGCGATTCAGCCTCATGAAACAACTCTTCAAACAATTTTTCACCCGGGCGTAAACCCGTATAGACAATATCAATATCCTTGTTGGGCACCAAACCTGCCAAACGAATCATTTGCTCTGCCATATCTTTGATTTTTACAGGTTCACCCATATCCAAAACAAAGATTTCACCGCCTGAACCCATAGTTGCCGCTTGTAAAATCAATGAGACTGCCTCAGGAATAGTCATAAAATAACGGGTAATTTCCTTGTGCGTCACAGTCACAGGCCCACCCTTCTCAATTTGTTTTTTAAACAACGGTACAACACTGCCTGCTGAGCCCAACACATTACCAAAACGGGTCGTAATAAAGGCAGTATCGCACCGTTTATTCAAGTTTTGGCAATATATTTCTGCCATACGTTTGGTTGCTCCCATCACATTGGCGGGATTAACTGCTTTATCTGTGGATACTTGGATAAAGTGTTCACAAGCATGCATTGCTGCAAGGTCAGCAAGCATGCAAGTCCCCAACACATTGGTTTTAATGCCCTCTGCTGGATTTGCCTCTACAAGCGGCACATGTTTATACGCTGCAGCGTTAAAAACGATATCAGGTTTAAAGTTCGAAAATATCCATTCCATGCGTTCATGATCACGAATATCACCCAAAACTGTGCTACAAGACTTATAATTAAGCGTCCCCTGTAGCTCATTATCAATTTGATATAAATTAAACTCTGCATGATCCAGCAAAATAAGCTGACCAGGATTAAATGAAAGTAACTGGCGACATAACTCTGAACCAATGGAGCCACCTGCACCCGTGACCATCACTTGTTTACCTTGAATAAAACGCGCAACCACATCATTTTTCAATGCTATCTCATCTCTACCCAATAAATCTTCCAAATGGATATTCCGTAAACTTCCTATATCTGGTTTTTGATGGTCTAATTCTTCTAAAGTAGGAACAGTTCTACACCTAACATGTAAGTCAGCGCATATTTTCACCATATTTTGTAATAATTTAGGTTCGGCAGATGGCATAGCAATCAACACTTCATCAATACTTAATTCTGGAATTAACGTTGCCAAGCTAGCAAAGTCACCCAAGACAGGAACACCACGAATATCGCAGCCTTTTTTCTTTTTTTCATCATCAAGGAAACCAACAGGTATATATTTATCAGAATTTAAAATATCTCGAACCAATAACTCGCCTGCTTTTCCTGCGCCTAATATAAGCACACGTTTTCCAGCTACCGATGATAAACTTAATCGTCTATCTTTTATCCAACGATACAATAACCGCATGCCTGCTAAACCACCCATCAATAAGATAGGATACAGGACAAGCGTTGAACGTGGAACCCCTTCCAGTCTGATCCAAGTGAACAATATAAAATATGTAAACAAAGAACCAAAAAGAACAGACTGCATGATTCGCGTTAAGTCAGGTAATGATGCAAAACGCCAAATGCCTCGGTATAAACCAAAGTACCAGTAGTTGAATGCCTGAACCAATAGTGCAACCCACAACATATGCCATGCAGCTTCGATATGACGTTCTGGAATAGCACCAAAATCAAAGCGGAAAGAAAAAGCTAAATAAATAGCTAATGAAACCCATAACATGTCATGGACAAAAGCAAACCAACGGCTTTTCCAGATATAAAGTAAGTCTTTCATTTACGCACCAACCTTATCCTTCAATTAAAAAGGCGAGCTAGATAGCTCGCCTTTAACATTATGTAACCCTTAATAAAAAAGAAAGTTATTTATAGAAACCAATCATTTCTTCTAAAGATTTCACTTTAATTTTTGAAGCTTGACCCGCAGAACCAAATGCTTCAAAACGTGCTTTACAGATGTCTTTCATGGCATCTTTAGCAGCTTTGTAGAATTTACGTGGATCAAAGTTTGATGGATTTTCTTTCAAGTGTTTACGAATTGCACCTGTAGAAGCCATACGTAAATCTGTATCAATGTTTACTTTACGTACACCAGATTTAATACCTTTAACGATTTCTTCAACAGGTACACCATAAGTTTCACCCATTTCGCCACCATGCGCATTGATGATTTCCAACCAGTCTTGTGGCACAGAAGATGAACCATGCATGACAAGATGCGTATTTGGCAATGCTGCGTGAATTTCTTCAATACGGTCGATACGTAATACTTCACCAGTAGGTGGTTTGGTGAATTTATACGCACCGTGAGAAGTACCAATAGCGATAGCCAAAGCATCAACATTTGTTTGATCTACAAAATCTACAGCTTCATCAACACCTGTTAACAGTTGATCCATGTCCAAAGCGCCTTCAGCACCATGACCATCTTCTTCACCCATCATGCCTGTTTCCAAAGAACCCAGACAACCAAGCTCACCCTCAACAGATACACCACCTGCATGTGCCATATCAACAACTGTTTTGGTGACATTTACATTGTATTCAAATGATGATGGAGTTTTCATATCAGCCATCAATGAACCATCCATCATGACTGATGTGAAACCAGACTGAATTGAACGCAAACATACTGCTGGCTCAGAGCCATGGTCTTGATGCATCACTACAGGAATATGTGGATACATTTCCACAGCTGCATCAATCATATGACGCAAAAAGGGTTCACCTGCATAGTTACGTGCGCCTGCAGAACCCTGCATAATGACAGGTGAATTCACCTCATTTGCAGCTTCCATAATTGCATGAACTTGCTCCATATTATTGACATTGAATGCTGGCATGCCGTAATCGTTTTCAGCAGCGTGATCCAATAGTTGACGTAATGAAATTAATGCCATGTTGTACTCCTTTCCTTATTTAAAGTTTTCTTACTTATTTTAAACTAATGATTTTCATTGCATTGGTACCACCTGATTCACCCATAGGTGTACCAAATGTCATGATAATTAAGTCATCTTTACCTGCAATTTTTTCCTCAAGCATTTTCGCTTGAATATCCAGTGTTGCCTTGGGCGCATCGGTTGGACCATAGTCTATATCCATACGAAGTGGCGTAACATTTCTGAATAGAGTCACACGCCCCAAAGTACTATCTTCAGAGGTCACTGCATAAATGGGCACATCACCCAAATGTCTAGACATGTACAAAGCAGTATTTCCTGAACGCGTGAATGATGCGATCGCTTTAACTGGCATTTCTCTGGCTACTTCCATCGCTTGACGCGCAATACATTCATCCACTGAATGCGGAGGGAACCTAGGGTCACGTGTTTGCGAAGAAGGCATCACACGTTGCTTCTCTGTTTCAATGCAAGTTCTATGCATGGCTTCTACAGCTTCAACAGGATAACGACCTGCTGCAGACTCACCCGATAACATCACAGCATCCGTACCATCAAGTACAGCATTGGCGCAATCATTCACTTCTGCCCGTGTTGGAATCGGGTTTTCACACATCGATTCCATCATTTGCGTGGCTACAATCACGGGGCAGTTATATTTAGGTGCCATACGCAACATTTTCTTTTGCACAGGTGGCACAGCTGCATCACCAATTTCTACGCCCAAATCACCACGCGCAACCATAACCGCATCCGATGCTTCCATAATTGCTTTAAGGTTCGCATCAAGTACAGCTTCTGCACGCTCAACTTTAGCAACCATGCCCGCATTTGAACCTTCAGCTTCCACCAAAGAACGTGCATATTCCATGTCTTTACCATCACGAGGAAAAGAAATCGCAATATAATCCACACCAATCGCACATGCTGTTTTGATATCTTCTTTGTCTTTCTCAGTTAATGCATCAGCAGATAAACCGCCGCCAGCACGATTGATACCTTTATTGTTGGACAACACACCACCAACAACAACCGTACAATGAATCTCTTGACCCACAACCTTATCTACATCCATCACCAAAAGACCATCATTGAGCAACAAACGCGCACCAGGTTCAACATCAGTAACAAGCTCTTTATAAGTTAAACCAACACGCTCATCAGTCCCTTCATCCAAACTCATTGCACCATCAAGAATGAACTTTTGACCAACCTTTAATATGGTTTTACCCGTTTTGAATTTACCACAACGAATCTTAGGGCCTTGCATATCAGCAAGTACACCAACCACAACGCCAAGTTTTTTAGCTGCTGCACGTACATTATCAGCGCGCAACTGGTGATCTTCTGGTGTACCATGAGAGAAGTTTAGGCGAACAACATTCACACCCGCTGCAATCATTTTTTCTAGCATTTCTGGTGATTCAGAAGAAGGGCCTAAGGTTGCTACAATTTTGGTTCTACGAATATGTTCTGTCATTATTTTGCACGACCTTCTAACATTTCTACTGCGGGTAGTTTTTTGCCTTCTAAGAACTCAAGAAATGCACCACCACCTGTTGAGATATAAGATACCTTGTCAGAAATATTATACTTATCAACTGCTGCTAGTGTATCACCACCGCCTGCAATAGAGAATGCTTGAGACTCAGCAATTGCCATTGCAATCGCTTTGGTGCCTTCGCCAAACTGATCAAATTCAAATACGCCTACAGGACCATTCCATACCACTGTACCAGCATTTTTGATGATTTCAGCAAGCTCAGCCGCTGAATCAGGCCCAATATCAAAAATCATGTCATCTTCAAGGGTTTCATCCACACCTTTCAATGTGGCCTCAGCCGTAGGTGAAAACTCTTTGGCACACACAACATCTGTTGGTACAGGAATAGAACCACCATTGGCTTGTGCATCAGCTGTTAATTTTTTACATGTATCCACCAAGTCGGCTTCATACAAAGATTTACCTACAGGTTTACCTGCTGCGGCAATAAATGTATTGGCGATACCGCCACCCACAACCAATTGATCCACAATCTTAGATAATGATTCAAGAACGGTTAGTTTTGTAGAAACTTTAGAGCCACCGACAATCGCAACCATAGGGCGCGCTGGGTTATCCAAAGCCTTACCTAAAGCTTCAAGTTCGCCTGCAAGCAAAGGTCCTGCACATGCTGTCGGTGCAAATTGACCTGCACCGTGGGTTGATGCCTGTGCGCGATGCGCTGTACCAAAAGCATCCATCACATACACATCACACAAAGCTGCGTATTGTTTAGATAAAGTTTCATCATTTTTCTTTTCGCCAACGTTGAATCTTACGTTTTCAAGCAAAACAACTTCACCGTTTGCCACTTCAACATCAGCACCAACATAATCTGTAACCAATCGAACGTCTTGCCCTAAAAGACCTGACATATGTGCAGCAACGGGTGCCAATGAAAACTCAGCTGCAGCTTCGCCTTCCGTTGGACGACCCAAATGAGACATCACCATCACTTTTGCACCCGCTTTAATGCAGTGCTCTAATGTTGGCAATGATGCGCGAATTCGTTTGTCCGATGTAACTTTACCATCAGCAATCGGCACATTTAAGTCCTGACGAATCAGAACACGTTTCCCTGCCAAATCTAGGTCGGTCATTTTGATAACAGACATGTTTACTCCTCTTTCACCTACTTTATATTATTAAACGTTTGTTTTTGGTTACTCTAGTGAACAAACAAAAACAAACGTAGGGCTAAGACCGAAGTCAAAGCCCTACTTATGATTTATTTAGCTACGTGCTCAGCCAATCTAAGCATATTACATGTATAACCATATTCGTTGTCATACCAAGATACAACTTTCACGAATGTGTCATCCAATGCAATACCAGCACCAGCATCAAAAATTGAAGATGCGCTGATTCCACGGAAATCAGACGATACAACCATCTCATCTGTATATTGAAGTGTGCCTTTTAAAGAACCTGTAGAAGCTTCTTTCATTGCTGCACAAATATCTTCATAAGAAGCAGATTTATCCAACTCACAAGTCAAATCAACAACTGAAACGTCCACTGAAGGGATACGGAAAGCCATACCGGTCAATTTACCATTCAATTCAGGAAGCACTACGCCCACAGCTTTCGCTGCACCTGTTGAAGATGGAATAATATTTTCAAACACAGCACGACCACCACGCCAGTCTTTCATAGAAGGACCATCCACAGTTTTTTGTGTTGCAGTTGCAGCATGCACAGTTGTCATCAAACCACGTTTCAAACCAAAGTTATCATTAATCACTTTCGCGATTGGTGCCAAGCAGTTGGTGGTACAAGATGCTGCAGAAATAATCGCTTCGCCATTGTAGTCTTCATGGTTTACACCATAAACGAACATAGGGCCACCATCTTTACATGGTGCAGATTGAACCACTTTCTTAGCGCCAGCAGTGATGTGAGCTTGGCAGCTTTCTTGGGTTAAGAAGAAACCTGTGCAATCAATCACAAGCTCTGCTCCAATTTCATCCCATTTCAATGCAGCAGGATCACGCTCAGCTGAAAGACGGATTTTTTTACCATCTACAGTGAATGATGTATCATCAATTGCAGTGACTTCACCATCAAAACGACCATGTGCCGTGTCATATTTAAGCATGTATGCCAAATAATCATTATCCAACAAATCATTAATGCCTACAACTTCCAAATTAGGAAAGTCCTTTTTAATTGCACGAAAAACCATGCGACCAATACGACCAAATCCATTAATACCAACTTTAATTGTCATGTTACTCTCTCCTCTCTCTTTTTTAGAAACTTAAGCGACTTCGTCGATTGCAGAAACAACTGCTTCTACAGTGAAGCCAAACATTTTGAACAACTCACCTGCTGGTGCAGACTCACCAAAGGTATCAATACCGATGACTTTACCATTCAAACCAACATATTTTGCCCAGAAACCTGTGACACCAGCTTCAACAGCAACACGTGAAGTAACCGATGCAGGTAATACAGATTCTTTATAAGCTGCATCTTGCTCATCAAACACATTGGTTGAAGGCATAGAAACAACACGAACTTTCTTATCCGATGCAGCAGCAGCTTCAACAGCAAGGTTAAGCTCAGAGCCTGTACCAATAACAATCACATCTGGCGTACCTTCACAATCTTTTAAGATATAACCACCACGTTCAATCAATTTAATTTGATCTGCACTGCGCTCTTGGTGTACCAAGTTTTGGCGTGAAAGAATCAATGAGGTTGGACGCGTGGTGTTTTTCACAGCCACTTTCCAAGCCACTGCTGTTTCTACGGCATCACATGGACGCCATACGTCCATATTTGGAATCATGCGCAAGGTTGCTGTTTGTTCTACAGGTTGATGGGTAGGACCATCTTCACCCAAACCAATGGAGTCATGGGTAAATACTTCAATATGACCTTGTTTCATCAAGGCAGCCATACGCAATGCATTACGTGCATATTCAGAGAACATCAAGAATGTTGCGCCATATGGTACAAATCCACCATGCAAAGAAATACCATTAATCATCGCAGCCATACCGAACTCACGCACACCGTAGTTCACATAGTTACCATCAGCATGGTCAATCACGGGTTTAGCACCAGACCAAAGTGTTAAGTTAGAACCAGCAAGGTCAGCCGAACCACCCAAAAATTCAGGTGTTACTTTTGCCAAAGCTTCAATCGCATTTTGTGATGCTTTACGTGAAGCAATAAATTCACCTTTGGCAGCAACTTCAGCAATATATGCATCAACTGTTGTTTCCCAATCTGCAGTCAAATCGCCATTGATACGACGTGTAAACTCAGCAGCTTCATCTGGATACTCTGCAGCATACGCAGCAAAAGCCTTATCCCATTCTGATTCAGCAGCTTTACCCGCTTCTTTATTATCCCAACCTTCATAAACATCAGCAGGGATTTCAAATGGTGCAGCATCCCAGTTAAGCTCTTTCCTAACCAATGCAATTTCTTCATCACCCAAAGCCGCACCATGACAATCATGAGAACCTGCTTTATTTGGCGAACCAAAACCGATGATTGTTTTACAGCAAATCATGGTTGGTTTACCTGTTTCTGCTTTTGCAGTTTCAATGGCTTGTTTAATTTCATCTGCATCGTGACCATCAACATCACGAATCACTTGCCAGCCATAAGCTTCAAAACGTTTTGCTGTATCATCGGTGAACCAACCTTCTACTTCACCATCAATAGAAATGCCATTGTCATCCCAGAACGCAATCAGTTTACCAAGACCAAGTGTACCCGCCAAAGAACATGCTTCGTGAGAAATACCTTCCATCAAACAGCCATCACCCAAAAATACATAAGTATTATGGTCAACGATTGTATGACCTGGTTTATTAAATTGCGCTGCCAATGTTTTTTCAGCCAGCGCCATACCAACACCATTGGTAATACCTTGACCCAATGGGCCAGTCGTTGTCTCAATACCTGGTGCATAACCATACTCAGGATGACCTGGTGTACGCGAATGCAATTGGCGGAATTGTTTAATATCCTCAATACCAAGGTCATAACCTGTAAGATGTAATAATGAATAAATCAACATTGAACCATGACCATTAGAAAGAATAAAACGGTCACGGTCAGCCCATTTAGGGTTGGTTGGATTGTGTTTCATATAGTCATTCCAAAGAACTTCGGCAATATCTGCCATGCCCATAGGTGCGCCAGGATGACCTGAATTTGCTTTTTGTACTGCATCCATTGCCAACGCACGAACAGCATTAGCCAAGTGTCTACGATTATTACTCATATTTACCTCTTACTTTTTATATTAAAACGATTAAAACAGAACTCAGACGTGCAAAGTCGTTTGTACACGACGGATGTTACCCACAGAACCCGAAAGTACGACAGTATCTGTTGTCATATACTTACCATCAACATCGGCACCTACTTTTACATGGTCAACATACTCACCACTGGTCAAACCTGTAGCAATAAACATGCAATCATCAGAGGTTACCAATTCATCACGTGTTAAATAACGCTCAGTATCAATACCTTCTTTTTTACACAATTCAATTTCAAAATCTTTTTGCGGTGCCATACGACCAAACATTTCAGCGCCCATAGCCCTTGCTGCACATGCCGTCACAATACCTTCTGGTGTACCACCAATACCAAACAATGCATCAGAACCCATATTCAACACAGCTTGAATTGCACCATTCACATCACCATCTGTTGCCAAACGAACCTTAGCGCCACATGCGTAGATTTCTTTAAGCAGCTGTGCATGACGTGGTTTATCCAATACAAACACCGTAATTTCTTTAATATCTTTATTCAAAGCTTTCGCCAACTGCGTCAAACGCACTTCAACAGATGCTGTGGGATCGATTTTACCGCGCGCAGCTTTGGGATATACTTGTTTTTCCATATAGAAACATGATCCAGGACGGTACATCGTACCAGCAGGTGCTGCAGCCAAAGTTACAATCGAACCTGCCGCATCACGTGCAAAAAGATTGGTACCTTCAATCGGGTCAACGGCAATATCCACGCCAATACCAGAACCAGTACCGACTTCTTCATCGTCATAAAGTGCAGGGGCTTCATCTTTGGCACCTTCACCAATCACAATCAAACCTTTCATGTTCACTTGATTGATACGTTTACGCATCGCATCAACGGCTAGACCATCACCTTCGTCTTTTTGACCAGAGCCAACATACGGTGCACAAGCACGCGCTGCGGCCTCACAAACTTCTACCAAATCAATCTTTAGATCTGCAACAGTGGACATTCATCTTCCCCTAATAATTGTGTGTTTTACAATGAACTTCCCTCATGAAGAAGTGCCAAGGTGGCGCACTATAACCAGAAGTCAGGTAAAAATCGACCCTTGAAAGGTTATTCCTTAGCGATTTTATACCACGTAAAACTCACTTCACCCACTCTCTTAATAACTTAAACAATAATTTCGCAGACTTAGGCGGCTTGTTTTTATTGGCTTCTTGGTTTGCATTTCTGATCAATTGCCGCAACTGCTGCACATTCACATCTGAATACTCAGCCAAAAATGCTGTCAAAGCAGGCGCACCTTCAGATAACAACCTATCTCTCCAGCGCTCAACACGATGAAACTCTAAGTTTACCTTCGTTTTTACTTGCTCAACATTCTCAATTTCAAGCAAAGCAGCATGCACATCAATATCACGTAAATATTTTGCGATTAGTTTAAACTGACGTTTCTTGGCACCTTTTTGTGGCATTTCTTTTAATGTTTGCAAGGCATCAATCACTTGCTCTGGCAGTGCAATATCATACCACTGTTGCTCAGACAACGTTTCCAGCTTCTTTGCCAAGTCTAGAAAAACTTGCACCTCACGTTTCTGCTCTGACTTGTTTGGGCGTTCATATTCAGGTTCATCTTCAAAAGTATCTATCATATGGAAAGAAATTGTAGCGCGAGAAAAGAAGAAGTCTTGTTTTTCGACATTAAACATACAAAAAGACATAAAAAAAGCCTCTTGAGGATTACCCAAGAGGCTTTAATAATGGCGGAGCGGACGGGACTCGAACCCGCGACCTCCGGCGTGACAGGCCGGCATTCTAACCAACTGAACTACCGCTCCATGGTGGGCGCTGCAGGACTCGAACCTGCGGCCACCGCCTTGTAAGGGCGGTGCTCTACCAACTGAGCTAAGCGCCCGCTTTTTAAGGGTCTTCCCACAAAAAGTGGGCGAACATTAACGCCACAATTTCACATTGCAAGCGTTTATTTTTACCCTTACTTCACAGCGTCTTTAAGACCTTTACCAGCTTTAAACTTAGGCGCTTTAGAAGCTGCAACTTGGATTGGCTCACCAGTACGAGGGTTACGCGCTGTACGTGCCGCACGTTCTGTTACAGAAAATGTACCAAAACCTACCAAGCTTACACTATCACCTGCAGACAATGCGCCAGTAATGCCGCTTAACACTGCGTCTACTGCCGCACCAGCATCAGCTTTACTCAAGCTTGCTGATTCAGCTACATGATTAATCAATTCTACTTTTTTCATTCTTACCCTCCAAGATTTAAAAAATACGCTGCGAACTAAAACAGTATGCTTATATATCGTCAACGGTTTTTTGTTTTTATGTGACTAATGCGCCGTAGGCCCATCTTCATTTAAGTATATACCAGCAACCATACCGGGCGCAAATTCTGCAGATAATTTCATAGCCTCGGGCAATCTCACCAAAGCGTGCTCCAATACATCATCCATATTCTCTGCAAAATGCATTTCTATAGAATCTTTAACATTATCAGGCACTTCCTTCATATCTTTCCTGTTTTCTTCAGGAATTATAGCCGTTGTTAATCCTCCCCTATGCGCTGCAAGTAGCTTTTCTTTAAGCCCACCAATAGGCAAACTTTTACCTCGCAGGGTAATTTCACCCGTCATGCAAACCTCTCTACGCACAGGTATGCCAGTCAGCGCTGAGACCAAAGATGTTGCCATGGCCAAACCAGCAGATGGTCCATCTTTGGGAATAGCACCCTCGGGTACATGCACATGAATATCCACTTTTTGATGAAAATCAGGTTTTAAACCCAACAAGGCGGCGCGAGATCGCACATACGTTAGTGCGGCTTGCACAGATTCTTGCATCACATCACCAAGCTGCCCTGTAACCGTCAACTTACCTTTGCCAGGTGTTAATGCAGTCTCAATTTGTAATAATTCACCACCAACTTCTGTCCACGCTAGACCAGTGACCACACCAATTTCATCTTTGGCTTCAGCCAAACCAAAACGGTATGGTTTAACACCCAAGCTATCCTCTAAGTTATCCACAGAAATCGTTTGGGTTTGATTATTTTTTGACACCACAATTTGGCGAGCAATTTTACGGCATACCTTAGCCAAAACGCGTTCCAACCCACGCACACCTGCTTCTCGGGTATAATATCGAATCATCTCACGAATCACATCATCGCTTAACAAAACCTGCTCAGTTTTTAAACCGTGGTTTTTCACCTGTTTGGGCAACAAATATTTCTTAGCAATGGCTAACTTCTCATCTTCTGTATACCCTGAAATGCGAATAATTTCCATTCTATCCAACAAAGGCGCGGGGATATTCATGCTATTGGATGTTGTAATAAACATCACATCTGACAAGTCGTAGTCCACTTCCAAATAATGATCATTAAACGTATTATTTTGTTCAGGATCCAAGACTTCAAGCAAGGCAGCCGATGGGTCTCCTCGGAAATCCGCACCCATTTTGTCAATTTCATCCAACAAAATCAGCGGGTTTTTGGTACCTGCCTTTTTCATAGACTTGATGACTTTGCCTGGCATCGAACCAATATATGTACGACGGTGCCCACGTATTTCAGCTTCGTCACGTACACCACCCAAACTCATGCGTACAAATTCGCGTCGTGTTGCTCTGGCAATCGACTTCGCTAATGATGTTTTACCAACGCCAGGAGGTCCCACAAAACAAAGGATAGGACCCTTCATTTTTTTCACCAGCTGTAACACTGCCAAATGTTCCAAAATGCGTTCTTTCACTTTTTCTAAACCAAAATGATCCGCATCCAACACAGCTTCTGCAGCTTCCAAATCTTTTCGTACCCGTGAACGTTTCTTCCAAGGCAAATCAACCAACCAATCCAAGTAACCCCGTAATACTGTTGCTTCAGAGCTGGTTTGCGGCATCATTTTCAAACGTTTTAATTCCGTTTCAGCTTTTTCTTTTGCCTCTTTGCTTAAACCAATGGTTTCAATTTTATGCGCAATTTCATCCAAATCCGATTGAGCATCATCTTCACCCAATTCCTTTTGAATTGCTTTCATTTGCTCAGACAAATAATATTCGCGCTGGCTTTTCTCCATTTGCCGCTTCACACGTGACCGTACACGTTTATCCACCTGAAGCATGTCCATCTCTTCTTCCATGATGGCAAATAGTTTTTCCAGACGTTCAATCACCGAAGTCATTTCAAGCAATGCTTGTTTTTCGGCAACTTTTAAATTCAAATGAGAAGCAATGGTATCGGCTAATCTATCGACATCATCCACAGCCGTAATCGAAACCAAAACTTCAGGTGCAACTTTTTTATTCAGTTTTGCATACAATTCAAATTGATTGATAACAGTACGCGCCACCTGCTCCTGCTCGCGTTCATCTTCATCCGCTTCAGGTAATACTTCATAACGCGCACGCAAACAAACATCTTCTGTTAAATCATGGACACGTACGCGCGACTGACCTTCAACCAAAACCTTCACCGTACCATCAGGCAACTTAAGCATTTGCAAAATATTACCTAAGGTACCAATCTGAAATAACGCATCCAAATCCGGCGCATCATCCTCAGGGTTTTTCTGGGCTAATAATACAATACTTTTACCTGCATTCATGACTTCTTCAAGTGCTGCTACCGATTTTTCGCGACCCACAAATAAAGGAACAATCATGTGGGGAAACATCACAATATCACGCAACGGCAACACAGGAAGTGTTGTCATATTATCTCCAGATTCATTCGATTGAGAAACATCTACTTCAGCCAATGGGCACCTCTTTTTCATTACATTAAGACGCAAACGATATTGCGCCACAGAATATTATTGATAATGTTTTATAGGGACAATTTCAAGCCCTAAAACGAAAAAAGCCTCGATTGACGAGGCTTTAAAAATCAAAGTTGTGAATAACTAAGCAACTTCTATATTTTTTTGTTTTTTCTTATAAACCAGTTCTGGCTCAGCTTTGCCTTCAACAACATCCGCTGTAATCTTACATGCTTCAACATTATCCATGGTTGGCACGTCATACATCACATCCAACATCACCGATTCCATAATTGCACGCAAACCACGTGCTCCTGTTTTACGCAAAATTGCTTTATCGGCAATCGCATCCAAAGCATCTTTGGTAAACGCCAAATCCACATTGTCATACTTCAACAAAGCTTGGTATTGTTTAACCAATGCATTTTTGGGTTCTGTAAGGATTTCCAACAAAGCAGCTTTATCCAACTCGGTCAGTGTTGCCACAGCTGGCAAACGTCCAACCAACTCAGGAATCAAACCAAACTTAATCAAGTCTTCGGGTTCAACACCTTTTAAACGTTCACCAATACCAATATCATCTTCCATATCCACAGCTGCACCAAAACCAATCGAACGTGTTTTACCACGGGCTTCAATGATTTTTTCTAGGCCTGCAAATGCACCACCTAAAATAAACAGGATATTACTGGTATCGACTTGGGTAAACTCTTGCTGTGGATTTTTACGCCCACCTTGGGGTGAAACCGAAGCAATCGTGCCTTCAATCAATTTCAACAATGCCTGCTGCACACCTTCACCCGATACATCACGTGTAATGGAAGGCGAATCAGACTTTCTGGCTAATTTATCAACTTCATCAATATAGATAATACCACGCTGTGCTTTTTCTACATCACCATCAGCTGCTTGTAGCAGTTTAACAATAATATTATCAACATCTTCACCCACATAACCCGCTTCGGTTAATGTTGTCGCATCAGCAATAATAAAAGGAACATCAAAAATACGCGCCAAGGTTTGCGCAAGTAGTGTTTTACCACAACCTGTAGGTCCTAAAAGCAAAACATTACTTTTAGAAATTTCCACATCACTACTTTCGTTATGTTTCATACGTTTATAGTGGTTATACACTGCCACCGATAACAAACGTTTAGGGTTTTCTTGCCCAATCACATAACCATCTAAAAATTCTTTGATTTCTTTGGGTTTGGGTAAACCTTTGTTGGCGGATGAAGTTTCACTGTCTTTTTCATCGGACATTTCTTCAATCATGATATCATTGCACAGCTCTATGCATTCATCACAGATAAATACCGTTGGCCCTGCAATTAATTTTTTCACATCATGCTGACTTTTTCCGCAAAAAGAACAGAATAATGTTGAATCACCATTGGAAGAAGCTGTCATCTTTAGCCCTCGCTTGCCCCTGAAGTAGGCACATCGTCCCTAGAGGTTAACACTTTATCGACGATACCATACTCACAAGCAGCCTCTGCTGACAAGAAATAATCGCGTTCCACATCTTCAGACAATTTTTTCAATGGCTGACCCGTGTGTTTCGCCATCATACGGTTCAAGTCATCTTTAAGCTTCAAAATCTCTTTGGCATGAATCTCAATATCCGTTGCCTGACCTTGAAAACCACCCAAAGGTTGGTGAATCATAATACGCGCATTGGGTAATGCGTAACGTTTACCCGGCGCACCAGCTGCCAATAAATGTGCACCCATGGATGCTGCTTGCCCTACGCATAATGTAGATACATCACAACGAATATATTGCATGGTATCATAAATCGCCATACCCGCTGTCACCACACCACCAGGGCTATTGATATATAAATAAATATCTTTATCAGGTCCTTCGGATTCCAAAAAAAGCAACTGCGCTGTAATCAAGTTCGCCATATTATCTTCAACTTGACCATTTAAGAAAATAATACGTTCTTTTAATAATCTTGAAAAAATATCATACGAACGTTCGCCGCGAGCAGTTTGCTCTATGACCATAGGTACGAGATTCATGATTGCGCCTTATCCTGCTCTGCTTGCCATGTTGCCAAAGTCTTTTTCACTTTTTTTGTTTTGGCTTGTGATACAACATAATCAATACATTTTTGTTCCAACAAACGGTCTTTCAACGCACCCATTTGCTCTTGGTTATCACGAATGTATTTCGCATAATCATCACGCATATTTTCTGGGTATGCCATGACCATTTCATCAACACCAGCATCAATTTCTTCATCTGTCAGCGTAATATCAAAATCTTTACGCACGTTTTGCAACAAAACAGACAATTTCAAACCACGCTCTGAACGCTCACGAACCTCTTGGCGGAACGCTTCATCCGCCAACATTTCTTCGCTGGCATCCATACCTTGTTGTTTCATATTTTGCACCACACGCGCTGTGGTTGCTTTCATATCTTCAACAATCAAACCTTCTGGCAAGGTCATGGGGTGGGCTTCCAACAATGCTTTGAGTGCCGAA
Organism: Ghiorsea bivora; assembly: GCF_000744415.1. Taxonomy (NCBI): domain Bacteria; kingdom Pseudomonadati; phylum Pseudomonadota; class Candidatius Mariprofundia; order Mariprofundales; genus Ghiorsea; species Ghiorsea bivora. Next base: position 62,687 of record NZ_JQLW01000009.1, read on the forward strand.
TCATGCGTAGCACCTTTGGCCGCATTGGCTGCTTCTTTATCCAAACCTTCACGAATATCTTTTAACATGGCTTCGGCATCTGCAAAGTTCAAAAGTTCAGCCAATTCTGCATCATCTTTGGCTGTAACTGCCGCACCAACACTTTTCACTGTTGTTTCAAAGCGAGCTTCTTTTCCTGCCAAGTTCGGTGCTTGGTAATCTTCAGGGAAAGTTACTTCAACAGTACATGTATCCCCTGCTTTTTTACCAACCAACTGCTCTTCAAAGCCTGGGATAAAGCGACCTTCGCCCAATACAAGCGCAACATCTTCACCTTTACCACCATCAAAAGCTTCATCACCAATGAAACCTTCAAAATCAATATGCAACTGATCACCAGTCTCAGCGGCACGGTCTTCTGTGATTTCATATTTTACTTGTGATTTATATAAACGCTCAAGCACACCTTTAACATCTTCATCATCAACAGTCACTTCTGTTGCTTCAATGCTTAACTTCGACAAGTCCGTCAAGGTTACTTCAGGCCAAGTATCAACTTTTAGTGTGAATACAAATTGGTCATCAGGCTGAACCTTAGGCAAGGACAACTCAGGTTGAAGTGCAGGTGTTAGCCCTGACGACTCAATGGCTGCCACATAATGTTGTTGTAAAAGTTGAGAAACGGTGTCTTCATGAATCTTAGGGCCAAACTGTTTATCAATCACATGACCTGGTGTTTTACCTTGGCGAAAGCCTGGCAACTTCACTTGACCCATCAATTTATTTCTTTCTGCGGCATACACCTTATCGTATTCTGACTTGGGTAAACTAACCTCTACTTCATGCTCATTTTCACCAAGTTTTTTGACTTCAGTTTGAATCATTTAAGCCTCCGAAAGGAATATTAAGTATGTACAAAAAATCAATGCGCCCCAGTAATGGAGCGCATTGACGTGTATGGTACGAGAGGAGGGAGTCGAACCCTCACGCCGTAAGACACTGGAACCTAAATCCAGCGCGTCTACCAGTTCCGCCACCCTCGCATATGTAACCTGCCAACCATGATTGCATCGACAAGGTGGCGCATTATGCCATGTCATTTTTCCAAATCAACATTTTATCATCGCTACCTTATAAGCTTCTCATAAAGCTTGCCTACCAAGCACATGGTTAATCCAACCATACCCTATGATACTGGCACCACTTCACTCCTTCAAGACCAATAACGCAGCGTTTATACTTCTATTGGCAGAGTATAAAAAGCAACATAAAAGCGCACTGAACCATCTGCTGCAACATCATGCTGCATTTCAGGAGGGATATTGGCAGTTTGGCTCGACAAAAGGGTAATACTTTCACGCCCTTCTGGGTTGTATAAAAGCTTGCCTTCCAACACATGAATCTTGCCCCATGTGCCCAACTTGGTTGTATGATGTTTAAGCAAACCTTTAGGGATAGTATCTTGCGTAAAAACAGGCGTTCGTTTGTATTCCTTTAAACCTTCTGGAAACTCCAAAACATCACACCGTTTACAATCAAGTATTTCCCCAAGTTTACTTTTTCGCCCTTCTGCCGTTGCCGACCATGGACGGTTGAAAAATAGTGGCTCATGGCGCACATGTTGCCCATGAAAACAATCCAAATCTGCAACCCAATCATCCTTTTCATCTTGATGGTAACCTACAATTTTTCGTTTCATGGCAACATATACTCCTGATGTTTGTTACAACAGCCTTTAAGGAAACGCTGATTTATTCAGTGCTTCCGTGCAGCCCATGGACGGGCTGCCAAATCAATAGCGTAAGCATTTGATTTGTAAGAGAAAGGAAAACCACGCTTTTCCTTTCTCGTCCTGATGTTTGGCAAGATGCTAATAAATCAGCATTTCCTTAATGCAATATAGAAATCACACGACTACGAAAACTACGATGACATGCCATACACGCACTTAACATTTGTGACTGTTTGGCAATCAAAGCCTTCATATCTTTGGCTTTAGCCGCCTTTTCAATATCCAAAGCCAAATGATGAACCTTGCCATCAGCTTTCTTAAAAGCTTTCATCTCAGTGCGCAAACCAGCCATCAATTTCATCTTTGTGCCCAATGAAGGGGTTTCATGAAAAGCAATGGCATGCGCAGCTTCTGCCGCTGCTGTAAAATTTTCTTGTAAAATCGCATGATCAAGTGCTGCGTAATCCATACCGATTTGTTGCATCACAGCCTGCAAAGAACCTTGTTCTGCTGTGATTGCTGTATTTTGCGCTTTGGCATGTTTAACCTTAGGTTGTACATCAGCAGCCGAGCACATGGCATCATACTTTTGCTGGTGTTTTTTATACAGCGCCATCTTACCCTGTTTCTTAAATCGCTCAGCAGCATGTTTCCAATGATTACAAGGGGGTGCAAAAGTTTCATCATGAATATAAGCTGCAATTTTGCGCACATCAGCTTCTTCAAAACCCATATTTGGCATCACACCCAGTATCTTTACGGGCTCTTTCAGTATCGCTTTATCTGTGGTTGGATTGGTCGCAAAATCCGTTATTTTTGCCACAAACGCTGCTTTATCGGATGTTGCCATCTTGTATTTCATTTGCACACCAAACATAGGCGGCGCTTGCGCAGGATCCAACTGTGCATCATGACACATCAAACAATTTTGTTGAAACAAAGTTTTGCCTTCTTCAAAAGTCGTTTCAGCGGCTTGTGCTTGCGTAAACATCAAACCAAAAACCATGGCTAGCATCATTATTTTTTTCATATTTTCCCCTTTATTATCAATCTATATCAATATATTAGACTTTAATGTTTCACAACATAAAACAATGCAATAAAACAAACATTAAAATGTGTATTCTATTTCTGTGTAAAACCTATCGTTGTTTGCAAACTGCCCAAAGAAATCTGCGTTATCACCTGTAAACATATCAACCCCTACCCGCCCTAACACCGCATCACTAAATTCATACGATACTTTCGGGCGAATCAGCGTGCTACCCTCTGCATAACTGATTAAGGCAATCATTTCAGGTTTAAGTTTATCATTCATATAGTCTGTCGATGCCAACAAAGTGAAAAAACTTGAATTTACCTTTTCAAGCATGATTTTATCCCAGTTTTGAATATAGCGCACAAAAACCTGAGCACTGATAAACCAGTTGTTGGCATTATGATCCAAACCCAAAGCTGCATTCCATGTGGTTGTATCCACGGGAGCAACTGTTGTGGTGATGATTTCATTGGTATTTACTGCCACTTCGGTGCGAACCACCCAAGCACCAAGCGCATTGGCCACCACACCTTTTTATGTTTCACATCCATGCAAACACTCCTATTTATCCTTAATTTCCATCAAATACAGCATCAAGTGACGCAAGGTTTTTATCGTAGTCTCTTTTTCTTCATCACTGACATCAGCCACGAGTTCACGTTGAAAACCGCTAACAATGGGAAAAGCAATATCCAGCACTGCCTTACCCGCATCTGTGATACCAATATCAAAACGCCGCCTATCTTTTTCATTGGGTAACCGCTCAATCAACCCTTTCTTCACGAGTCCATCCAAGCGACGTGTCACGGTTGTTTTATCACGCATCATCAGATCCACGATATTGGTTTGACTGATGACACCGCCGCTAAACAAACGAATCAAAATCGCAAAATCCTGCGCTACAATATTTAATCCCGCCTTAGCAAAGCGTTTTTCCACCTCTTCCGTCATCAAATAAGATACACGGTTGATATGAAAGCCTAGCGCCTGCTCCAGCTTAAAGTCTTGAAGTTCAGCCATAACTATTCTCCCTAAAACCCAACATTAAATTATTTAGTTTACATATGCAACTGTTTTATAATACAACCATTGTGTAACACTACCCGCGCAACCTATTTCTTTATTCAGAAACACCAGAGGTTCATCCATGACAAAAGCATAGAAATTGATTATGATGCGCACCCTTTTAAAAACAGATGTAAAAAAGTGAAACATTTTTCTTATTGGAGCCGCTGATGACGCAAATGCCGAAAAAGCAAGGATTATACAACGCACAACACGAGCATGACGCATGTGGTGTTGGTTTTGTTGCCCACATTAAAAACCAAAAAAGTCATGATATTGTTGAAAAAGGCTTAGAAATCCTGCTCCGTTTAACCCATAGGGGTGCCGCAGGCGCAGACCCTAGAGAAGGTGATGGCGCAGGCATACTCATTCAAATTCCTGATGATTTTTTCCAAGCCGTTGCCCCTGATTCGGATATTACATTACCTGCCACAGGTGAATATGGCGTAGGTATGATTTTCTTGCCACAAGATGAAACACACCGTGCAACTTGCGAAAAAATCATTGAAGATACCATCATCGCTGAAGGTCAAACCGTTTTAGGTTGGCGGGATGTGCCTGTTGATCCTATCCATGCTGATTTACCCGAAAGTGTATTGGCATGTGAACCCGTCTCGCGTCAAATTTTTGTAGGCAAAGGCAGTCAGTGTGCTGACCAACAAACGTTTGAACGCAAACTTTTTGTGATTCGTAAAATCTTTGAAAATCAAATTGCTGATAAAGCGTTTGATGATAAAGCCAAATTTTATGTGAATTCTTTATCCTCCCGCACTATTGTGTATAAAGGTATGTTTTTATCGCATCAAGTGGGTGCATATTTTACCGACTTATCCGATGCTCGCATGAAATCTGCCTTGGCATTGGTACATCAACGCTTCTCCACCAATACTTTCCCATCTTGGGAGCTTGCCCATCCCTTCCGCATGGTGGCACACAATGGTGAAATCAATACCGTACGTGGTAATATCAACTGGATGAATGCCCGTCGTCATTCTATGAAATCTAAATATTTGGGTGATGATTTGGATAAGGTTTGGCCTTTGATTCCTGAAAATCAATCCGATACTGCATGTTTTGATAATGCGCTTGAGCTTTTGGTTATGGGTGGTTATTCACTCACCCACGCTGCCATGCTGCTGATTCCTGAAGCTTGGTCTGGCAACAACTTAATGGATGAAAAACGCAAAGCGTTTTATGAACATCATGCAGCATTGATGGAGCCTTGGGATGGCCCTGCTGCCGTTGCATTTACCGATGGTATTCAAATTGGCGCAACATTAGACAGAAACGGACTTCGCCCTGCCCGTTATTTGATTACGGATGATGATTTGGTGGTGATGGCATCCGAAATGGGAGTTTTAGATATTCCTGAAGAAAAAATCATCAAAAAATGGCGTTTACAACCCGGTAAAATGTTCCTTATCGACTTGGAAGAAGGCTGTATTATTGATGATTCAGATATCAAAGATGCCCTAGCACTTGAACGCGACTACAAAAAAATCTTGGCTGAAACCCAAATTCAAATTGAAGACTTAAATGTGGATGTTGAGGTCAAACAACCCCAACATGATGACTTATTAAATAAACAACAAGCCTTTGGTTATACCAAAGAAAACCTCAAGTTTTTGATGGCACCCATGGCAATCACAGGCATGGAAGCCACAGGTTCTATGGGTAATGATACACCACATGCGGTATTGTCCAATCGTGCCAAACCATTGTACAACTATTTCCGCCAATTGTTTGCCCAAGTGACCAACCCACCCATTGACCCGATTCGTGAAGAAATGGTGATGAGTTTAACATCGTTTATTGGTCCCAACCCCAACTTGCTTGGTTTGGACGATGAAGAACCAAGCTTACGTTTGGAAGTACATCAACCGATTTTGACCAACCAAGACTTGGAAAAAATCCGTAACATCCATCAAGCCACCCAAGGTAAATTCCGTACATTAACCTTGTCCATGTGTTACCCCGCTGATTCAGGTGCTGCTGGTATGGGTGTTGCCATTGAAAGTTTATGTAAACAAGCTGAACGCGCTGTATTGGATAAGTTTAACATCATCATCTTATCTGACCGCGATATGGATGAACAACATATTCCCATCCCTGCATTGTTGGCCACATCAGCAGTACACCAGCATTTGATAAGCAAAGGTTTGCGTGTGGAAACAGGACTTGTGCTTGAAACAGGTTCTGCCCGTGAAATTCAACATTTCGCAACCCTTGCAGGTTTTGGAGCAGAAGCCGTTAACCCATATTTAGCCTTTGAAACATTGATTGATATGCATAACGACGGGCATTTGCCTAGTGATATTGCTGTCTCAGATATTGAACCACGTTTTATCAAGGCTGTAGGCAAAGGTTTATACAAAGTCATGTCCAAAATGGGTATTTCTACATACCAATCGTATTGTGGCGCACAAATTTTTGAAGCCTTTGGTTTATCTTCGGAATTTGTGGATAAATACTTTAAAGGTACAGCCACCCAAATTGAAGGTGTAGGCCTTGATGAAATTGCAAAGGAAGCCGTGATGCGTCATCAGTTGGCGTATGGCAACTCCATGATTCACAAAAAAGCATTGGATGTGGGTGGTGAATACGAATGGCGTGTACGTGGCGAACAACATGCACTTACCCCTGAAACCATTGCCAAACTGCAACATGCCGTGCGTACCAATAATTATGCATTGTACAAAGAGTTTGCAGATATGATTAACAACCAAAAAGGTCGCTTAATTACTTTGCGTGGTTTGTTTAAGTTCAACAAAGGCAATAGCATTCCTTTGAGTGAAGTTGAACCAGCAACCAATATTGTCAAACGTTTTGCCACAGGTGCGATGTCCTTTGGTTCGATTTCACATGAAGCACACAGCACACTGGCGATTGCCATGAACCGTTTGGGTGGTAAATCCAACACGGGGGAAGGTGGTGAAGAAGTTGAACGTTTCACACCATTGCCCAATGGTGATTCTATGCGTTCAGCCATTAAACAAGTTGCATCCGGTCGTTTTGGTGTAACCGCTGAGTATTTAGCAAACGCTGATCAAATCCAAATCAAAATGGCACAGGGCGCAAAACCTGGTGAAGGTGGTCAATTGCCAGGACATAAAGTGGATAGTCGTATTGGTAAAGTGCGCCACTCTACACCGGGTGTGGGTTTAATTTCCCCACCACCTCATCATGATATTTATTCCATTGAAGATTTGGCACAACTTATCTTTGACCTTAAAAACACCAATACCGATGCTGATATTTCAGTAAAATTGGTATCTGAAATTGGTGTGGGCACAGTAGCAGCGGGTGTGGTTAAAGCACATGCTGACCATGTGGTGATTGCAGGTCATGATGGTGGTACGGGCGCATCACCCATGACATCGATTAAATATGCAGGTTCTGCATGGGAAGTGGGGCTGGCTGAAACCCAACAAACATTGTTATTAAACCGTTTGCGCAGTCGCACACGTTTACAAGCCGATGGACAAATGCGTACAGGTCGTGATGTTGCCATTGCCGCATTGCTTGGCGCTGATGAAGTTGCATTTGGTACCATTGCTTTGATTGCTGAGGGCTGTGTCATGATGCGTAAATGTCATCTCAACACCTGCCCTGTGGGTGTAGCAACACAAGATGCCGAGCTGCGCAAAAAGTTTGTGGGTAAACCTGAAGATGTGGTCAACTACTTCATGTATGTAGCTGAAGAAACACGCGAAATCATGGCTGAACTTGGTTTTAGAACCTTTGATGAAATGGTTGGTCGTGTGGACATGTTGGATACTGATGATGCCGTACGTCATTGGAAATCTGAAGGTATTGATTTATCACCTATTTTCCACCAAGTAGAATCTAGCGATAATAAATCACATAACCAAAAACAAGATCATGGTTTGGATGTTTTGATTGATAATAAACTCATCGCAGAATCCAAACCTGCGCTTGAAAACAAAACACCTGTGGTTATTCATACAGATATTTGCAATGTAGACAGAAGTTTTGGCACCATGCTTTCGGGTAAAGTTGCCAAAAAATATGGTCATGCTGGGTTACCAGAAGATACTATTGTGATTCATGCCAAAGGCACAGCAGGTCAATCTCTGGGTGCATGGTTAGCTCGTGGTGTCTTCATCGACCTTGTGGGTATAGGTAATGATTATGTAGGTAAAGGTTTATCGGGTGGTCGCATCACCATTCGTCCACCTGAAGAAACACCCATCAAAGCAGAAGAAAACAGTATTGTGGGTAATACAGTGTTGTTTGGTGCTGTGGATGGTGAAGCTTATTTTAATGGTATTGCAGGTGAACGTTTTGCAGTGCGCAACTCGGGTGCTGTTGCTGTTGTTGAAGGCGTGGGTGACCATGGCTGTGAATATATGACAGGTGGTACCGTTGTTATTCTTGGTGAAACAGGGCGCAACTTTGCTGCGGGTATGTCAGGCGGCATGGCCTATGTGTTTGATGCATCAGGCGCGTTTGAGCAACGCTGTAATATGGCACAAGTCAGCCTAGAGCCTGTATTGTCTGAAGATACGGCTTTGGAAGCCAACTATCATTTGGGTGGCGATTTAGAAACCCACGGTAAAGTGAATATTCGTCATAGCCTAAGCCAAAATGATGAGAAAATATTGCATCAACTTATTGTACGCCATGTGCATTACACCAACTCAACACGTGGTAAAGAAATTTTAGACAATTGGGACGCTTCATTAGAGAAGTTTGTAAAAGTTATTCCTGTGGACTACAAACGTGCGCTTGCTGAGCGCGAAGCCGAGCAAAAAACCAAACAAGTGAAGGAGTCAGCTCATGGGTAAACCAACAGGTTTCAAAGAATTTGAACGTCAAAACCTGACTTATGCACCCGTTGCAGAACGTGTTGTACATTTTAAAGAGTTTTCAAAACTACCCAGTGAAGAAGATTTAAAAACCCAAGGTGCGCGCTGCATGGATTGCGGCATTCCATTTTGTCATAATGGCTGCCCTGTGAACAATATCATCCCTGACTGGAATGATTTGGTTTATCATGGTCTTTGGCAAGAAGCTTTGGATACATTGCATTCCACCAACAACTTCCCTGAATTCACAGGGCGTATTTGCCCTGCCCCTTGCGAAGAAGCATGTACAGTCAACTTGATTGGTGATGCAGTGACCATCAAAAATATTGAACTTGCTATTGTTGAGAAAGGTTTTGAAAATGGCTGGATTCAAGCTGAACCTGCTGAAACAAAAACAGGTAAAAAAGTTGCTATCGTAGGTTCAGGGCCTGCTGGTATGGCATGTGCGCAACAATTGGCACGTGTGGGTCATGATGTGGTTTTGTTTGAAAAAGAAAATCGCATTGGTGGTTTGATGCGTTATGGTATTCCAAACTTCAAGTTTGATAAGGCGGTGATTGACCGCCGCATGCAACAAATGCAAGCTGAAGGTGTTGAGTTCCGAGTCAACCAACATATTGGTGTGGATATTCCTGCCAAATCATTGCTTGATGAATTTGATGCTGTTGTATTAACGGGTGGTGCGGAAAAACCACGCGACCTACCCATTCAAGGACGTGACTTACAAGGCATTCATTTTGCCATGGAATTTTTAACCAAACAAACAAAACGTGTATTGGGTGATGATATTCCTGACGATGAATTTATTACTACCCAAGACCAACATGTGGTGGTGATTGGTGGTGGTGATACAGGTTCGGATTGTATTGGTACATCCAACAGGCAAGGTGCGGTATCAATTACCCAACTTGAAATTATGCCTGCGCCGCCAGAAGAACCCAACAAGCTGATTACATGGCCTGATTGGCCGCTAAAAATGCGCACCTCCACATCCCAAGAAGAAGGCTGTGAACGTGATTTCTCAGTGACCACCAAACGTTTCATTGGTGAAAATGGTAAAGTGACAGGTATTGTTTGTGCACGTGTAGAATGGTCACAAGATGATGATGGGCAATGGAAGATGACTGAAATTGAAGGCTCTGAATTTACACTCAAAGCTGATAAAGTATTCCTTGCCATGGGTTTTGTACACCCTGTACACGAAGGTATGTTAGAAGAATTAGCCGTAGCTCAAGATGAGCGTGGTAATGTGGCTGCCAACACAGACGATTACCAAACAAACTTAGACAAAGTATTTGCCGCAGGTGATATGCGCCGTGGTCAATCCTTAGTCGTGTGGGCTATCCGTGAAGGTAGGCAAGCTGCGCACAGCGTAGATACGTTCTTAATGGGCTCAACAGACTTACCTCGCTAAAACGGTTCAAATATATCAAAGGTCGCTGCATTGCGACCTTTGATATACTGTTAATGTTTAAAAAAGTTAAAAGCGGCTAACCCACCTATCCACGCAATCTGCAATTTCACCATATACACGGCGAAATGTTTCTTCTGATCTACCCATAGGGTCATCAATCACTTTGCCACCGCAAGGCTGGGATAACATCATCACCTTACCCACATGTTCAGGTCTTTTCTGCATAAGATGTGTCCGTTGTTCGGGTTCCATGACCAATACCAGCGCTGCCCTGTCCATATCAGGCGCAAGCAATGCAGAGGACATATGTGATGACATATCCACGCCAAACTCCAAACCAATCTTCAGCCCCTTTTCAGGCACTTGTTTACCCTGCATCATCAAAAGCCCTCGGCTAAACACTTCACCTTGCAACCCTTTTTCTTCAAGTTGCTTACGCATATAAAATTCAGCAAATGGGCTACGGCAAATATTACCTGCGCAAACCATCATGATTGGTGTTGGTAAAAACATATTATCCTTCTCTCCATAAAACGTGTTCATTACTTTCTTTGGCAATGCGTTGCATCAAGGTTTGATGCCTTACTTTATCTTCTTCACGAATGTTTATCGCTGGACGGCGCATCAATTGTGCTGTTTCTCGTTGTTCGCTTCTTTCGCGCTGCGCTGAGGCTAGTTGCACATATTCTGAGGCGGGTTTCACACCTGTATCCATACCCAAAGAAAACTGTTTGCCCCCTGTCATGGCCAAATACACTTCACCCAATAGTTCGGAATCTAACAATGCGCCATGCAGTTCGCGGTGACCACGTGCAATCTCAAAGCGGTCACACAGGGCATCCAAATTGTTTCTTTGCCGTGGAAACTGTTTCTTTGCCATCACCAATGTATCAATCACTGGCATATCATGAATATTCGGCATACCACATGCCTCAAGCTCATTCATAATAAAACCCAAATCAAAAGGTGCATTATGGATAACCAATGTTCCACCTTGGATAAAATCCAAAAAATCTTGTGCTATAGCTGAAAAACGTGGCTCATCTTTCACTCTAGCATCATCAATACCATGAATACGCACCACTTCTGCAGGTATTTTTCGACCAGGATTAATATACTGATGGAAAGTACGTGTTTGTCTCATATCTCTATTGCATACTTCGACTGCACCAATTTCCACCATACGGTCACCTTGCTGCGGTGAAAGACCTGTGGTTTCTGTATCCAACATAATTAAACGCATCTTATTGCTCTCCAAACCAACGACTGGGCAATGAAAATAAAGTTTCTAATAATCCCGATTGGGGTAAACCCGCATCTTCAGGGTTCAACTCATCCACTGCCGCATCCGAAGCTGGCCCATGAATACGGTACACTTTACGCAAAAAACTTTTATCTTCTCCTGCCAAAATAAAACCTAAAAAGGGTATGTTACCTATAATCGCCTCAATATTTTGCCAAGGCCTTGCAATCAATAGGATATCCAAATCACCTGTATCCAAGTTCACTTTTCCGGTGCCGCCAGCATCCAATGCCGATGATCTTAATGCCAGTTGTTTAATATGTAATATTTCGGCATCAAAATCAGCTTCAATTTGTAATTTATCATAAAACAAACCTTCACCTACAATATCTCCCCGCTGCAACACAAAGTATTTGGGCAAATCAACCAAACTTATTGCTGCCAAAAGGTGGGTCAAGGTGCCCCCCTCCATAATACGTCCATCATCAATACGTAAACGCAGGCTTCCTTGCATACCGCGCCACCAAGGTTCACCCAGCTTAAACGCACCACTACCCAAAAACAGTGATTGCATATCACCTTCTTTAAATAGCTGATCCAGCTCAGCTTGTTTCATGAGGGTACCAAACTTACCCGATAACAATGCCAAACCTTGCCAAGCAAACACATCATCGGGTTTGGGGCTAACCGAGCCCGATATCATCACATGTTGATCAGAGCCATCAGCCTCCAAATAATGCAAATCAATTTTACCGTGTTCCAACATGGTAAAAGAAGCTTGAACATTTTGCAGGTGGGATGCACCAATGTCAGCTGTGGCTGCGCTAAATGTACCCGTACCATGCCTATTCGAATTAAACTGAAATTGTACGTTTTTCAGTTTACTTTTATCCCAAATAAATGTCTTGGTCTGCACAAACACTTGCCACGGGCGTGATGTCGTATCTACTACTGTATCTGGTGTTTCTAGCAAATACGGTTGCAAGAGTTTTTTATTTATAAAGCTAGCATTGGCTTCAATGCCCCATGACAATTGTGAATCCAGCGGTAAAAGCAAGCGCATTTTTCCATCAAACAATGCTGTTTGAATATGTCTAAAATTAAAGTCCAACTTATCCTGTGTAATCGTCAATTCACCATCAAGATTAAACCCATCCTGTTCCACTTGCATGTGCCGCATATGTATAGGCAATAAACCCTTTGATGTTGGATTACCTTTCAAGTTTAAAAATAATTTATTGGTTTTTGGTTTGGCAAACCCTGCAAAACTTTTCCAAGTATTTTTCTCTAAATCAAAGTTTGCTTTCCATTGCTGGTCTTGGTAATCAAGCACAAATGTTGTTTCACCTTGCGGTTTTATAATCGGCAAAGAAAAATCATGGGTCAGTTTTGCCAAAGGCGCAAAACCCGTTAATGACAAATGATCCAAAGCCCAAGCTTGTTGTTTATCGAGGAACATACTCAGTTTACCATCAAACCAAGGCGTACTGACCTGCATATTGTTCAAATCTAAACCACGATTATAATCCCAAACAGCCATGCCTGATTCAACTTTCAAAACAATACCATTGGGTTTAAGCACCCACGCTTTGCCATCAGGATAAAAATGAACAATGGTTTTTTCTGGCTCTTTCTTGTTGGCATACCAAGACATCTGCACTTCTGCCTTGGCAGGTGATTCACCCCAGTGTAAAGCTTGGGCTGAATTTGGCGCTAACCATGTATGCAGTTTACCAACATCGGCAACACCCTTTGCATTGATTTCCATCAACAATGTTTTCCAAGTAATTTGATAATCACCCGAGACCAAACCTATACCACCATTCAAATCCGCCTGATGAATCACGGCATGTAATTTTTGTTCATCGACTTCAACATCAGCTTTGACTTGGTACAAATAATCATTTGCCAAACCCAAAGCAATATCCGCACCTGATACTTGTGTCTTCACATGGTATGTCATATCAGAAAATTGGGCATTAGCCAAACCCGAAAGTAATGGTTTGGACCATGGTAAATCTAAGCTGCCATGAACATTTTCAACCCTGCCATGCTGCATGCCCGTCAACCAATCATGCCAATCATCACCGCCCAACATCCACAACCAAGACCAAAGCTTAGGCATGGTGGTTGCAGCATCAAAAACTTGCAAATGTAAGTTGTCATTTTCCCATGTGAGCTGCGCATTGGCAAAACTATCCTTGGCTTTCCATTGTAGTTTTTTTGCATGAAACATACGCAATGATAAGCTTTTATCCTGCTGTAAAAGCACATCACCTTGCCCCATAAAATGTTCAAAAGGCACCCGTAAATGTACTGCATCTACCGCAACTAAAGCTTGATTACCTTGAATATCGAAGTCCCATTGCCACGCCAACTTACCCTGCTTTTGTAGCTTAAAATGAACGGCAGATAAACCTTGTGCATAAGCCAGCCAAGATCTCGGTAAACCAGAAAAATCTTCAATATTTAAACGCACCAATGTTGGTAAGAAGTTTTGATCCATCACAACGTGCACCAGCAAACCTTTGGCTTGTAGCAGCACATCCTGTGCAAAAGGTTTGATGTATAGGTTTGCATCGTACAGCACTTGTTTTTCTTGCTTATAAGTCCATGAAATATCCATGTCTTCAAGTGTGAATTTTACATTCAGGGGTTGGGAATTTTGTTCACTTTTTACATCCAGATTCAACCCAATATGACCACCTTGCATCATCACTTCAGGTGCTAAACTTCCTAAAAAGATATCAAATAAATCATAAGACAGCCGAATATTTGCATCTTCAACCACAAACGACGGGGCAACAATAAACACCTGCCCTATATCAAACACCGGTCCTGCATGCCAAGCCAACTGTAGTTGGCTTATATCCACCTTTTGAGCATGCAGTGTTTTTTCAAGCTTAGATTCAACATATGGCTTAAAATTATTAATATTCGGTGAAGAAATAAAAAGTAAAGCTAGGGATAACAGCGCAAACAATGCCAGCATCAACATGATGCGGCAGCCCCGAATCAAACAAAGTTTTAACATGATGATTCAAAAAAACTGAACAAAAAAAGCGTATGACCTAACCTTTGGCTTTTAATTTATCAATTTTCTGTTGCAAGGTAAGCATCAGTCCATCAACATCTTTCTTTTTGATAATCGACTTAAAATCTTTACGAAATGTAGTAATCATACTTACACCTTCAATTTTAATATCATAAACCTGCCAGCCTGTCGGCGTTTGATGCAATCGATATTCCATGGGTATGGTTTTATTATCATCAATCACAGCACCTTTCACTCTAGCTTTATCTTTTTTGAAGTCTGCCTTTTCAAAAACAACCTTCTGCCCGTGATAACCTGCCAACTGATTGCCATAGGAATACTCCAATACTTGGCGAAACAGCTCTGTAAATTCAGTTTGTTTTTCAGCTGTCATCTTTTTCCATGGTTTACCCACACTGCGTCGCGACATTTCGCGATAATCAAACTTACCCGCAACCACCTTACGAATGTTTTCCCTGTCCTCATCGCTAATACTATCTTTATCTGCACGTGCTTCTAACACATCAATAATCGATTGGATTGTTGATGCAACAACAGTTTTTGGATCATCTTCATTGGTCAAACCAAGCGCAGGCATCACACAAACCATCACCCATACCAATATCATCTTTCTCATGGATATTCTCATTTTGTTTCTCCACTAAAAATATATTTACTGATCAAATCTTCGATATTAATCGCAGACTCTGTATCTTCAAACTCATCACCTTCTGCCAAATAATCTTCTTCAGAGCCTTGGTTTACACGCACAAACTTCTCACCAATCAGCCCTTTGGTACGAATCGAAACAGTAGCATCTGAAGCAATCAATACACCTTCTTTAATATTAAAAACCATCTCAGCTTCTTCATTATCTTTCAGTGTTACTGAAACCACCTGCCCTATGGGTACACCCGCAAGCATCACATCACTGCCTTTACGCACGCCGCCAGCATCATCAAATACAGCCACAAGTTTATAACCATTGCTGCCCAACCCACCAACGCCACCCAACTCAATGGCTAACCAAGCTATGCTCATCACACCAATAAGCACAAAAATACCCACGACCATTTCAATCTTTTTATATCCACTCATAGCCTGCATCTCCTAAAGATAAAACGATGTAATAATATAATCGAGAATCAATACCATCACCGAACAAAGCATCACAGCTCGCGTGGTGGCTTTAGCCACACCTTCGGTCGTTGCTGTCGCCCGTTGTCCCATATATGTACAAATAATGCCGACCAACAATCCAAAATAGATGGATTTGGTTATACCTGCCTGTATATCGATCATGCCAACCTTATCGATGGTTTCTCCAATATACACCCCGCCATTCACACCCAGCATTTCCACACCAATCAAATAACCTGCAAACAGCCCAACCATATCAAAAATAGCCACCAATAATGGTAAGGATATCGCACACGCAATAATACGCGTTAACATCACCCTTGCTTGCGGATTCACCGCCATCATCTCCAAAGCATCCATTTGCTCGGTCACCCGCATAATACCTATCTCAGCCGTAATACTTGAACCCGCCCGCCCAACAAACATAAGCGCTGCTAGCACAGGGCCCAGCTCACGAATAAGTGATAAAGCAACCCAAGGACCCAGCAAAGCTTCCGTACCAACCTTCACCAACATATGGTAACCCTGCAAAGCCAATACCATACCCGTAAACGCACCTGTGATGACAATAATAATCAATGAACCAACACCCACCGCATACATTTGCATCACAAAATGTTTACCCTGCCAAGGTTTAGCAAAGAAAAGACGTAATGTTGCCAATGCAAATAAAGTTGCATCACCAAGCTTAGCAATACTTTGCATCACATTGCGCCCAAGCTGTCCGATTATATTCACAATGCCTTCCATCATCATATCCTTACGCAGCCAGGTTTATGCATCAAGTCATCAATATAAGCAGTTTGACTGCGCGAAAAAGGAATCGGGCCATTGGGTTCACCTTTAATAAACTGTTGTACTCTTGGGTCTTCACTTTGTTGGATACTTTCAGCATCACCTTCAGCAATCACTTTACCCTGCCATAACAAAATCACATGGTCGGCAATGGACAAACCAGCTTGCACATCATGGGTAACCACCACAGATGTCATACGTGTTTTGGCTGTTGTTTCATGGATTAATGTGCTCACCACACCCGCGGAAATCGGATCTAAACCTGATGTGGGTTCATCAAAAAAAACAACCTCTGGGTCCATCACCAATGCCCGTGCAAATGCCACACGTTTGGCCATGCCACCTGAAAGTTGCGAAGGCATCATACATTCAAAACCACGCAAACCCACTTGTTCTAATTTCATGGTCACCATGGTTTGAATCACACTTTCATCCAACGCTGTATGTTCATGCAAAGGAAATGCCACGTTTTCATACACATTCAAAGAATTCAGCAAGGCAGAGTATTGAAATACCATACCCACCCGCATACGCAACTCATACAGACGTTTTTTGCTCACCTTGGTTAAATCTTCGCCAGCAAACAAAACCGAGCCAGAGGTAGGTGCCTCTAAACCCGCCAATAACCGCAATAAAGTGGTTTTACCCGAGCCTGAGCCACCCATAATTACTGTCACTTTCTTTTTTTCGATATGCAAATCAATACCATCTAAGGCTTTAACGCCATCAAAAGCCCGCACTAAGGCTTGTGTTTTAATCATAAATAAACCTAACCATAAGCGGAATATAGACCTTCTATAGTATAAGGCGCAACTTAAAAAATATTCATGTGCATATTTGCTTTATCAAAGCCCTACACTATATTGCGAACATGCAACAAATGCACCCTTAGCTCAGTTGGATAGAGCACGAGCCTCCGAAGCTCGGGGCCAGTGGTTCGAATCCACTAGGGTGCACCATTTTTATTTTTAATATCAACAAGTTACAAATGATAGATTCTTCTTCTGGAAGAAATTTGTGACCATTTTGTGACCAAACCTCTTGTTTCCATTATCAATGATTTAAATCGAGTTTGGTCACAAGATCTTCCCAAAGGATGGGCGAACAATCCACTTAGGGTTTCTTGGTTAAGCATTCAACCTTCAAAAGCAAAAGGATTTAAAATTTGCCTTCTCCAAAGACTAGTTCGCTCAACCTCACTTAAGCCAGCTTCATCACAAACTTGCAACCAATGATCTTCAATAATTTCTCTTTGCCTTGCAATCAATTGATTTGCATCATCCTGAGAAAGCAAGAAATGGTGTGATGCCGCAACACAACAAGAAAGCTTAGGTAACCGGTAATCCACCCATAAGTGTCTGCATTTATAAGTAGAAAACCTTTATGGATGTCTACTTTCTGAGGGTATCCCACTTAACCGTTTAGTGCTTTTTTGTTCCCTTAGAAACTTGTTCTTTTCGGTTTCAAACTCTTCACCTAAATTTAGCCAGTATCGCACGCCTCTACCTTTGCCTGTTTTGGTAAACGCACCAAGCTTTTCAAGTGCTTGAATATCTCGGATAGCTGTCCGTTCAATTGCTCCTGTCATTTTCATATACTTCTTCACACTCATGCCACCCACAAAGCCATCCATGCCCGCTGCAACCATCCTCGATAGGACTTTGGCTTGCCTTTCATTGGTTTGCTGTTGAACGTTGTCAAAGAACCGTGTTTTATTCACTGTAAATCGCACAAGCTTTTGTGCGTGATTAACTGCTTGTAGAACAGTTTTAGAAAAAAAAGACATCCATAAATCAATCGTAAGTTCTTTATTATTCTGCTCTAATTGTTTGTAGTATTCCTTTCTGTTCTTCTCAATCGCATGCGACAAGGCAACCAATGCAGGTCTACCAATAGACTGCGCTAATGCCTTTTCACTTAATGCCCTACCAATTCGACCATTACCATCCTCAAAAGGATGAATAGAAACAAAGTAAATATGCGCAATGCTTGCGCGAATCAGCGGTGAAATGGGGTTTGTACCTTGGGGTGACGAATCATTGTACCACGCAATAAAAGCATCCATTTCCTTTGGAACACTAACTGCAGGTGGTGCTTCAAAATGAACTTTGTAATGACCTTCATAGCCTGACACAACCTGCATAGGCTCTTTACTGGTTCGATATTTGCCAATATCTTGGATTCTCCATGACCCTGCAATAATATTCGATTGCCAGTTAAACATCATTTCATGGCTTAGGGGCTGGTCAAAAGTCTCATAGTTATCCACCATCAGTGCAGCAATGCCTTTTTCTTTATCGTTGGCTCTATGATCACTATATTGAGGAGCAAACCCAAGTTGACGTAACAATGATGAGCTTACACTATCACGGTCTAGGATTTCACCTTCAATCTTTGAGCTTTTCAAAGCCTCTTCGCTCATAAGGTCAATCGTGAATTTCCTACCCTCTTCTTCATTAATAATTGCCGTAGCACCCACCAACTTGGAAGATTCAACCAAAAAAACGCGCTCGAATTCATCAAGAGCTTTGCCAGAGTATATAAAATCAGGCCAGTTTTTTTGTTGCCAATTCCACTTCATAAATGAAACAGTATATGGGATGTCAGTAAAAGCAATCAAAATACTGACATTTTATGGCGAAATATTGTCAGTCTAAAAAGTATTTCACTGACATTGCCCTTGTTTTAAAAGTAATTTGCCTTTTATTGATTGAGTGTGCCAATCAATAAGCATCCAAAATTAACCTGCTCCTTTAATACAATAGGCGGGGAAGCAGGACAAGAAATCAAGGATATCAGAAATCAAGGGGTCAGCCAGCTTGATAGAAATCAAGGGGTCAGCCAGCTTGATTGTGGGACAGCCATTTCTCACCACCTCTATACTCCATGATAAAACGTGCAACTATAATGCAGTAGGGGCTTCGCCTTATTCATCCACCCAATTCTCAAGGCTGAGCTTGGGTACACGAGAAAATTCTTTCACATTATTACTCACCAAAGTGGCGTTCAGGGCAAGTGCATGAGCCGCAATAAACAAATCATTGCCACCAATCATCTGACCCGAACGCTCAAGTTCCACACGAATATCACCATAAATTCCTGTTGCATGTTCTTCAAACGGCATCACTTCCAAAGGCATAAGAAACATTTCTAACGCAGCCAGATTGTGTTCTTTATATCGGCTCTTCGATATGCCATACATCAACTCAGCCAATACGATTGATGAGAGCAAAACATCACCAGGCTGCAATTTTTCGAATCGTGCACGCACCTGAAACGGATTATGTTTAATCAAATAAACACAAATATTGGTATCCAACATATACATCATTCAACCTTTATCGAAGCAGGAAAAATCACGTTGCTGAGGCAAAGGCTGTTGCCGCCCATCCGACATGAAATCTTCAGAAAATTGATTGAGCGACTCAAACAAGGTGTCCCAACTGTGTTGAATAGGTAGCAACACCACTGCATTCCCCACTTTATGAACAAAAACTTCATCACCTTCAAACCGAAATTCCTTCGGTAGTCGGACAGCTTGACTGCGTCCATTTTGAAAAATCTTAGCTGTATTCATCACACATCTCCTGATATATATCAAAAAATATATACCACAGCTTCACACTGTCAACTAAGAAATCAGGAAATCAAGGGGTCAGCCAGCTTGATTGCTATTTACCTTGTCCGAAGGTCGTACCAATCAAATGTTTTTTAAGCTGCACCAAAATATCCATGCGTTCATGTAATACAACGATGATAACAGGCTGCCTATCATCTGGATGAATGTAGAAAATATAATGATGCTCGCAGCGACAAACTTTGGCTTGAGGATAAACCTCAGAAAACGGGTATGAATGCACGACACCGTCCACAATCTCATGGAAATCGGGGTAGAACCCCAACGTGTTGTATACTCACTTCAGAACTTCCTTATAAAACTGCATTATTCCCTTCCTAGCAACCTGCCAGTCATATTTATCCACATCAGTAATGGATATTTCTTTCTTAATATCTATCAATGATTTACTTTGATCCGACCCCATACTACCCCACTACGCCAATTTTCCTCAAATCCTCACAAAGACGAACAGGCATATCGGATTTTTCATGCAATATCGTCATAACTCCTATTGCACCTATAGACAATTCACGAAAAAATAGGTAATGATGCTCATATTGACTGAAATATACCTTCAAATCCAAGTCTTGAGGAACGACAAGGTTTGCAGGAAGAGCTCGCCAAATCTCTTTTTCTTTTGATAGTAATTGCAGGTGATGGTGTAAGCCTATGATATATTTCTCAGCTTGTTTTTCTCCCCACGCACCGCAACTGTAGCGCCATATATCATCCTGTGATTTATCAGCAGGTGGAAAAAACAGATAGGTGGACACCACTATTTATTACGCTGAATGACATCTTCCGCCGTAACCGCAAGGAATGCACCCTCATCTGCCCTCAAAGCAGGCTCTAACTCCCTTTTCAACCACGCCCACGACTCGCTTCTACTTTTTAAATCACTTCGAATCAGAAAACGTATATATTCGCTAGCATTGTCATACAGTCCATGTTCCCCAATTTGCTGTTGCAGATGCGCTTGTAACTCACCTTTAATTCTTACATTGATATTTGTGGCAGTCATTTCCAATCACCTCCTGCTTCAAGTTTACTCGACCATAACGCATGTAAAGATAATGTTCAATATATTTTACTGCGCCTGAAAGGTAAATCCGTGAACAATGACATCATCAAGCAATACTTTCTTACAGAATCAAGGGGTCAGCCAGCTTGATTTTGGATTACCCTATAGTTTTTACTTTTCCTGTCTCCCCCATGCGCAATCAGCTTGGTAGGTCTAGAAATTAGCCTGCCAAGCTTAACATGTGTTTCACTACTACCATAAACCTCTCCCCGCATTGTAGCTTCTGTGATTTGCAGATCTTGTTCAGGGCTATTTTGCACAGCTAGAATATCCTTATAGCTTTTAGCCCGCTGCCTAGGGTTTGCTCCCAAATTTTGATATAACTGATGCTCTGTAATTAAGTCATCCTTCTCACCCAGTGCATGATGCCGATAACTTGACCATAGATAGGCATCAGGCTTTTCAGCCATATGTGCTTTAACGGGGTTCATTTCAATATATCGATAAAGCGCAAAAAGATAGGTCTCACTATCAATCAAGCACGACTTAAATCGCCCCTCCCAAATGGTTCCCGTTCTATGGCGTGAAGCATTAAAATATCGAACATATCGGTTCGCCATTGTCTGCATAAATGTACTAAGCTTATTTTTATCTGGCGGCGTAATAAGGAGATGCAAATGATTCGTCATAATGACATAGGCATGCAGCCGACAACCCGTTTTAACCAAACCCTCTGCAATATCCTCTTTGATCCGATGCATATCTTTTTTAGATTCAAAAATATCCTGCTTATTGTTTCCACGATGCATAATGTGCAACGGATGATTTGGGATAACAATACGAGGTAACCTAGCCATGATCAAAATATACCAAACGCTTGCCGTAAATCAAGTTGGCTGACCCCTTGATTTGCCTTGATTTGATTTTTATTTTTTAACCTTTACAACACAACCAACATCAGCAAAAGAATAACCAACAAACCAACTAAAAGCAGGTGATTTCGGTCAGGATGTTTACGAATCACAATTTTCATAGCGATCAATAATGGTACAGCTTGTAAACACGCTGCCTTAGCGGCAGCCATCATTTCTTCTGAAACACCCAACACAGGTAAAATAGTAAACGGAACAAACCATGAAACACACAGTAAAATAATTTCCAAACCCGAGGTCATCAAAACCTCATTGTGCCCTTTAAATATAATTTTAAACATGGACCAAATGAATAAAACAACCACAAAGGCAACGACATACCATGAAAATGAAAAACCTTGATAAGAGGAAATATTCCACACAAATAAAATTGTAATACCTGTTAAGTAAAACAAACCATAAACAATATTTAAACGTTGGGTATGCTCTTTCCAAGGGTAAGCCAATAAAAGCAATACAAATACACCCAAAAGCAAGTTGTGTGTAGCTTCAGGGACTGCCACAACAAAAGGCAACGGAAAAAGCAACCCGATAAGCACAGCAAACCTTAATCCTTTAATACTTTTGCCCATCATGGTCGCAAGGTCTATACGCTCCCCTTGCCGCTTATAGGCAAATGAATATTTGTGCACATTACAACCCCATAACTCGCATAGGCTCAGCACACCATACAGAATCACGCACACACCTAAACCTATGACCAATTGTAACCATTCTGGGTACTCATGTAAGACCAACGCCAGCAAACCAAAAAAGAAAGCCAAAAGATAAATCATGGTCACAACAGCAGAATGCGAAAATCCCACAGCCAATAGCCGATGATGCAAATGTGTTCTGTCTGCCGACACAGGGCTTTTGCCTTGCAAAATACGCCGCGACATCACCAATAAGGTATCTGAAACTGGAAGCGCCAGAATAATAGCTATCGATATTGGTGGCACACTAACTGCACCCTCAAAACCAACCAGAAACATAAGCGCTGATGCCATAAAAAAACCCAGCGTTAAACTTCCCGTGTCGCCCATAAAAAGTTTGGCTGGGTAGGTGTTAAATTTAAGAAATCCAAAGATAGCCCCCGTAAATGCCACAAGCACAAACAATAAAAGCCAGTTTTGACTTTCAAGCGCAAAGGTACCCATAAAAAATGCTGCGATAATCGTAATGCCTGCCGCAAGCCCATCTAAACCATCGGATAAATTAAAGGCATTAATAAGACCCACCATACAAAAGAGGCTAGCCAAAAAAGCAATGCTTGGAGGAAAATCTATCGTACCAAAACCCAGCACATTGCCTAATGTATTCAAACTTAAACCTGAAAGCTCTAAAAATACTATGCTGGCTAAAATCTGACCCAACATCTTTTTGGCAGGGCTAATGCCATGCAGATCATCCAATACACCGGTAGAAACAATAATCACCACGCCCAACAAGAAACCAATCAAAATTTGGTTTAACGCTACAAATAATGATAATGAAACAATAGCAGCTACGGCCATACCCAGCCCGCCCATACGTGGCATAATGCAATCATGCACGCTTCTATCCACAGGCGAATCCATGGCACCTATCTTTTGCGCTAAAGTAATCGTTGCAGGTGTTAAAAATAACGACAAAATCAATGCCGTAAAAAACAAAAGTCCTAAATCTTCAAACGCCACGATATCCCCTTAAATCTCCCCTATCTATACTTTTACTGGACCACTACAATCAGCTTAAAGTATTCGTTGGGCGACAATCTCCCATGTATAGGCATTATTCGCAATGTTCGAAATATCAGCACCAACTTTTGTCAACGATAAGCTCTGTATATCTTGAAGAAAAATTAAGGCATCAGCTTGATTAATACCCTCTTTGGCCAGTATTTTTCCCTAAATCAAGCTGGCTGACCCTTTGATTTAAAGTAAAAGAAGACTTACACTCTCTCACAATTTTCCAGAGAGCAGCAAAAGCATAAAGGGAATAAGTAGCAGCTGCCTTTTGACTCTTTTTGGACTTTGAAATAGCCGATAAAGCCATTCAATATGATTTCTGCATGCCCATGCAGGGGCACGTAGCACTTTACCAGTAAAAACATCATAAGTTCCACCCACACCCATATAAAAAGCATTTGGATGTAATTCGCGACACTTGGAAATAAACTTTTCTTGTCTTGGTGAGCCCATGGCAACAGTGATGATATTAGGTTTAAGGTGTGTTATTTTATCAAGAAGATTTTTTTCTGATTGAAAAAAACCATCTTCATATCCCACAATATTAACCTTATATAACCTTTTAAGCTTGTCAACAGTTGACTCTAAAACAAACTGTTCTGCACCAACGAGAAATACCGAACTAGCACTTTCACCTGCCCGTTTCATGACTTGCTCCCAAAGCTCGCAACCAGCAATTTTCACTGACACAGCACCCTTTCTACGCAGCGCCCAAACAACACCTGTACCATCAGCATAACGAAGCGTTGCCAGTTCCAATACCGCTTTCACTTCAGGGTGCGAGCGAGAGCTCATCACTTTCTCAGCATTCATTGCCAAGGCAAATGCTGACCTAACAGATCCATCAGTATTAAAAATTGAGCCCAGTGCATCATCCATACTTTGAAAGGGCGTAACCTCTAGCCCTGCTATCTTAACTCTTTTTTGACATACCACCTTTTATTCTCCGTTAACCTTTCTCACCAAGTAACCTTCCAATTGCAAAGAAGTAAGACCTGAATCTAAAAAAACATCCAGTGCTTGCTCAGGCGTATGCACAACTGGTAGCCCGTGCAGATTAAAAGAGGTATTAAGAATTCCACCTTGCCCTGTCAACTTTTCAAACTTATTAATTAAATCCCAATAGTCAGGATTGCTAGCTTGACTAACTTCTTGTGGTCTAATTGTTTTATCTTGAGGGTGTGTTCCTGCCCGCAACTTCTCCTGACCTTCATCCGTAGTATCAAATGTAAGAATCATATATGGTGAGCTAACATCTTTAGGGTTCACTAAATAGTCATGCCTGTGTTCTATTTTAATCGAACTCGCAAAAGGCATCCAAAAATCTCTTTTTTTAATCATTTTATTGATCAGTGTAATGACTTCTGAATCTGTAGGATTTGCAAGAATCGCTCTATTACCAAGAGATCTAGCACCCATTTCTTCTCTACCGCTAAAACGAGCAACTACTTCCCCATCAACCAATAGCGAGGCTACCTTCGAGTTTACTTTCTCCCCAAAATACTCAGCTATCACCTCATCTTTTCGGCTATATGCATCTAGGCACCCTTTAATCTCATCATCCGTATAAGAAGGGCCCCAATAAATATTCTCAAGTGCGGGGATACCCATTCCCTCGCCCTTATCTGAAGCATAGGCAAAACAAGCACCAGGAGCATTCATTTCATCACCACATGATGGAAATACAAACATATCTGTAACTGCATCTAATTCCATTATAACTTTATTGGCTTTCACATTCATAAAAAAGCCGCCACCCAATGCCACCTTACTAGCTCCCGTATGTTTAATACAGTTTTCAACCCATTGAGCAATGAACTCCTCAGCAAAAATTTGAAGTCCTCCCATTATAGAGTCAAAGCGGATACCCGCGAGTTTATCTCGCCAATACCAATACCCAAAATATGGAGGCGGTGACCCAGCAACCCTTTTCCATGTTAGCTTATCATCTGGGTTAAACGCAAAATGTTCTCTAAAAATATCTGCCACTGGTTTCGCATACTTAGGATCAGCATAAGGAGCCATCCCCATCAATTTATACTCATGTTCTAAAGGAGCAAACCCCATGACGGTCGTAATGCAAGCATAAAGACTTCCTATTGACTCAGTCTCAGGCACGCTTGAAATACGGGTTAGTTTACCTTTCTCTCCAATATTTACCGACGCACAAATTCTATCTCCAGCACCATCACAGGTTAACACCAAGATTGGCTCATCATACCTTCCCCAGCCATGATATGCCGCAGAAGCATGACACTTGTGATGATCGATAAACTCAACTTGAGATGCCAAAAATCCAGAGGATACTGCATCTTGAATACGCTCTTTCTGTCTAGCCTCAGTAAATTTCTGCCCTACAACTCCTTTCTTTAGAAAAGATTTTACCTTAGCCTTCATATCCCATCTGAGTTTATGAGCTTCAATCATTTCATCTTTCGAAAGTTTTTTAGGCATATGGTGACCATTAAACACAACTGCATCAATATCTAATGGTGCTGTACCTGTTGACTCAAGCACCCACTTAACTGACTGCTCGGGGTAACCTGTCCAGTTCTTTTGATAATATAGACGCTCTTCTTGAATTGCGGCAAGAATCACACCGTCTTCATACAGTGCCGCCGAACCATTGTGTCCATCATGAATACCTAATACTTTCATTTTTCACCCTCTAACATCTTCTTATAAACGCCAATAACTTTTCTAGATGAAAACCATATTGAATTTGCAGCATCTAGCAAACTTTCAGGGTTCTCATTCAACTTCTTTTTAGACTTAATCACCCTTTCACACGCATCAGCAAAAGCTTCAAAGTCCTCGTAATTTTCAACCATACATGACTCACTTTTATCTTTAACCAATTCTGGAAGTGCTCCTTTCAATGATACCACTACAGGCAATCCACTCGCTAAAGCTTCTGCAGTAACCAAACTGAAAGCTTCTTCATACATTGATGGGAATATAAATACATTAGCTGATCGCATTGCTTTAGCGACAGCCTTTGGTTTTACCGCGCCATGCAAGCAAATATATTGGGAAGCCTTGTTTTTTTTAATCCATTCAATCGCTGTCTTTTTATCCCTACCATCCCCATAGACATTCAGCGTACATTTAACTCCTCGCTTGTGTAATAAATGCACTGCCTTAAATGCTGTCTTCCATCCTTTTTCCCTAACCAAATTACCAACAAAAATTAATTTCAAATCATCATCTTGAACAACGCTCTCTTCTGGAAAAAAAACACGTGTGTCCACGCCCATACTTTGCACAAACACCTTTTTAATGACGCTTGCATCAAAATCTATCACTTTATTTTTAATAAATTGACTAACCACCTGAACGCAATTTGCACGGCGAAATGCAAATCTTGTCATCCATTTCACATAGCTTCTTTTAGAATCAACAAGACATATATCAGACCCATGCACTGTAATAAGTACAGGTTTCCTGCGAACAAATGAAATAAGCACTGCCAAAAAACCTGCTGGATAAACAGTATGTGCATGGATAACATCATACCTTCCAAACAACCCTACCATAAACACACGAGACACCCACCAAAGATAAGATGCTATCCTTTTAAATTTTGATCCGGCGCAATATGTTCGTACCGCATGTATAAATAACACGGGGTGATTCCGACTTATTTCCTTTTCAAGACCGTGCACAAACACCCCGAAACCAGGAAACCTTTCATCGGGGTACATGGGAGAAATCGTCAGTATTCTCACCTCACTTCCTTTCACACATATCACTCATATTTTATTCTCCTTATTGGAGACTCGCTTTCAAGAAATCCTTTCTGTTGATGTTTCATTGAAACATAGCGTATAGTGTTGACCTCAATTTGGAGTAAAATTTTATTTTTAATAAAGGCTTGGACTAGCCCTATCTGTAGCATAAAGAAACAAGCTATCACGGGGTTTGTTAGCTTTGGTCCAGCAAATGAGGTTACCAATAAATAAATCACAATGACATGTAGTGCCCAACAATATGCTCTGACACCTCGTGGCGCCACATGAAAACATTTTTTATTATACCTTAAAATTGACAAGAAAATAAAGAGATAGAACAGAAGCCCTAAAGAACCATACTCAGCCCAAATTTGTGGCCATAATGTATCAATCGTTGCCATTTCCTCAAAAGAAAAACCACCGAATTTAAAATCATACTCATCATATATTTTACTATTATTAAAAATACGTGCCGTTGAACCACCAAAGTAGCCCCCACCCACACCTACAAAAGGATGATCACTTAATATTTCTAATGATTTAAAGGTGGCATAGTACCTAAGGTATTCACCCTCGGGTATAACCGTGTATTGTTTGTTGCCAGCATTTGAAGTAATACCTGCAAAAATAATTACAATCATGATTACAAAAAAAACTAGCAATTTCTTTAACTTTACAAATAAAGAAACACCATAGATATGAAGTGCTGATAGCATCACAGCAATCATCAAGCCAGCTATTGCCTGTCTAGATACGGTCAATACTATTCCAACCACGCCGATACCTATAAGAGCAAAAAACTTCTTGCGTGAAATTTTAACCCCTACAATCCTATAACCAAGAATTAATGCTAAAAAGAAGACCATGTAATCAGCATAAACATTTACAGATGTAAATAGGCCCGATACCCTCGTTATACCATAACGTACATCCACCCGGTCTATAAAAAAATTTAATAAGGAGCCACCAAGCAACTCTTGAAGGAAGCCAACAAAGATATGGAGCAAAATAAGGCCTAAAACAAGTTTTTCTAACAAAATTATTTTTTTATGGCTTAGCAAAAGGTGCCTTCCTATTACATAAGCCATATATCCTTTTGTAACTTCGATAAATCCAAAAACACCATAAAGTACATTATTAGAATTTAAAAAAACTGACGCAACGGATATAAATAAAAACAGCAAAAAATATTTAAAGTGCTTTTCAAGAGATATGTGGAATGTTCCATTATATAAGTAAGCAACGCTCAAAAACAAAAACAAAATCAGTAAAAAAAGTTCATCTATACTGTTAAGAAATGAAACACCTGTATTTCTAACCAAAACACCCTGGATATTTAATACTATAATAAATACACAAATCGCTAAGAATGCACCAGCCCTGTGCCTTACACCTGCTAAAACAGAGCCTGCCCCTCTCTTACCTATCGAAAGACTATTACGCATACTTAAAGTATTTAAGCATTTCTTTTCCTACCACTTGTTCAACAGTCAATACCTCATCAGGGGACAAAATACTTGTGTACTTTCCAATTGAAGATGTGGTAAGCGGCTTTGAAATATTATCGTGATGATTATGCGTGCCAACATCTCCAAGTTTATCAGACGCCTTATAAAACTCATTCATCGCAGGGCTATACTTTATCCCTAAAAAACTACATATACACGAAAGGTTTGGCTCTGGCTCACGTACCAAGTCCTCATATCGGACTTGAAGAAACTGTTCCGCTGGTATTTTCCTAGACAATGAAAGAGCATTGCAAACCGATGCTTTCCAAAATTTCGCTGCATCTTTATACGAGTCATAAAGACCCGCTGACACATAAGAGCAAACCACATCTCGTGGGTCTCGTACAATATGAACAAACTGCGCCTTGGGGAAAACATTAAATACCTTCCCGATATGAATTGTATTAATTGGTGTTTTCTCTCCCCATCGAACGTAACCATCTCCTTTCTGGAGATTGTACTCTTGATAAACAACATCAATAATTGACGATAAGCTTCTTTCTTGGACAGGTAAAGACCTCACTTTTCTATGAGCCAAAGCAAGGTTTATATCCCACGTATAAAACTCTTTATATGCTTCAAACTCACCGATAATTAGAGCTGACAACCTGTCCCACGGCAAATGGGAGTATGCTTTAAACAAGCGAATAATTCTGGGCCAAACATATGATTCTGGAGGAATTGAGACCTGTTCGCCCGCACAAAGCATGGATCGAAGAAGGGTGTTCCCAGAGCGACCACAACCTATGATAAAAAAAGGTTCGCTGACTTCTCGTTTTATCCTGCAGGCAAGAGGGTATCTAAAGCGCCATAGGTTCAATAGCTGTATTACTCTATCAGCATATGTAACCATCACTAAAGGTAACTTAGCTTTTATTAAGGTTTGATTTATATTTCGGCTATTTTTTATTTTATTCAAATTTATCTACAAGACTCAAAAATATGAGGGCTCCTTTTAATATCCATTAAACTCATGTTATATCTCGTATCTTTTTAGCGGGTACGCCGCCCCAAATTTCATTATAACCAATGTTTTTTGTCACAACTGAGTTTGCAGCAACAACTGCACCATCACCAATATGTATTCCCTCTCTGATAAATACATTATCACCAAGCCAAACATGGTTCCCAATCAAAATATCTTCTTCTTTTCTAATGTTGGGACCATTTTCATCAGGAGTATATTTCTTAAAATCATGCGTACGCGCCTTAATCTTAACATTGTTTCCAATTGCGCAATATTCACCAATCACTATCTTTGAATTTACACCTGCAAAAAGTTGGCAGTACTCGCCAAGGTATGTCCCCTGAGCAATAAATACATTCTTCTCAATGGTACACAACGAACCAATTCTTGCTTTTGAACTAATACCTTTAACGTTTCTTCGTATAAGCAAGTTGTGAAATTTTATAGCCCGTCGGTACAAAAAGTATGCCACCTCATCGACCAAAGGGATATAGCTAGACTTATAAAAATTCACCTCAAAACTCCATGTACTCGCGCATAGTAAAATAGACTACCATTCCATAAAAGTGTCGAAGTCAAAGTAGCCACTCCAGCTCCTATTAAACCAAGCAACGGAATCAGTACTGCATTTAGAATCATATTAACTAATAGAGAAATTGATATGACTTTCGCAACAAGTTCTTGCGAATCTGTCAGGTTCAATAAATAACCTATTGGACCAAAAGCACTAGACACAACAAAGGTTCCACTCACTATCCATAATACAATGTATGCCAAAGAAAACTCTTCTCCAAATAGCCCTAAAAAAAAATCAGAAAATATAATGAGAAGTAAAGACAATGGAATAGCAGCCATCAGTATTATTTTAACTGAACTATAGTATATCCGTTTAATTTCAAAAGTGTCTTGTTTGACATACGCCTTCGATATTTTGGGCGCAATAAAGCCATTGATTGAAGCCAGTACAAATGTCCCAAGCAGAGAGAGCTTTAAACATGCTGCATATATCCCTACTTGCGTTTCATCAAGGTAATAACTAATCATAAAACTATCCACATTCCCCATTAAAAACATCATTGATGTTGTAAATAACATAGGATACGAATACTTTAATATTTTTCTATCGTATGAAGCTACTCTAAAAATATTCACATGTTTATGGCTCAGGAATCTGTATAAGTGGAACGTCATAACAAACGTAATACCGACCAAGACCATGTAAAGAACCCATACGGGGTCGGGCTTATTACCCAATAAATATATAAAGCCTGCCAATGTAATTAATAAAAGTAAATTCTGTGAAACATTCCTATACAAGGAATAAACCTTCAAATCTTGAAACCCTCTAAATATTTCAGGAATAACATTAAAAAATGTAAACGGAACCATCAACAGAGCCAATGCAAAAATATAGTTCTTTGCATCGAAACTTTTAAAAATATATTGGTCTAATAATGACGAAGCCAGCATGAGGAAAAACATGGATGCAATAGACCCAACAAACAAAAGCTTGAATACTTGTTGAATAAACCCCGCAGCCAATATCTTATCATTTTCAATTTCTGGGATAACCCTCAGCACATACATATCCAAACCCAGTCTCGAAAACACTGTCCCAAAGGTAATCAGTGCCAATACCAGATTAAATACACCTAGGCTTGAAGCACCATAATGCCTAGCAATGATTAAATGCACACCAAAAAGTGAGGCTGCCCCCAATACCTTGAAAATAAAGATAAGTGCAGAGCCTTTTAAAATATCTTTCATATATACAAGTTAGCTCTTCAAAACACCACAAAAATCAAATACTTCTTTAGTCAGCACATCAAAATCATCAAAACCTTTATGTGCAACCAAACACACAATAATATCCGCCTTTTCTACTGCTAAATTAGGAGCTGTAATATCCAAATCTTTATGGTTTTCAATATTCGGTTCTACAGCTAAAACATCCAACCCTTCTTGGATTAAACCTTTGGTAATATAAAGCGCAGGTGACTCCCTCAAATCATCAATATCAGGTTTGAATGCAAGACCCATACATGCAACAACAGGTTTCTTGTTATTCTTAGCTTCAAACACCAAGGCTGCATTTTTAACCTTCTCAATAACCCAATCTGCTTTATAATCATTGGTTCTTCTGGCTTGCTCAATCATTTTGGCTTTGCCGTTCGCCTTATCGACAATAAACCAAGGATCAACGGATATACAATGCCCACCCACCCCACAACCAGGGTTTAAAACATTTACCCTTGGATGCCTATTAGCTAATGCAATCAATTCCCGCGTATCAATATCCAAATCATCACATAACATGGATAATTCGTTAGCAAAAGCAATATTTACATCTCTAAATGAGTTTTCTGTAAGCTTCGCCATTTCAGCAGTTTTCGCATTGGTTTCTAAAACAGTACCTTCCACAAAGGTTCTGTAAAATTCAGCAGCAACCTTTGTCGACTCATCATTTATTCCACCAACCACACGGTCATTTTCAACCAGTTCGCGCATAATATGCCCTGGCAACACACGCTCGGGGGAGTGTGCAATATAGACTTCATTAATATCCACACCTTCATTTTGAAGGACTTGAGCCATTTTATCCGTTGTTCCGACAGGTGAAGTTGATTCCAAAAGAATCAGGTTTCCTTTACGAATATATGGTGCTATCGCCTTTGTAGCTGAAATGACGTAGTCGATATTAGGAATGGGTGAGTTTGTCATTTCATTCATTTTATCATGATGAAATGGTGTTGGTACTGCAATCATAAAGACATCTGCTTCAGCAGGCACCATATTGGCAGTTAATTTTCCAGAGTTCACAGCAGAATGAACAAATGTATCCAATTCTGGCTCAACAATATGAATCTTTCCCTGGTTAATAATATCAACTGCATGTTTATCAACATCTACACCATGCACCCGATAGCCCCTGTTGGCTAATAACGCCGCTGTTGGAAGACCAATATAACCCAACCCAATCATTGTTACTGTAGTTACTTTATTGTTCACGACTTAAAACCTCACAAATTTTCCTAGCAGCCATCCCGTCACCATAAGGGTTGTGGGACTTACTCATTTGTTTATATGCTTCCTGATTGTCTAAAAGCCTAAAGACTTCTGACACGATTTTTTCTTGGTTTGTTCCCACAAGTCGAACCGTGCCAGCATCGACTGCTTCTGGGCGCTCTGTTGTATCCCTCATCACCAAAACAGGTTTGCCAAGCGATGGTGCCTCTTCTTGAATGCCGCCAGAGTCTGTCAAAATAAGATATGACTCCTTCATCAGCCACACAAATGGCAAGTAGTCCTGAGGTTCAATCAAGTGAATATTTGAACAATCACCAATAATACGTTTCACAGGTTCTTGCACATTGGGGTTCAAATGTACAGGGTATACAATTTCCACATTGTCATGCTTCGCTATTTCTAACAAAGCATGACAAATACTCTCAAAACCCATCCCGAAATTTTCTCTTCTATGACCCGTAACTAAAATCATCCTTTTCTGTTTTTGTAAAAAGGAAAAATGCTTACCAATATTAGCATTAAGGTATGAATCTGCATCAAGCCTTTGAACCACATTAAGTAAAGCATCAATAACTGTGTTCCCGGTAACCACAATAGAGGATTCAGAGCAACCTTCCGACAAGAGGTTTTCTTTAGCTACTTGTGTTGGTGCAAAATGTATTGTTGCAAGCCTGCCCACCAGCCGTCTGTTCATTTCTTCGGGCCAAGGTGAATAAATGTCATTCGTCCTAAGTCCAGCCTCTACATGTGCAACGGGAACTTTCGCATAAAACGCGGCTAAGCTGGCTGCCATTGCTGTCGAAGTATCACCGTGAACAACAACAAAGTCGGGCCTCCACTCGCTCAACACATCACGCATACCAACCAGAACACGGTTGGTGATATCGGTAAGGTCTTGCCCTGACTTCATTAAGTTTAAATCATATTCGGGTACGATTTTAAAAAGATTAAGTACCTGATCTAACATCTCTCTGTGCTGTGCTGTAACACAAACCTTAACTTCAATGGCTTGGTGAGCGGCAAGAAGGTTAATCACAGGTGCCATTTTTATTGCTTCAGGTCGTGTTCCAAAAACTGCAAGTATCTTTCTCATTAAACTAGCCTCTCTTTAAGGCAATAGCTCATAATGCCCCCTTCCATAAATACCATCTTCACCTAAATATTCCCCCACTTGCACTTCAATCATTTGTAAATACAAAAGGGGTCAGAGCCCTTTTGTTGTATCTCGGTTTTATTCATGGCTCAGCACCCTTCCATCGATGCCCTTCCATATTTACAACACATACTAACGATCATTATTTTTCTGCAAAGCAGCATAAGCGACCTTGGCAAACTGAAAGCATTAGGGTCAGGTCTTGTTTCGCGGATATTATGCTTAAACCACCCATAAATTTTTCTTCTTTTCCGTGTTTAACCCTCAATACAGCTAAATTGAATGCAGCAGCTATTTTATTGTCTGAAACCGCCAGTACATCATTAAACATATCTGCTCGCAAAAGCTTCCACCGCACGAAGTGTAGCAAGCAACTCACCTGCAAGAGAGAAAGCCTTATTTAAAATCGCAGCCTGCATGTCTGGGTCATCAGGGTATTCATGTGAAAACGCATTGCGCATTTCTCGCAACATCAGCCACTGCTCTGCCGAAGGAATAGCACCAATTTTCTCCAAACGATTCAGCTTATCAACAAAAGCATCCAGCCCACCAGGTTCTTTTGCCAAATCCAATACTGTAGGAAACAGCTTTGCCCCCATCACATCCTGAAGTTTCGCAAAACGCACAGTAAACTGATCTAGAATTGCCATCTCAACATCTGTCAACTGCCCCAAAGTATCTGCTGAAAAAGGTAAATGCTTTTCCATCGCCTGCATTGCCCAAACCAACCTATCAGCATGACGCTGGCAGATACTTAATGTTTCAGTATATACAGTAGACTTCACAACAACATTTCCCCTGTTTCTTTCGCAATCTGATATATGGGTAAACCCGCATCATGCTTACGCCTATTCAACACAACATCAATCTTTTGTTCGCCCAACACCCTGTGCATTTCAAGCAGAAACTTTAACTTGGCATCAACAAGTGCAGTAGCATCCTGTATCTTCGGCTCAATATACAAATCAATATCGCCACCCCTTTGTCCATCATCAACCCGAGAACCAAAAAGCCACACATGCGAACCTTCCCCGAAAAACATAGGCACCTTTTGCTGAATCTGCGAAACTTGAAATGCAGTTAAGCGCATAAAAACACCACATTCATCATTTCAAGTACCAAGCCACAGTTTTAAAGCACTAGGGGTCAGGGCTTGATTCGCGCTTTTAATCACAATTTGATTCAGCTTATCTATTAATGATTTTCTATAGCTAAAACACATACTAACGATCATTATTTTTCTGCAAAGCAGCATAAGCGACCTTGGCAAACTGTGTGAAGTCACCCAAATGGTATTGGCAAATAGCATACATCACCTGCCAATCTATTGCCTCATATTGATGCACGGCAACATTCCGAAAGCCAACAGATTTCCGCATACGCTCAGCAAGCTTTTCATCCAAATGACCATGTTGTGCCAACGCATCAAACATGCCACCCATGGTATTCGGTGCTGATATTTCTTCCAAACTTGCAATCCAATGCGCTGCAATATCAACACTTAACTGCACTGCTCGCGTCAAATTCAATGTGATAATATCTTGTAGGTCTACATCATTCATCAACTGAGCAACATCCTGTGGACATTTCTCCTCAATTCTCAATAAACACTTGCGTAAAGACTCTAGCTTTTCTTCAACAACTAACCTATCCATGCAGCCCTCCGCGCATCCAAAATACGCTGGCGATATGGCATAAAATCAGCTTGTTCAAAAACATGCTGGCTAAGTAAATTGCCAAACATCGTCGCATTGCCAACAAGCTGCTTTCCATGCAACACGATTTGCCCCAACAAAGGCTCTCCAACCACCTTAAGATCAACCAAATCTACAGCGCGGCCCATCACAAGCGCAATATCTTCAACCATACGTATCTTTTCATCGACATCCAACACATGATCCAAAGCAACTGCCAAGTCAACATCACTCTCTGCATGTGCTTGCCCACGAGCCAATGAGCCAAAAAGAATAGCTTGCTGAATTTCGGGATGTTGTTGCAAATATTGCAGCAATGGCTTGTATGTTTGCTGTGCAACATGCTGCGTCATATGCTCATTCCCTCCCATAAATATCATCAAATCGCTCAATATCATCTTCACCCAAATATTCCCCCACTTGCACTTCAATCATTTGCAAAGGTATTTTTCCTTTATTGGCAAGCCTGTGTTTTTCACCAATGGGGATATAGGTACTTTCATTTTTTGCTACGGTAAACACATCATCATTACGCGTGACGGTTGCGGTACCAGAGACAACAATCCAATGCTCAGAGCGATGCTGATGGCGCTGCAGACTTAAACTTGCACCAGGCTCCACCACAATACGCTTCATTTTATAACCTTCAGCATTTTCCAATACCGTATAACTGCCCCAAGGGCGTTTGACGGTTACATGCTCAAGAAGCTCTGTGCCGCTTGTATGTTTAAGCGCTGCCACCACTTCTCTCACCCGCTGACTTTCACCTTTGGGGCATAATAAAATGGCATCGGGTGTTTCCACAGCAATGATGTCTCTAAGCCCAACTGCTGCAATCAAACGCGATTCACTGCGCAACAAACTATGCTCACAATCAATCGCAATCACATGCCCGCTCACAGCATTGTTTGCCTCATCCTTATCCGCAATATCAAACACTGCATCCCAGCTGCCCACATCTGACCAACCCATGGATACAGGCACCATCACCACATTATCCGATGTCTCTAACACGGCATAATCAATTGAAATCGAAGGCATATCCTTAAATTGATGCCGCACCACTTCTTGCCAAGCTTCACCCTCAACCCAAGCTTGTTGCATGGCTTGCAATACAACATCAATCTTTGGCTGATACTTTTGAAGCTCAGCTAAAATCACCGATGCTTTCCAGACAAACATGCCTGAATTCCAAAAATAACCGCCCTCATCCAAGAATGTTTTAGCTGTTTTCAAATCAGGTTTTTCCGTGAACCGTTTCACTGGCAAAGCTGTGTCTGCATGCGACATTTCAGCTTGGATATAGCCAAAACCTGTATCTGGATGCTCTGGCACAATGCCAAAAGTGACCAACTTACCCTGCTCTGCAGCGGCAATAGCTTGATCTAAAGCTTGGTGAAAGGCTGGGATATCTTGAATAATATGATCTGCTGGCAATACCAACATGACGGGATCATCACCATCTTTTTGCAACAAAGCCGCAGCTAGGGCTATGGCAGGTGCAGTATCTCTTGCACAAGGCTCAAGAATGGTATGCAAATGATCCAATTCTGAGAATGCTTCACCCGTGGCATGAGCTTCATTGGTCACCACCCATACATCACCTTGCTTAATTTTAGGCGACAACCGTGAAATGGTGGCTGCAAGCAATGAGTCTTCACCTGTCAGCTTTAAAAACTGCTTGGGTAATTGCTGCCTAGACATGGGCCACAAACGTGTACCTGAACCACCTGCAAGCACTACAGCTTGGTATTTATGCACGGGTTTGCTCCTCTTCTTTGCAATCCTCTTCTTTGCGTTTTCTTAAACCCTCTTGAATAAAAACAAACACAACCGCCAGGAACCCAACCACAAATCCTGTGAGCAACACAATGATAGAACGTTTGGGTTTGATTTTTTCATCGGGAACCACGGCGGAATCAATCACCCGAAACACATAATCTTTTTGTGTATTGGCTAACATGGTTTGTTTTTGTTCAGCGGAAATTAACTCAAACAAAGCTTGTCGATTTTCCGCAATTTGGGTTTCAGCCAATGCATCATTCAAATACTTCAACTTTTGTTCACTTTGCAAAATGGCCTGCTCTCGCAAATAAGCATTGATGCGTGTCACCAACTTCGTTACCCATACCGTTGCCAATTCAGGGTCTTCCCAGTCTATCGATAATCTCACCAAACCCGAGTCTTTATCGACATTCACTGCCAATATGCCGCCCTCCACCAAAAGCCGCCAAGCATCCCAAAGCGACGGTTGGTCTTCTGGGTCTTCGGCTATCCATTGTTTTTTTTCAGCATCCCAATCATCTGCAAAAAGAATGGGCATCAGCTTTTCATCTTTCACAAAACCCCAAATAAACTCTCGCGACTTTAATACAGCAATATTTTCTTCCATGGAGCTACTGCCGCCCAAGGATACGCCCGCCAATGAAGCAATACCGCCCAAACCACCCAACATCGAGGATAAACCACCTTGGCTTTCTTCACCACCCACAGGTGCCAACAATGTTTCAGCTCTATAAATATTGGGCATGGTCAACGAAATACCTGCTGCCAATATTGCAGCCAAGAAAGCCGATGCAAAAATAAACACACGTTTCTTCCAAATAAGCTGCCAATATTCTAATAAATCAATCTCATCTTCCTCATAGGGCATACCATACATGGCTTGCAGCATACGTGGATCTAAGATTGGTGATTCAGCATTGGTTTGTTCATTTTGTTTACGCATTAAAATATACCAATCGTTTTCATAGAAGCCAAACCAACACCGACTTGCATCAGCACACGCGACCAGTCTAGGGTGCTATCCAATAAGCTAAACTGCTCAAGCTTTTCAGGCACTATAATCGCATCACCAGGGTGAATATATGTACTACCCCAAGCGCTCGCTCGTTCCACAAACCCATTGGCTCGCACCACATATACCCTATCTTCATCAGCAAAACGCGTCATACCACCAGCGGCACCCACATAATCTTCAAGATCATACTTCTTACGATATAATAATGCTGTCGTGTTATACACCTGACCAACCACCATCACTTGATCAGGTTTCTTGGGCACATAAAGTTGATCACCATCACGCAGGGTTAAGTTAAAATCACTTTTCTTCAGCTTACGAATGTCTTCAAGTTTGATGACCAAACGACCTAGAGCTTTGGTTGCTTTCATTTGCTCCAACACCCGTTTTGCAGCCAGTAACGCAGCTTGTTTATGTTTGATCAACTGTGCATCACCCAAGGAAGCAATGGCTTGTTCTTCTTGTGCAATCTCTACTTCCATACGTGATGTCATTTCATCAATTTGTTTTTGTTGTTCTTGCCGAATAGATTCGCGGGTAAACACAGCCGCTTTCAAATAGGCTTTATCTGAAAAACCGCCACTTCGTTCAATCAAATCAGAAAGTTTTTCACCATCCTCTACAGGGTAAGAACCAGGGTATAAAAACTCCCCTGCCAATGTCACATGCTCAGATGCCCGCCAATTACTCACCTGCCGAATCGTCACCACATCATGCGCCTGTAACATTATATTCGCAGACTCATCACCAGCCAATGCTTTAGCCAAATCTACATCAAAGTGTTTAGACTCACGCGCTTTGCCATCTATAATATCAAACCTTGTGATTTCCACCTTACCAAGCATAGCCTTTTCTGTCACACCACCAGCTGCAAACACCAAGTCTGTTAAGCGCATGCCTGTATCCACAAAGGTGTATTCTTTCGGATTCATCACTTCGCCTGTGATTTGCACACTATATTTACGCTTTTTCTCCCAAACCGAATGAACGACCAAACGATCCAAATCCTGCAAGTCTAAGTTTGCCGCTTTATCACCTTGCATCACTTGATCTAACGATACCTTCAACATAGAAACATCATGGGTATTAGGATTGGTGCGATAAAGCTCAACTTTACCCAAAGAAGCATCCCTAAGCAGCCCACCTGCGGCAAGCACAAGATCAAGCATACGCATATTCTTCTTCAAGGCATAATCGCCTGGTGTTTGCACACTGCCCACCACTTTTACTTTGGGTGCTATGCGGAAGTGTGAACGATGAAAAATAAATACTTTATCACGCGGTTTTAACAATACATTATCATCACCACCTTGTGTTAATAAAGCACGCACATTAAAGCGAAGAAGCTCTGGCTCACGGTTTCCTTCTGCTTCTCGCTCAATCAAACCATAATCCATAAATGTTTCTGGTAATAATGCCTGCTCATTCTTCACAAGGTCTTTGAGATGCATACCTTGTTTCCAAGCATATTTACCAGGACGTTTCACATTACCAATCAACATGACGGGGTTTTCTTCAAAATCCAATGATGAAAATACCTTGATCACATCACCATTTTGCACCACTGTTTTTAAACCTTTGCCATACAAAGTAAAACTTTTGACCGATTTATTGCCTGTGTCGTTAATACGCTCCAATAAAGCTTCTTCATGATAGGCTTTGGGTAAAAAACCACCTGCCAAATGAACCATAGCTGCAACATTTGTGCGACCCTTGAGCTCATAAATCGCAGGGCGAACCACCGCTCCAGCAATACTTGCCGTTTTCCCAATCGGGGGAACAAACACAACATCACCAGGTAACAGCCGCACATCTTTACTGGTATCACCGTTAAGCAAAAAGTCATATAAGTCTAAAGTGGATACTAACTTCCCTTGACGTTTCAATTGAACTCGGCGCAACGACCCTATTTTTTTCACGCCACCTGATACAAACAGCGCATGGGATAAGGTCGCCAACCCACTCACCACATACGAACCAGGGCGCTCAACTTCACCCAATGCAAACACGCGAATAGAGCGCAACTTACCCATAGACACACTGGCTGACACACCAACCATTTTATCGCCAACTTGTTCAGCAAGGAAAGCTTTGGCTTCTGAAAAGCTTAAACCTGCCAAAGTGAGTGGCCCAATATTAGGAAACGCGACACTACCTTCACGATCGACAACCAAAGTAAACACATCATTCTGTTGTCCGAAAAGCTGAATTTCTAGCTCATCACCAGGACCTAAAACATATTCTGCAGGAACAGGCACATCTGTAGCTGGCGCAAAGGTGGTCGGTGCACCTGCAAACAAGTCATACCCAAATTGCTTGAGGTTATTGGTATTCACTTGTAGTGGTTTTGATTCCCGAACAAAATCAGAAAACGCACGTTTAAGCTCTATTTTATCAGCACCTTGCTGACCACCAGTTTTTTCAATTGGCATTTCAACTTGTGAAGACTGTGCAACATCTTGTTCAATTTTTTTCGCATCTGCGCTTTTAACGGGTCCTGACTCCAATATCCCCCTACCCACGGCACGAGGCGCAACAGTTTCAGGATTCGTGATAGCAACTGAAGAAGGTTTACTCGGAATATTCACACCGTATTGTTTAGCCAGCGATGCTTTATCTTGGGGCGACAACTGCTCCACCATACGCAATTGATCTGCTGACAAACTTGCGCCATGCGCATTTGCCATCGACACCAAACCCATGGTGATGAAAAAAAACAAACGAATTATATTTTGCATTAAAAAGAACCCTAACCCCATGATGAAATAACTATTTGCCAACATCCTATGGAATAGTATTCCATCGTCAATAAAGCAAGAAAAATATATTAGAAAAATTCAACAATGCTAAAGTCGAACAAGATTTAAAACCAAGGAAATTCCGGTTTTCATACCTGAAGTTCATGGCATAACCTTATAACACAACGATAAAATCTTAATCTTTTTTGATAATTTCTACATCAATCACTTCAACATTAGGGTAACGCTTATGGTGTTTGCCCGAAACATCCATGTGGTGTGGGAAAGGTTTATATGTTTTACCTATCAACCAGCGCCGAATAGCTGGCACCAAAAGTAAAAAACCCAATGTATCACTAATAAACCCTGGAATAAAAAGCATCACCCCAGCAATCACCAACATCACGCCATGCATCCCCTGCTCAGCAAGCTCATGCTGACGCATACTTTGCCGTGCTTTAAGCAAGGTTTGAATACCTTGAATACGAATCAATAAGCCGCCGATAATTGCAGTGAATAAACAAAGGGCAATGGTCGTCAAACCACCAATACCACGACCTACTTCAATGAGAACATAAAGTTCTAAAAGGGGTAACAACACAAATAAAAGAAAGAAAATACGCATCATAAGCTATGTATACGGCCACCACCAACATAATGCAAGCTTTGGCCTATCTAAAAGTGGCATCACTATTGCTTTTTGACTGATTACTCCATCCTTCAACGACATATAGGAACCAACAATTATGAAAAGCAAAACTTTAGATAAAAATCTTTTATATTACCATATTGAATGGATTTTAATGCATCCAAGGTTTGGTTTTTTGATGATAGGTTTGGTTGCTTTATCTTTTACGCATGAACCTTGGTTGGCAGCCATTTTATTTACCATTTTTGTTGTTGAAATTGGTGCCCGTATTACCATTATGTTACATAAAACACGAACCAACCCTTACCGCACATCGCTGAATCGAAAAATTGACGGTTTATTTCTTATACTTGATATCATTGGTGTTGCCTCCTTATTGATTACGATTTTTGACATTCCATTCCAAGCAGAAGATGCTGCCTTGGTGCGTGTTTTACGCGCTGTATATTTAATGCGAACCTTACGTGTTTTCCGTTATTTTGACCTAGAAAGTGCGATGTATTCACCTACTTATGGCATGTTTACCTCACTCATCATCATGGTTTCTTTCTTTGCCACCCATACGCTGATGTGGGTGATTATTATCTTCTTCGCTGTCGAGTTATCATTACGCTACCTTATCATGCGAAACATGAGCTTTGAAACACGCAAAGAAAAAAACTTGGAATGGTTTTTTTGGTGGTTGGACGTGATTGCAACCTTTGTGATGATACCTGCCTTTGCCATTATCCCCTACGGTGGCGCTTTAAGAATGATGCGTCTTGTCCGCCTTTTACGCCCATGGTTAGTGATTATTCGCAATTTAAAAGATGTGATGCGCGAAGGGCAATTTATGCAGGAAATCAACCTGATTGTTTTGGTACTTGCCGTAATTTCTATCGCTGGCGGCATTTTTGGTAAATTCTTACTCCCCGGTTTTGATTTTACCCAAGATGGTACGGTTGACCCGCAAGATGACAGCATGATTGCTCGCATTTGGTTTGCTTTCCGTCTCTTTACTGACCCCGGAAACTCTGTCGCCTACCCTGACAATGCATCCATTGCTATCTTCTCGATTGTCGCCGTTGTGATTGGTGTATTCATCTTCGCTTTCTTTATTGGTATTGGTGCCAGCATTGTTTCCGACTTGATGACAAAACTACGCAATGAACGTCTCGCCGTCACCCGACACATGGTCATGATTGGTTGGAGTGATGTTGCGCCCTATATTATTACACATCTAAGATTGGTATCTGAACGTTCTTTTTCCAAACTTAAATTGGTCTTATTACAAGAGAGTGATGAGATGCACGATACCCTACTTGAAGAAAAATGGGTCACCTACCGCACAGGAAACAGCAAACAACTTGAAGACCTCAAACGCGTCAACCTATCTGCTGCTCGCCAAGCTTTGGTATTAATCCCTGATGACAAAAGCACCGCCGAAACCTTATCCGAAAGTTTCTTTTCTTTATTGGCTATTCGCAAAATGCACCCTGATATTTATTTAAGCATTGCGATGCCAGGCATGAGTGAACCTAGGATATCTGAACATCAACATATGTTACAAGTCGGCTGGGATGACCAAGGTCAATACAGTAAACCAACCGTGATTTTGTCTGCTGCGGACTTTCGTGCCAATGCCTTTAAAAACATTCTACAATACAGTGATTTTGACCAAGTTGTTAGCCGCTTAATGATTCCTGAAAGAACGGAAGAATCGGCGATGCAAGTTTGCGAATGGTCTGCTGAAATACGGCAACAACATGGGCAAACACTGCTTTTTACCCCCGATGGACAACATAGCTCCAATATCATTCAAGCCGCAAAAGACTTGTTAAAACGTGGGGTTATTTTATTGGCAATCATTGATGACAACTGGAAAATCCAACCCATTTATCAACTGCCTACTGCCGAAAGAACTGTGGTCAAAGCTGTGGTTGGCATTGCTATCAATGAAAATGCGCTGCATGGCGAACTGCATTATGTGTTACATCGCCCTGAAGCTGCTCAAGAAGCAACAGATGAAACCTTTCATATTAGCTTACATCGCCCTGTAACAGAGCTGCGTTTACTCATCACTGGCTGGGTAGATAGTCTACCTTTATTGCTTAAACGGTTAATGCCTGATTACCAACATATCGAAGTTGTTTTATTGGACAACTTACCTGAAGAGAAACTTATGGATGAGAAGGCTTACCTTCAACGACGTTTAAGCGAACAAAGCGGCGGCGATAAAATATCCATTTCAGTACAGGCTTGGGATTTCTCAGATATGGAAGTGTTACGCGATTATGTAAAAACATTTACACACATAATTTTATCCCAACCCCAAGCATCTGAGCAAGAGCCATACACCGTGATTTCAACCATGTTGTCCCATATGATTAGCATGATTCATACAGAACAATCACGACCTAAAATTTACCCCGTATTATCAGACCGCAACCAAGCGCGGCTTCTTCAAGAGGAGTTGGACAGATTCACCTTGCCTACCGAAGTGCACCTTGTGGTACCTGATGAGTTTTATGGTGCTTATGTCGCCCATACCAGCTTCCATATGT
The DNA here is from genome assembly GCF_000744415.1 of Ghiorsea bivora. Taxonomy (NCBI): domain Bacteria; kingdom Pseudomonadati; phylum Pseudomonadota; class Candidatius Mariprofundia; order Mariprofundales; genus Ghiorsea; species Ghiorsea bivora. Next base: position 107,048 of record NZ_JQLW01000009.1, read on the forward strand.
ACACAGCAGAAAATGATGATGTATACCAAATGAAGCGGGTATTACGCCATGTGATTCATGATCTCATGTCTGAAGATGGTAACCATGATGCGCTAGAGCTCTACACCATGGATGTGCATCAAACATTACCCGATGAACCCGAAGCACTTTATGCCTCTTTATTAAAACAAGGTTTTATTTGGATTGGTTACCGCCTCAATCATGCTTTCTCTTGGGATGACCCTCTGCAAAATATGATTCGCAGTGTTTTTCCAAGGGAAGGTGATTTTCATTGCTTACGCCAACATCAAATTATCATCAATCCTTTTGGCAATCCTATCTCTAGACGCTCTTGGGAGTTTAACAGGCATGATATTGCCGAGCTGATTGTGATTGGGGCAAACATTACCCCTGATACGGAAAAAAGTTCCCCTACCAACGCATGAATCACACCTAAACTGTTGAAAACAAAGGGTTGTCATCATGGCACCCCTTCTGCTTTAACCATGGTATGATAAATACCAATAACATATCCACAGAAGCTAGCGCTGGCACAAACAGCATCAGCCAAGGTAAACATCAAGGCGCTAAAACAAACAAAACTTTATTCTCAACTTTGTTGGCTATGTTACAAAAAGGTGCCCCCCAGGGTTCTGCTAAACAAACTGTGCAACAAGGTAGTCATAAAAATACAGTTTTATCCACATCAGAAGGCAAAACCAAAAACCAGTCTTTAACCAATCAACAAGGCAACAAAAACTTACAACACAGCTTAAGCCAAACCAGTAACATAGATGCAAAAATTAAACATATTTTACAACAGGCTAAAAACACGGGTTCAACAGATAAAAAAGAGCTAAGCAGTAAAAATTCACAACATGCTTTAACACAAACGAACATTACACAAACAGCAAATAAAAATCGGCAACACAGTTTGCTTCAAACAGATGAAACACAAACCGTAAATAAAAATCTACAGTACATCTTGCAACAAAACCATGATACGCAAACTGCCGATAAAAATGTACAATACATTTTAGCACAAGCTGACAAAACATCTGTCACAACTAAAGGTTTAACCAACACATTCACTCAGGACACACCTACAAATACCAACAATGTTGATGCCAGCGATGCCATTGCATCCGTACAAGAAACGCGGGTTACACCATTGTTTATCAATACCCCTAAAAGTGGTGGTGCTGTCGCTGAACAACAAACCAAACAAACCAGCCGTGTAACATCCCAAACCACGACCCCAAATATTTCATCCGAACAAATTTCATCCGCACAAACAACACCAGAACTTTTAGCCGAAGCTTCAAACAAAAAAAATCAGGCTTCCCAAAATATAACACAGCAACATACAGAACGTTTTGCTGCCACCATGCAAAACGCATCACAAAACAAAACGGGTGAACAGTCGTTAAGCATGCAACAAAACAAACAGATTGAACAACAAATCACAACACAACAAACGGCATCGCAACAAACCAATCCAATCAACACGGGTTCAGAGCAAGCCAACGATGGCATCAAAACAAGCCAAGCTGCCATTGCAGCCGTCCAACAGCGCACAAGTAGTCAAACACAACAAACACAATCAACAAACACAAATACTGTTGCTGCGACTAGTCCCAATGCAATCAGTATGGCAGCAGCGGACAACAATGCAGCATCACAACAGGATTTAAACTCCAATCAACGTGATGCCGACATGTCTTTATTGGACGCTACAAAAACGGACAATAAAAATGCCAAAGGTTTGGATTTCCAGGCGCAACTTGCCTATAAATCACAGCGTACATTTACCCCCGCAGACACCATGTTGGAAATTGTAAAATCTGCCAAAACGGGTAATACAAGCTTAGAGCTACAGCTAGAACCTGCCAATTTGGGTAAAGTACAGGTTTCCATCCAAATTGATCAAGCCAAACACATACAAGTGGTATTTACCGTTGACCAAGCCGCCTCAAAACAAGCGCTTGAACAACAAATGCCACAACTAAGGCTGGCCATGGCACAACAAGGTTTAGATTTGGGAAGTTTTTCCATGCAGATGAACCAGCAAGGCGGACAGCAACAAGGTGGTAACCAGCAGGCATCCAACACTAGCACAACCGGTAATGCTCTAGATGCCACCATACTTACCCATTCCAATGACGAACAAAATACAAGAATAGGCGTGAACCTCGCAGCACAAGGTCACCTCAGTATCTTAGCATAGGAGAATTACAATGCCTTTAGAAATTTCATCAACATATGGTGCACAACCCGCCCCCGCGCCAAGTGGCACACAAAACTTAGGAACCAAAGAAGTTTTCCTTAAAATGCTGGTTGCGCAAATGGAAAACCAAGACCCTTTAAACCCCACGGATTCTTCACAAATGTCCTCACAACTAGCGCAGTTCAATATGGTAGAACAACAAATTGATACCAATAAGTATTTGCAACAAATGGCAGCAAGCCAAGGTGGTTCTAGCAGTAATTTGGATACAGCCTCAGCGGGTTATTTAGGTCGCACAGTAATGATTAACGAAAGTAATATTCAGTATACAGGAACAAACCAACCCTTTAACGCTAGTTTGGATAATAATGCCAGCAATGTATATATCACCATCAGTGATAGTTTGGGCACACCTGTTCGTAATATGTCTTTATCTGCAATGCCTGCGGGTGATCAGCAACTTAGTTGGGATGGTAAAGATGATTTCGGCAACCCTGTCTCAGTGGGCGACTACAAAATTGATATTGCCGCCTTTGATGCTACAGGCCAAGCCGTGACCGCATCGATTCAACGCTCAGGTGTTGTTGATGCCGTTCGTATGACTTCTGCAGGCATACAACTCATTGTCGGTGGAACACCAACCAGCATTGCCAATGTCACAGAAGTAAGAGTTTAATTTTTAACACATTCATATAGGAGATTATTATGGGTATTTACAACGCACTTTATACAGGTTCCAGTGGACTATCAGCTTTCGGTGAAAGTGTTCGCGTGATTGGTGATAACATCGCCAACATCAACTCTTTGGGTTTCAAATCACAAAACGTGGTCTTTTCCGATGTTTTATCACAAACCGTTGGTGTAACACGCTCCAACATCGCCAACCAAGTGGGTAATGGTGTGCGCATCGGTATGATTACACGCGACCAGCAACAAGGGTCGATTCAGAATACCACCAGCGCTACCGATATGGCGATTAATGGCAATGGTATGTTTGCCCTCAAAGACCCTGCCAGTGGACAAACCTATTATACCCGCGCAGGTTCATTTATCTTGGATAAAAACTCCAACCTTATTGATGGGCAAGGTTTTGTGGTTCAAGGCTGGGCAACCAATGAACAAGGTGATGCCACAGGTAATATTACCGACATCACCTTTGGCGGGCTGGCATCCCAAGCCCAACCCACCACCAATGTTGATGTGGGTGTAACCCTTGATTCCAATGCAGCAACCTATAATGCAGGTGTTGCTTTTGATCCCAACAATGCAGCAACTTACCACTACAAAGCTGAAGCCAATATCTATGATTCATTAGGCCAACAACATGCGGTCAGTGTTTATTATATTAAAGAAGCCAATAATACTTGGAGCTGGCAGGCTGGCGTGGATGGCGCTGATGTTTCAGGTGGTATTCCAGGACAACAAGTGATTGTGGGAAATACCGCAACCAATTTTAACACCACCAACCCAGCACTTGCATTGCCCTTGCCAGCAGGCACAGAAATTTCAGGTGATGCAACCTTTGACCAAGCTGTCACCATCAATGGTATTAATGTCTTGGCAGGGCAAACAGTCAGCGCGGCTTTAGGCAGCTCTGTTGTAGTCAATACCAGCACATTCCCTGCGGGCACCAATGTTACCTCAGGTAATGTGCTCACTGCACCTGCGAGTAACCAGCTTGTCTTTGGTAGCCAAGGTGAATTGGTCACTGAAGTTGGCCCTGGTATCAACTTCCCTTGGAACAGTGCTGCAGTATCCACCATCAACTTCAACTTTGGTGATGCCACCACCAATGACCAACAAGCTATTCTTGGTGATGGTTTAAATGGTACGGTACAAATGGCAGGTACATTTGCCACCCGGCAAATCGTACGTGATGGTTATGCATCAGGTTTCTTGGATAAATTGGAAACCGACTCCACGGGTCGTGTATTTGGTGTATTCACCAATGGACAACGCCGCTCATTGTATCAAGTCGCATTGGCAAAATTCCCCAATGATGCTGTGCTTAACCATGTGGGTAACAACCTGCAACAAGAAACCATTGCCTCAGGTTCACCCATCTTGGAAAAACCAGGTAATGGTGGTATGGGTTCTATCACCCCTTATGGTTTGGAGCAATCCAATGTGGATTTGGCGGGTGAATTTGTAAAATTGATTGTGGTACAACGTGGTTATGAAGCAAACTCAAAAACCATCTCAACCACAGACCAAATGTTATCGTCTTTAATGCAAATTAAACGTTAATAACAACGCACTTCATACATCAAGCCTGTTTGTTTTTTTTGCAAACAGGCTTTTTTATGACGCATACATCATGAAATGGCAGGCACACAAAACTATTTACACGCGCCATGAAACTTGTTAGAAGTTAAACATGTCTAATTTACCCCACATTCAACTGCAACAAGGTGATATACACATACTCATTTTAGGTGGCGGTAATGGTGGCAATGCTTTGCTCAATCTCTTTTACCAATACAGTGATTGGTTATATATTGACGGTGTCATCGATATGGATGAACAAGCTGTTGCCATACAACATGCACGTACACTGGGTATTCCAACCTATACCAATGCTTTACAAGCTATTCATAACTTTACAGGTGATATTATTATCGATGTCACTGCCAATACAGAATTGCGCCAAGTTTTGCTTCAAGCCAAACGCAAACGCGAGAAATTAGAAGTGATTTCTGACAAGAGCTCACGACTTTTATTTGACTTGGTGAACCAAGAACATCAACAACAGCAATGCATCAAAGATAAAGACCTACACCTTCAATTACTGAATGCCATGTTAGACCTTTCTTTAAAACTGGAAGAGCATCACAATACAGCCGATGTTATCAAACATGCATCAAAGGGCATACATCAAAGTTTACAAGCTCAAAAGGCCCTAACCATCGTGATCAAAGGTGTGGATAGCGAATGTTTTGGTATTTTAGACAAGCCGATTCCTTCGCCTGTACCCCAAGACTTTGTTCTGCATTTACAACAACACTTCACAGCACAAGAGCATAAAGATAAAGCTTTTGTCAGCCTTTCACCTGCTTTATACATCCCATTTGTCGATGAAACATTTAACTTGGCTATTCCACTGTTTGACCAACATGCGTTGATTGCCGTGATATTGGTCGAACATCATAAACCATTAGATGTGAATACTCGCATGTTGCTAGAAGTCACATCATCCCACCTACACCTCGCCATTCAAGCCCAAAAAAAACATCAAGCATTAGAATATCAAGCCATTCACGACCCTTTAACAGGTATTTATAACCGCCGTCACTTTGCACTTCGTATGGAAGAAGAGTTTAACCGTTTAGAACGCGGACAACAAAGTTCACTCAGCTGTATGTTTTTTGATGTTGATTTCTTTAAACTCATGAATGATCAATATGGTCATGAAGTGGGTGATATTTTATTGGTACGTATTGCCGAACATATACGCCAACATCTACGCGCTTATGACATTGTAGCCCGCTATGGCGGCGATGAATTTATCGCACTTTTACCAGGGGAGCTTGGTAAAACCCTACCTTTAGAAAATATAGCTTGCCGTATTATGGATTCTGTCAAACAAATCAAGATTAAAGGTTATGAAAGTATCCAAGTTAGCCTATCCATTGGTGTCGCCTGTGTGTTACCTGCAACCATCACCAATAGCCAAGAGCTCATCACTTTAGCCGATGATGCATTATACCAAGCCAAAAGTTCAGGTAAAGGTTGCGTGCGTCTTAAAGAAGTTTTAGCCAATAGTTATATCAAAGAAACCACCGTACATGCAGCCAGCACTAAATCTTAAAACATGCTTCAAGGTGATTTGGGTAAGGAAAAGCTTACCACAGCGCCGCCACCTTCACGGTTAACAATACTCATGCGTCCACCATGACGCTCAACCAAAGCTTGAGCGCGTGTTAAACCCATGCCCGTATTACCTGCGAAATGTTTACCCGTAAAAAAAGATTCAAACGCACTTTTTTCTTCATGCGCTTCCAAACCACAGCCACAATCTTCTACTGTAAACACAATCATATTGGCTTCATGTTTTGCATGCACCGTAATGAGACGTGAATAGGGTTCTTCTCTGGCATCAATCGCTTTTTTCGCATTGCATAGCAGCTCCCAAACCACACGTTTAACAGCCAAAACATCTGCATAAACAGCAGGCAACCCTACACAGTCCATTTCCAAATGATCATCGGCGAGTTTTAATTGGGCAAAACAACGCATAAATACCGTATGCATATCCACAAACTCACATTCAAGCTCATCAAATAAACAATGGTAAATTTCATTGGCACCCAACACCATATCATCCATACGACTGGCACTATGGTTTAACAATTCAAGGATTTCGGGAAGCTCGCGACCTAAAATATAAGATAAACTTTCCTTGCTTCCTGTTCGCTCGGCTTGGGTTGCATCTTGAATCAGTGTGGTTGCTTCCTGCACCAACGCTTGAATATTTAACAAAGGATTACGTAAATCATGCGAAAAAACATGCATGGTTTTACGCATATTATTTTCTCGTTTGACTGTAATTTCACTTGTGTTTAATAACATGAAATAACTCCGTTCCATGACATACCAACAACTGCATTGTTATTATTAATCTATTAATAGCCCATCATATTACTTTCGTCAAAATTTTTTACTATCCGCAAAGCAAGACTTTTAAAACAAGCAGCGGTAAACTTTGTCATCATTCACATCAAGGATAGCTTATCATGCGTATTGTTATTTCACCTGCAAAAAAACTTTATGAAGGTCCAGTGCTGCAAAACTTTCCCTATACACAGCCTATCTTTTTGCAACAAGCGCAAACATTGATTGCTATTTTACAAGAAAAAGATGCTTTTGATATTGCTTCGCTCATGAAATTAAGTATGAAACTTGCTGATTTGAATGTGCAACGCTACCAAAATTGGCACACCCCGTTTACAGCGGACAATGCCAAACAAACATTGTTTAGCTTTGCGGGTGATGTGTATCAAGGTTTGGATGCACAAACATTATCCAGCGATGACATTGCTTTTGCCCAAACCCATTTGCGCATATTATCAGGGTTGTATGGCATACTTCGCCCGCTGGACTTGATGCAAGCTTATCGCCTTGAAATGGGAACAAAACTGAGCAATGCCAAGGGTAACAACCTTTATGACTTTTGGGGCAATAGCATCACCGAACAACTCAACCAAGAGCTTGAAGCAGATGATACGCTGATTAACCTTGCATCCACCGAATATTTCAAAGTGATTCAACCCAAGTTGCTGCAAGCCAATATCATTACGCCGACCTTTAAAGAAAACAAAGCAGGTACTTATAAAGTCATTGGTATTTATGCCAAAAAAGCACGTGGTCTGATGACAAGATACATCATCCAAAACCGTATCAGCGATGTACAAGCCATCAAAAACTTTGACCTAGATGGTTATATCTACAACCCTAACCTATCCGACAACAAAACTTGGGTATTTAGCCGAGGCTAAGGACGTTTTTGAATAAGACTTGAGCCCACCATACCCACTAAAAATACACCGTCACTCCCGCGGTTTATTCAAAGCTCCCTTAAAGCTTCTATCAACCTTTGAATATCTGATTGTTGATGTTGTGCTGATAGTGTTATCCTAAGCCTAGATTGCCCTTGCGGCACCGTGGGTGGGCGGATTGCAGGCACAAAAAAACCAGCCTCCCGCATCACTTTCGCCGCATGCAAAGCTTGAGCATCTGAACCCAACATGATGGGTTGAATGGCGGTTTGAGATGGTAACAAGTGAAGCCCTTGTGTGTTTTGCAGAAAAAAGTCGATATTATGATGTAATTTTTTGATGAAATCACCTTGTTTGATGATGTTTAAAGCTTCTTGAGCGCCAGCCAATACACATACAGGCAATGCGGTGGAATAAATCAAAGTACGCATGCGCTGTTTTAAACCTTCAATCATAGAAGAAGTACCCAAAATATACGCACCATAACTGCCCAATGCTTTACCCAATGTACCCACTTCAAGCAAACGTACATGCCCAGCCAACCCAGCTTGACCAACAAGCCCTTTGCCATCTATACCTGCCGTACCCGTGCCATGCGCATCATCAATCACTACAATCGTGTCATAAGTCTCTGCCAAGTCTAACAAGGCTTGCACATCAACAGCGTCACCATCCATGCTAAATACACCATCAGAAACTATCATACGTTTAGCTGCTGTATTTTTTTGCAACTGTGCTTCCAATATGTTCAAGTCTAAATGGGGATAACGGTGCACTTTTGCACCCGACAACCTTGCCCCATCCACCAACGAAGCATGGTTCAATTTATCACTAAATATATGTGTAAACCTATCTGCCAAGGCTGGTAATAAACCCATGTTTGCCAACATACCTGAACCAAGTATCAAACATGCTTCAAACCCTTTCCACGCTGCAAATTCGCGCTCAAATTCATGCAACAAAGGGTCATCACCCGATACCAGTCTGGATGCACCGCTACCCAAACCATGAGTATCGATGGCAGCCTTTGCCGCAGCACACACTTGATGGTTTGTACTCAAACCCAAATAATCGTTAGATGCAAAGTTGAGCAGTCTTTGCCCTTGAACCTCAATCCACAGCCCATCACGTTGACTCGCTAAAAGTTTACGTTGCTGTGTCTCTGAAATTACATCAAACCAATTGCCTGTATCAACCATGTTCGCTATATTCCTTGTCATGTTCAGGCTGTCAACGCGTTTACTTCAACACCTACAACCCTATATTTTCCCGCCTGCCTGCCCTACCTGCAAAAAAGTCCATGCTACACGCGCCATAAACACCAAACCAGCAAACATCAACCTGCCAGAACAATACGGCTGCTGTGCCGATTGTTTGCAAGACATTCATCTTGCGCCAATAAACACTTGTTATCGTTGCGGTATTACCCTGCCCAAATCACTTGCTCCAGGCCCTTGTGGACATTGTTTAACACAGCCTCCACCCCAAAAGCATACCCGTAATGTATTTGTTTACCGTGATACGGTTCGTACGGCGTTATTGGCTTGGAAACTACAAGGTCAAAGCGCAGGTTTACACTGGTTACTCCAATCTTCAGCGCAAACATTACAACAGGTTTTCTCCCCCCATGACTTGTTAATCCCTGTGCCCATGCCTTTATCACGCATGCGGCGTTCAGGTTTGCATCACAGTGCCGATTTATGCCAACGCATTGCCCAAATCACATCAAGCCAAGTTTGCCACACCCTGCTTCGCCGCACAGGCAACCATACCCGACAATCTGCCCTCAAAGGCAAACAACGTCTGAGCAATTTGCGTAAGGCTTTCATGCTTGCAAACGACTACCAAATACAGTTGGATAACTACAATGTACAAGGTAAAATATGGGTTGTGGATGACATTTTAACCACAGGTGCTACGCTGCGCCATGCTTGTAAGGTGATGAAAAAAACACAACATCCCATATTTGCCTTTGCCTTGGCTAGAACACCGAGCAATACTTAGGAGACCATATGAGTAGCAACGCAAAAATTGAAATCTATTCTGGCGATTACTGCCCTTACTGCGTGCGTGCCAAATCACTTCTCGAACAACGTGGGTTGGATTTCATTGAATACAATGTGCAACAAGAGCCTGAAAAACGTGTTGAAATGATGAAACGAAGCCATGGTGGGCGCAGCATTCCACAAATTTTCATCAATGATCAACATGTGGGTGGTTGTGATGAACTTTATGCACTGGATAAAAAAGGTCAGCTTGACGCTTGGTTAGTATAAACCATGCCAACACCTGAGCAGCTTCTGCAAAACAACAAAACATGGGCCAATCAACGTGAACAAAAGTCGCCTGGTTTTTTTGATCGCCTATCAGGGCAACAAAAACCCAAATATATGTGGATTGGCTGCTCAGATAGCCGTGTACCTGCCAATGAAATCGTTGGTTTGGATCCGGGTGAAATTTTTGTACACCGAAATATTGCCAACCAAGTACACCATACCGATTTAAACTGTTTATCGGGTGTACAATATGCCGTAGATGTATTGAAAGTAGAACATATTATTGTGACTGGGCATTATGATTGTGGCGGTGTGGAAGCTGCAATCACCTCGCAACATTTTGGCATCGTGGACAACTGGATTCGTGGTATTCGTGATAATTTTCACCAGCATTACGATGATTTAAAAGATTTATCCCCACAAGAAATGTCAGACCGTATGACAGAACTTAATGTCATCAAACAAGTGGAAAACCTATCACACACCCGCATTATACAAAGTGCATGGGAAAAAGGTCGTCCTTTAAGTATTCATGGTTGGGTGTACCGACTTGGCACAGGTCTTATTCATAATTTACAGGTATCACGTCATGCAGCAGGTGATATCGCGCCTGTATTCCGCTCCGTACCTCGTCTCTAAAGATGACTGAAAAGCTTATACCCATTTCTTTTGCACTCACGCCACGGATGCAATCTTTGATTGAACTGCGTGATGCTTTGCGTTGTATGCAACAAGCATTGCAAAACCAATCACCCTTTTTATGGCTCACTGCAAGCAATGAAATTCATGCTTTGCTTGTCGGTGATGGACATAAAAAACCTGCAATCCCCAATATCATCAGTTTATTTTCAAGCATGCAAAAACACTTTAAAAATTTAGCCACAAAACACCCTGAATTTGAAAAGAAATTGATTCAAGCTTGCCATGAAGTTGCAACTTCAGCCGAAAAAATACGCAGTAGCACATCATCAAGCATAGATTTCTTAAATGCTGATGCATGGTTAACAGCTTATAGAGATAGTGTGCGCAAACAAGACTTGCTTGGACATAAACTCTCCTTACCTCAGCTGATTCACCCCTTTTGGCACAATAGTGAACATGCACAACAACTTTACAGCATTATTGAGCCCATGATTCAAGCTATTGAACATCTCAACACCATGTTACATGCCCATGTGCCTTGGCAGCAACGTACTGCCCATGCAGGTTATGATCAAATCACCTTGGCAGCACAAGATGATATTGGTTTGGTGATTATCGGTGTGCCTGAACAAGCTGTTGCCCAAGGCATCGTACCCAGTTGTTCAGGCTTTCGCGCTGTGATACGCCTTAGGTTTTCCCAATGGTCACCCGGCAAGGTCGAACACGACATTACACACAATCAAACATATGCACTCATGGCGGTACCCATATCATGAATAAAAAAATCACGGTCAAATGCCCTATTTGTAAAACACTTGTGGAATACGGCAGTGAAAACTTTCCTTTTTGCAGCGAGCGTTGTCAGACCCAAGATTTGGGCAATTGGGCCAGCGATGCTTATGCCATTCCAAGTGATAGCATCAGTGACGAACAACCACTGGATGAGACACAGCCTCAGCATAGTATCCATTAAACCATGCAAAACACTTCATCCATGCCCCAAAAAAATATACCCAATCCCAACACACCCAAAAAACATTTAAGGCTCGCATACATTCTCACCCATACAGTACTTTTTATACCCGTACTCTTATGGCCTTTACCCACACTGATCTTTCAAAACCCCATGTTATACGATATTTTTATTCCAACATGGTTAACCTGCATTGTGATTCAGTTGCTTGTCGCAGTGGCTATGGACAGCATGTTGTACCAAGTATCCAGCTTCAAACAAGCTCTGGATGCAACGCTTTGGGTGAGCTTGATGGCCATGTTTTCAGTCTCCACCTTACAAAAACATGAATCAGCATGGGTATTGGGTGTTTTGTTTCTAATTCATTCATTTCGTGCAGCATACAAACTTATGCAAGCAGACCACCAACAAACATCATGGTGGTTATGGTTGGCTTGGGGCAGAGACATGACTTCCGCAGTCATCATTTTGTTTTGGAGCTTTATGTTACTTGGTCAGTAAAACTTCAGCTCACTTGTTGGCTGAACCTTGGCTAAGCTCCTGTATCCTTCTTTTAATACCAGCTTGATATTCAGGAGGCATCACCTTTAATATACCTTGAAGAAAAGCAATGGCATCTTGTGGGGTTGCTGTTGACGCTAAAAATCGAGAAGCCAATGTCACTAAAAACGGCGGTGCATCTTTGCGATTGGCTGCTACAGACATCAACTCAAAAGCCTGCTTATCATCATGCAGCAAGTCGTGCGCAATGAAACCTGCAAAAAAAGGAAATTCCCACACTTCAGGACGTGGATCAAAGCTTTTGCGTAATAAATCCACCGACGCTTCAGGCATATGGGCATCATAAGCCAAAATACTGCCCGCTAACCGATACACATCAAAAAACTTAGGGTCCAAATTTTGCGCTCGATTCAAATACACAGGTAAATACTGCAAAACCTGCTTCTTTTGATGCTGTGTAGCTTCATAATAAATTGCAAACACATCCAACATACGAAAATCAGCCATAATACCACGCAATGGCCCTGCGATTATGATTTCAGCTCTGGGGGAAGAAGACGATGTCCATGTATGTAACTGCTGCTTACCATGTATGTGTTCAGACTGCTCACGCACCACCAACAAAAGCAGCAATGAAACAGATAAAACGAATATAGGTAAAATTTGCAACTTCTTTGCCATGGCTATAAATCTCGCCGCTTAAACAACATCAAACCCATCATGAAACATACCACAGCATACAAACTATGTTCTGCAACATACATAGTCATTTGCACAAGGCTCAATGCATCACCATGCGCCAGTTGCAGCGCAATATCTGCGCCATTCAAATGTGGAATCATGGCATACACCGCATCCAATACTGGCATAATGAATGCTGGTGTTTCAGCCATCACATCTGGGCTTTGCAAGGCTTGTAACACAGGCGGGAAAATCCAAGTAAACACCAAAGAAGCCATCACAAACAACATCATCTCTGCATCACCAGAGGCCCATGATGCAATAAAGAATACCAAACCCAACACAGCAATATACTGAAAAGCATAAAAGAACATCATTTGTGCCAACGTAATCCAAGAAAAACCAGATTGATAAAATTCAGGTTTGGCACCAATATAAAATACAGCCACAATGAGCGAAGAAACAAACAATGCCAACAAAAGCATCATAAAAGCAAAAACAAAACCTACAAATCTACCAGCGAAATAATCGGTTCGTCTCACGGGTGGTGTAAGCAATATATAACAAACCCGTTCAAATATATCTTTGCTAAGCAACACAACCACCACAAAAATCAAAAAAGCAATCATCATCAGTTGCGCTGATGCAGCAATCGCATCCATATAGACCTTGCCAATATCTACCATAAACAACGCACCCATCACCACGGCAAAAGCAGGTGCTACAAGCGCTATCAGCAATATCATTTTATAACTTCGGCTTTGCCAAAGCTCCAACCAAGTTAATTTTGCCAACTTAATCCAAAGCATGTTCATGACTCCAGTGTATCAAACGTTGCTCCAAATCTTCAACTTCTTGCATATTATGCGCTTTGATATCCATTGTTTCACACATCTTACCTTGCGCCATAATATGCACTTGGTCACACAGACGAACCAAGTCTGTCACCGCATGGCTACACATCAAAATACTTGTCCCAGCTTGCTTTCTCCGCATAAACACATCCAACATATGTTTCCTGCCCATAGCATCTAAACCACTCATAGGTTCATCTAAAATCAACCATTCAGGTTGCCCTGCAAGCGCATAAGCAATGGCTGTGCGTTGTTTCATGCCTTTGGAATATGTACGAATCGGTTGATGCCATGCTTCTGGTTTTAAACATACCTCTTCAAGCAAGGATTCCACAGCCTGCGATGCACCTTGCACACTACAGGCATGGGACACAATTTGGTAAGCCGACAAGTGGATAGGTAAATACGGATTTTCAGGCAGCATAGACACTGATTCCAAAGCCACATCAGGTTTGCCATCTGCATACACCAAACCCATCAAAATTTTAATCAGCGTGCTCTTTCCTGCACCGTTAGCGCCCAACAAACCATGGGCAAATGAAGATTGTAGTGTTAAACGTTGCAAATCCAGCACACACTTTTCTTGGTAATGTTTTTGTAAGGCTATGATATTCATCTTACACCCCTAACTTTTAGAAAAAAAAAGGCTCCCGAAGGAGCCTTTTCATGAAAAATATAAGTTTAGTTAACAGCGTAAGCTTTAATAATTGTTCCTGTTTGACCTGAACAATCAGTCGTTGCTGGTGTACCACCTGTAGCATCTAATTTAGCGCCTTCTGTTGCCGCTGCAGTCAAAGCAACGGGTGCAGGTGCTGCATTACTTGCCATAAAAATTTGGTTACCACCAGTATGTTTAGCACGAATACAATATCCAGTTGTTGCACCTTTTGTGAAAGCTGCGCCTACACCATCAGAAATATTCCATGTTGCATTCACAACACCTGTTAAACCACTGGATGTTAGGGTGATTGGAGCTGCACCAAATGTTGCTGCTACTGTATCTGGATAGACATAGTTATCTGTGTAAAAACCTTCAGTCACAGTAACGCCATTTTTAGCATCTGCTGCTGCTGCTGAGTTAAACGCTTTAATACGGAATGTGGCAAATTGTGGAATCGCAATCGATGCCAAAATACCAATAATCGCAACCACAATCATCAATTCAATTAAGGTAAAACCTTTTTGTGTTTTTTGTTTAAGATTCATATTGAAATCTCCCCTTTCTTTTTTTTAAACAGTCTTGTTTAGCCTGTGTTTAGCATGCAGCAACCATGATGCCAAGCTCATAGCTTATAAATACACAATCAACCACAACAAACTGACACTTTTTGTCAGTATCAAGACCCTGATTTGTCAGTTTAAGGTAATGTTCGCAATCGCTGCTTTGGTCATATTCGAACAGTCTTGGGTTACAGGTGTGGCACCTAAACTATTCAGCTTCACACCTTGGCTTGCACTAGCTTTTAATGCAACGGGAACAGTAGAAGCATTGCTTGCCATATACACAATATCTCCAGAAAAATGCTTGGCTAGCAAACAATAACCGCCTACACCTTTAATATATAAAACAGACACTTGATCAGAAACCAACCAAGGCTCTGTAGTTGTCCCATCGGTTAACACAGTTAAACCCTGCCCTGTAAACAAAGGAAGACTATCAGGAAGTTTAGAACCAAAAGACTTAAACGTTTCAATCTTTCTTATACCATTCTGGATATCAGAAATAGCTACTGAATTAAATGCCTTGATGCGAAACTTAGCAAATATTGGTATTGCTACAGAAGCCAAAATACTGACAATTGCAACCACAATCATTAATTCTATTAAGGTAAAACCTTTTTCTTTCATAGCTATTTCAAGCAAAAGTTGTGCCTAGCGTTTAAACACCACCATCACTCGAATCATCGGGCTCAATATATTTCGCCATATACAGGCTTTGCCCAATGATAAAAACAACGGTTAAACCCATCAGTCCAAACAATTTAAAGTTTACCCAAGTATCGGTATCGTAGTTGTAAACCACATACAGGTTTAAAAAACCTAAAAAGATAAAAAACACAGCCCAAGCCACATTTAATGTGGACCATACATGTTGCGGTAAGTTAACCTGCCCGCCCATCATACGTTGAATAATATTTTTTTTGCCAATCCACATGCTGCCCAAAAATACGACTGCAAATAACCAGTTGATCACCGATGGTTTCCATTTAATAAACATCTCATCATGTAAAAACAGCGTTAAACCACCAAACGCAGCCACTAGGACCAATGTAATCACATGGTTTTGCTCAAACTTGCCTTTCCACAAACGTACACCCACAGTTTGAATCGCGCTGGCAATAATCAATACCGCCGTTGCCACATAAATATCTTCCATCTTGTACACAATGAAAAACAACGCCACAGGCAAAAAATCAATCAACATTTTCATAATCTAATTATCCTTTTTTCGTCTCTTACCGTCATACCCACGAAGGTTAACCAACACTCTTTCTGTCATTCCCGCGTTTAGGTGAATTGCGGGAATGACGCTTAAATGGGAATACCTTGCCTTGCAAGTTCATCCGCTTTTTCATTACCTTCATCACCCGAATGCCCTTTCACCCATTGCCAATCCACATCGTGAATTTGATTTAAGGCATCCAAAGCTTCCCATAGTTCACGATTGGCTACAGGTTCTTTTTTACTATTTTTCCAACCTTTTTTCTTCCAACCATGAATCCAATCGGTAATCCCGTTCAATACATACTTAGAATCAGTAACAATTGTAATTGAAGATGGTTTTTTTAAAGCTTTAAGCGCTTCAATGGCCGCTTGTAATTCCATGCGTTGATTGGTGGTATCTTTTTCGCCACCGCACAATTCTTTTTCATGATGCCCCGCTTTAAGCCAAACACCCCAGCCACCAGGGCCAGGATTTCCAGAGCATGCACCATCGGTATAAGCGATAATTTTATTACGCATAATCACCACTTCCCTCGTCATTCCCGCGATTAGGTGAATTGCGAAGCAAGAGAGTATCCCCTAGGGGAAGGCGGGAATCCACTAACCAACACATCATCAATGAATTGAATTCCACAAATCATCCCAATTCGGATTATTCTCTTCAATTAACCTTATTTTCCAATTACGATTCCACTTCTTCATTTGCTTCTCACGAGTAATGGCGGACACCATAGTCTCATATTGCGCATAATAAACCAAGATATGTACATTATATTTTTTAGTGACCCCCTCGATATAATCATTCTTATGTTGCCAAACACGATGAACCAAGTTACTCGTTACACCAACATACAACCTTCCATGCTTTTTACTTGCTAGAATATAAACGCATGGTTGTTTTATCATCACATATAGATTCTCGCCTACGCTGGAATGACGGACCTTTTATACGCCACTATATTGCGCATGCACTTCTCTAGCGTGCATATTGGGAAGTTTATTTAATGCTGCGATCAAAGCCTTAGCCGATGCCACCACAATATCGGTGTCTGAACCTTGTGCATTCACAATACGCTCACCATCTTGCAAACGCACAGTCACTTCACCTTGCGCATCCGTGCCCGCAGTAATTGCATTCACTGAATACAACAAAAGTTTACCATTGGGTTCCACCAAAGATTTAATGGCTTTAAATGCTGCATCCACGGGGCCATCACCCTTGGCAGTAGCCTCAAATATTTCACCATCAATATCCAATTTCACTGCCGCCACTGGTGCATCTTTCGTGCCTGATGCCACATGCAAAGCCACAAGTTTCACATGTTCGGTATTGATTTCAGCATCTTCATTCAAAATCGCTTGCAAATCTTCATCAAAAATATCTTTTTTCTTATCTGCCAACGCTTTGAAACGCTCAAACACAGCAACCAACTGCTCATCATCAAGCGTAACACCCAATTCAACATAGCGTGCTTTTAATGCAGCCCGCCCTGAATGTTTACCCAATACCATACGATTGGTATTCCAGCCCACAGATTCAGGGGTCATGATTTCATAAGTTTTTTTATGTTTTAAGACACCATCTTGATGAATACCCGATTCATGGGCAAAGGCATTTGCACCCACAATCGCTTTATTGGCTTGAATCGGCATACCTGTGATTTGTGAAACCAATTTCGAGGTTTGCACAATTTTGGTGGTATCAATTCCTGTATCAATGTTATAACGGTCTGCACGTGTTTTCAAAATCATGACGATTTCTTCCAACGCCGCATTACCCGCGCGTTCACCCAAACCATTGATGGTACACTCCACTTGCCTTGCCCCATTCTCCACCGCAGCCAAAGAGTTTGCCACAGCCAAACCCAAGTCATTATGACAATGCACAGAAAAAATCGCTTGATCAGCATTGGGTACACGTTCACGCAACAACTTGATTTTACGGCCAAATTCATCAGGTGTCATATATCCCACAGTGTCAGGAATATTGATAACCGATGCACCTGCATCAATCACTTTTTCTACAATCCTACACAAAAAATCATCATCAGAGCGCCCTGCATCTTCTGCTGAAAACTCAACATTTGCTACCAAGTTGCGTGCTTGTTTCACCGCAGCTACTGCACGCTCCACCACTTCATCAGGGCTCATTCTCAATTTTGCTTCCATATGAATCGGGCTGGTTGCGATAAACGTATGAATACGCCCTCTATCGCCTGCGGGTTTAATCGCTTCAGCCACGCCATCAATATCTTTAGGGTGCGCTCTAGCCAAACCAGCAATCATCGCATTGGGAACTTCGGCTGCAATTCGGTTTACCGCTGTAAAGTCATCTGGAGAAGCCACAGGGAAACCCGCTTCAATCACATCCACACCCAATGCCGCAAGCGCATGGGCAATACGTAATTTTTCCTCAATATTCATTGAACAGCCAGGTGATTGTTCACCATCACGCAAGGTGGTATCAAATATGTATAAACGGTCAGACATAAAACTTCTCCTTAAACCCAATCTTTTCATCAAACCCTTGGGCTAAAAACAAAAAAGCCACGGGGATAACCGTGGCTCGAAACTTCAAATACTAAATAAAAACGTGTCTATTCAGTCGGTGTACGAGCCAGTTCGGCACAATAATGTTGTGTCGAGTTCTACGAGCAGGTACAGGTTAAAACATTTCATGCCGCGGAGTATGCGCTGCTTTAATCGTTATTGTCAACGTCAGTTTTTACTGGTTGTTTTGCTTTGGCTCGCGCCAATCGTTTCTTCAAACGCAAACGTGCCGCTTTTTGCCCCTGCCATACACTCATAATCGGACCATGCACACAGTACGCCAAAAACACACAAAATAGTACACGGTGTGGATCAATCACCAGCAGCACCACAGCGGCTAAAATACTCACCAGCACTGCAAACGAACGTTTTTGTTTTAAATCAATATCTTTACCCGACAAAAACCGAACATTACTCACCAAAAGCCAAGCCAGAGCAATACTAAGAACCAACCACAAACCACTCGATGGCGTGGCATCAAAAGATGAATAAAACAACACACCCGATGCCATAAAAATGGCCAATGCAGGTGTAGGTAAACCTTGGAAATAACGTTTATCTTGGCTTGCAAGCTGCACATTAAACCTCGCCAAACGAAGTGCCGATCCAGCAACAATCAAAAAGGCAGCCAACCAACCCAGTTTATCATAAGGCGTTAATGCCCAAAGATAAACCAATACCGCAGGTGCAACCCCAAATGACATCATATCAGCCAGAGAATCAAGCTCAGCACCAAATGCAGTTTCCGCATTCAATAAACGTGCAACACGCCCATCCAACATATCAAAAATAGCAGCGCCAATAATACCCCAAGCAGCATTTTCATAGTTGCCCTGAATCGTGCTTACCAGCGAATAAAAGCCACAAAGCAGACCAAGCAAGGTAAACATACTTGGTAATACGTAGATTCCTCTACGTTTAATGGTATGCACTGGGCGGTTTTTTTTATCTTCCATGGGTTAAACAGTTTCCTTTTTACGCGCCAACATCATTGCAGCCATTGTCCATATTAAACCATAAGAACCTATGACTGCAATCCCTGAACCAACAACAAATAAGAAACTATCTGGCGCAAAAGGAATAACACCGCACGCGCGCCCTTGATTTGCTTTAGAAGATAAAGAAGTTTGCTTATTCATATGGCAAAGCCTACAAATAAAGCCTAAACAAGCAATCTAAAAGCAAAAAGGGGATAAACAAAACAAACTTACTTGGCAAAAATTGCTGCAGCCAACGCGTTGTATGTAAACTTACCTTTGCCAACCTGTTTTTTTATCAAGTTTTTATACTGGGCTGTCATGGTTTTCGCTTTTTTCTTCCACTTCACATCAAATGCAACAACGCGCCTGTTTTCCACAGCAAAGCCACTTTCAAATACTGCAGCCAAAGTGTCAGCTGAGCCGTAAGCTGCTTGAATTTTCTTCCATGATGGCCCGACTTTATCTTTATTTGTTGCATGACAAGATTTACATTTTTTCGTTAATGCATTCGCTTTAGCCATATCCATTATGGGTTCTGATTTAAGCATGATATCGCTTGGCGCAGGGCTGGGCTCACTTTTAATGGGTCCTTTACCTTGTACGCGTGGTGCAATAACTTTTTTAACTTTAGGGCTTGGGGCTGGCGCAACTTCAGGTGTTTTCTTTGCAACAGTTGTAACGACTGGTTTTGTTTCCTTGGCTTTGGCAGCAGGTTTAGGTTTGACTCTTTCTTTTTTTACAGTTGTCTCTTTAACAGGTGCTGGAACAATATTTGTATCGGCAGGTTTTTCTTTTTTCATCACTTTATCAGCAGGCACAGGCACTGTAGTCGTATTTATCTTCACCTGCTCTTTTTCAATGGGTTTCACCTTTGCTGCGGCTGGTGTTGTTTGCTCATTACTTTCTTGAGTACACGCAGCCAAACTCATCACTGCTAACATAACCATGAATATTTTCATAATACCCCCCTCACTTGTTCAACAATACCCATTTTATCCAGTTTCAAGTCACGTAAAATCTCAGCTTGCGTCCCGTGCTCTGGAAAGACATCTGGCATGGCAATATGCACAAATGCGCCCGACCAACCCGATTTTAACGCCTCCACAGCAATCTTCTCGCCTATTCCACCTTCACCCACACCTTCTTCAACCACAACCAAGGGTTTATGCTTGGGCAAATGTTTGATGATGGCATCAACATCCAAAGGTTTGACAAACCTCAAGTTTAGCAATGCAAAGTCTTTCTTATCTTCTTCTTTTAGCGTTTCCACAGCAGCTTTCGCATCAGAGAAACGTGTCCCCACAGATACAATCAAACCATCTTTTCCTTGTTCAATCACCTCTGCCTTACCCACAGGTATTAATGCTGGTGTTTCAGATTCTAAACCCAAACCCGAACCACGCGGATAACGAATCGCCACAGGGCCATCGATATCTTCCAATGCTGTTTTAAGCATATGTGTGAGTTCAATTTCATCTTTAGGGCACATCATGGTCATATTCGGCAAACATCTGAGGTAGGCAATATCAAACATACCCGTATGCGTAGCACCATCAGCACCCACAATACCTGCCCTATCCAAACACATCACCACATGCAAATTTTGAATGCAAATATCATGGATGATTTGGTCGTAAGCGCGTTGTAAAAACGTGGAATAAATTGCCACCACAGGTTTCATGCCCGAACAAGCCAAACCACCCGCAAAAGTAAGCGCATGTTGTTCAGCAATTCCTACATCGATGCAACGCTCAGGAAACATTTTGGCAAACTTCGATAAACCTGTACCACCAGGCATGGCTGCAGTAATGGCAACAATAGATGCATCTTCTTGTGCCAAATGAATCAATGTATCCCCAAACGCTTGGGTATATGTTTTAGGTGCATTGGCATTTTTAACAGGTGTACCCGACTTCAAACAATACGGGCCCAAACCATGCCAAGTTTCCGGGTCTTCTTCCGCGGGTTCATAACCCAAACCTTTTTTAGTTAAGACATGCAAAAGCACAGGGCCTTTTAAATCTTTGCAATTCTCTAAGGTAGGCAGCAAGGTATCAAAATCATGCCCATCAATAGGGCCAATATATCTAAAACCAAGCTCTTCAAACAATGTGCCCGGTGTAATCATGCCTTTGACATGTTCTTCCAAACGTTTGGCAACATCAAACACTGCAGGCACTTTATTTAAAATCTTTTTCGCCGCTTCTTTAGCATGGGTATAATTTTTATCGGTGATAATACGCGCCAAATACGATGACATTGCACCCACATTGGGTGCAATCGACATTTCATTATCATTCAGGATGACCAACAAATTATTCTCATTGCCGCCAGCATGATTCAAAGCTTCAAAAGCCATGCCACCACCCAACGAACCGTCACCAATCACTGCAATCGCATGATTATGTTGATGTTGCAAATCTCTACCGATAGCAAAACCATAAGCTGCTGAAATCGAAGTTGAAGCATGACCCGCACCGAAACAATCATGTTCGGATTCTTTGCGTTTGGTAAAACCATTCAAACCATCATATTGACGCATGGTCGGCATGCCTTGCAAACG
This sequence comes from Ghiorsea bivora, assembly GCF_000744415.1. Classification (NCBI taxonomy): domain Bacteria; kingdom Pseudomonadati; phylum Pseudomonadota; class Candidatius Mariprofundia; order Mariprofundales; genus Ghiorsea; species Ghiorsea bivora. The sequence continues at coordinate 129,214 of NZ_JQLW01000009.1, forward strand.
ACCCGTAAGAATTTTATGCGGGTAGGCTTGATGCCCGACATCCCAAACAATTTTATCTCGCGGTGAATCAAACACATAATGCAAAGCAACTGATAATTCCACCACGCCAAGCCCTGCACCCAAATGCCCACCAATCGGGGCTAAAGTTTCAATCAAATAATCACGCATTTGTTGCGACAGTTCTGGTAATTGCGATGTTTTCAAGCGTTTTAAAGCATCTACACCATCAATGGCGTGCAATAAGTCCAAGTTTTTCGTATCTGACATTATTGCCCTCGCTTTAAAATATAAGTAGCCAAGCTTTTTAACTGATGCCCTGCTTCACCTTGCATAGGTTCACAGGCTTGCAGTGCAATTTCACACAGTTCACCCGCCAACTCTCTTGCTTTTGTCACACCCAATACCGATACATAAGTTGCCTTGTTTTGCGCCTCATCTTTACCGGCACTTTTACCCAAGGCTTCACTCGTTGCTGTGGCATCCAAAATATCATCAGCGATTTGAAACAAAAGCCCGACTGCCTTACCAAACCGCGAACATGCTTGAAACTGTTCATCCGATGCATTTGCTAATTTCGCACCCGCTTCACATGACCAACGCAACAGTTCACCCGTTTTGTGCAAGTGGATACGCTCCACTTGCAAAACATTATCCACCCTTTGGTTTTCCGCCAAAATATCCATCATTTGACCACCCACCATACCTTGGCAGCCAGCCGCAAGAGCCATATCTTTAATCAAAGCTAAACGTGTATATGCATCGGCATCCAAATCTGCGAGCAGCTCAAAACTTAATGCTTGTAAGGCATCAGCAGCAAGCACTGCCGTTTCTTCATCAAACTGCTTATGACACGTGGGTTTACCGCGTCTAAAGTCATCATCGTCCATACAAGGCAAGTCATCATGAATCAATGAATATGTATGCATACATTCAATACTTGCCGCAGCAGGTATAACCGTTTGCAAATTTTGCCCACCACAAGCCTCATAACATGTTAAGACCAGCGCAGGTCGAACACGTTTACCACCTGCTAATAAAGAATATAACATAGCATCCAATAAACGGGAAGGCACATGTGAACGCCTTGCTTCTAGCGTTTGTTTAGAAAAATCTTCGACCAATAATGCATGCTCAAAAAGAAAATTAGGGGCTTTCATCAACGCTCACCATCTGCATCAAGAATTTGTAGACGTTGCTCAGCATCATCCAGTAACTTTTCACATTGGCGCGTTAATATCACACCTTCTTCAAAGGCTTTCACACTATCTTCAAGTGATAGTTTTCCAGACTCCAACTTCTCTACCATGGTTGTTAAACCATCCAGAGCCTGCTCAAATGATAAATCTTGATGTTTGTCTTTGCTCACCATATACCCCGCATCTTAAAAAGCTAACATTAAAGCTTTAAGGGTTAGGGTCAATGCTGCCCAATCAAAACGGCACACGGACAGCCCTACACAACTCTTTTACATAAGGTGCGCCAAGCTCAAAATAACCCATCACTATGTCCGCAAAGTCTTCTTCCAATACCAATTCAGGTGGAATATCCGCAATCGCGATAAAGTCTTTACGTTTTAATTCTTCAATCATGGGGTGGTCTAAGGGATAACCTTTGGGCGCGCGTTTTAAGGATTCACCACTAAGCTTAAAATGTTTAAGGAATTTCTCATCACTTTTTGCATCCAGCCAGCTTTGGGGAAATGTATCAATATGCTGACGAATCATTTTTAGGCCGTCTGCATGCGGGCTCCACTTGCCGACACCAATAAATACACGACTGGGCTCAATATGCACATAAAACCCAGGTGCATGCACATCTTTGCCCTGCTCATGACGAAACTGAATACCTATGTTCGTTTTATACGGTGTTTTATTTTTAGAAAAACGCACATCACGGTACACCCGCATCAGCGAACCACCCATATTACTGGCTTTCGCCATAAAATGTGGCGACAGCTTCTCAAGGTTGGGTGCAACTGCTTCTATAAATGAAAATGCAGGCTCACGTACACATGCCTCATATTCATCTTTATGCTCATTAAACCAGTCGCGGTTATTATTCTCCGACAACTGCCGTAAAAATAAGAATGTGTCTTCACCAAATGCCATCGGATACCTCAATCACGCAGAATATTGTTGCAATCCTGTTTTAGAGCAAAGAAAGCGCGCGCAGCTTACGAGTTGTAAGTGAGCACGCTTGATGCAGCTATGGAATAGAATTGGGACAATAGGCAAGTGATTAGACTATCATACCTGCGCCGACTGTATTGTTTGTGAATGCGTCGATGATAATAAATGAACCCGTTGCTCTATTATCTTGATACGAATCACAGTTTAACGGCTGTTGTAATTTGAATGTAATCTGACCAATTTCATTCATCGCCAATGCATCGGCATCTTGCTTCTCAAGCGAATGAATATCACGCTTGAAGTCCACATTATCCACCAAGGCTTTGACTTGACGTGTTGTATGTTTAATCACGTATTTTTTGCGTTTTTCTAATGGTTCATCACCAATCCAACACACATTAGCGGTTAATGATTTCTCACCTGTGGTTTCCTCACCTGTATGCACCAACATATCACCACGTGAAATATCAATATTATCATTCAGCGTTAAAGTAATACTTTGTGGCGCAAACGCTTCTTCTAAATTACCATCAAAGGTGACAATTTCTTTCACCGTAGAGCTTAGGCCTGATGGCACCACTGAAATTGCATCACCAACTTTAACTGTTCCCGATGCAATCGTACCCATAAAACCACGATAATCAGGCAAATCTGCTGTTTGTGGTCGATTGACCAACTGCACAGGCATACGGAAGGGTTTTTCGTCCAAATCATCCAACACAGACAAAGACTCCAAAGTCTCAAGCAATGTATTGCCCTCATACCAATCCATATGATTACCACGTATGGTCACCATATCACCCGTAAGTGCTGACATGGGTGTACAAATCAAATCTTTAATGCCTTGTTTGGCACAATATTCATCCATTTCTTCACGAATTTTCTCAAAAGTAGCTTGGTCATAATCCACCAAGTCCATTTTATTCACCGCCACAATCAAGTGCGGGATACCCAACAAACCCAAAATATGGGTATGACGTTTGGTCTGCGCCAACACACCATGACGTGCATCAATCAAAATAATCGCAGCATTGGCAGTGGATGAACCCGTCACCATATTACGCGTATATTGTTCATGCCCTGGGCAATCTGCCATAATAAATTTACGTTTGGGCGTAGCAAAATAACGGTATGCCACATCAATGGTGATACCTTGCTCACGCTCGGCTGAAAGACCATCGGTCAACATCGCCAAATCAATTTCTGCAGCTGAAGAAATAGTGGTTGTACCCTTCTTCTTACGCACAGCCATCAATTGATCTTCAAATGCACCCTTGGTATCAATCAGAAGACGACCAATCAAGGTTGATTTACCATCATCCACACTGCCCACTGTCACCAAACGCAGCAGCTCAATTTCTTTTACGATGTCAAAATTTGCTTTAGTCATTTTTTCTTTCCTATTTAATCCACTAAAAATGATTCAGATTGCTTCTCAAGCGTTCAAGAGCAAAGCAAGCAAGCGTAGTGTGCTTTTGCACATAAGCATACTTGATGCTGCTATTGGATGCTTAAAAGGTGATATGCATTATTTTTCTAGAAGTAACCTTCTTTTTTCTTGTCTTCCATACTGTTAGAACCATGATCAATAATACGTGTTTCTCGCTCAGAACGACGCGATGCTGCTGCTTCAATCACAATTTCATCCATATTCGTTGCATCAGAACGCACCGCACCTGTACATGGGCTGCAGCCCAAGGTACGGAACCGTGACATGATCATTTTCGGTTCTTCACCTTCTAGGTACTGATCTTTATTTTCTTCATAATACGGAATCAGCATGTTACCACGTTCAATCATAGGGCGTTCTTTGGCAAAGTATAAAGGAACAATGGGGATATTCTCTTCGCGGATATACGACCAAATATCCATTTCTGTCCAATTGGAAATTGGAAATACGCGCACCGATTCACCATCATGAATCCTACCATTATAAATATTCCATAACTCAGGACGTTGGTTTTTCGGATCCCACTGACCAAATTCATCACGCATAGAAAATACACGTTCTTTAGCGCGTGATTTTTCTTCATCGCGGCGTGCACCACCAAAAGCGGCATCATACCCACCTTCTTCCAAGGCTTCTAACAATGCTCCAGTTTTTAATGCGCCACAACACCTAGCTACACCAAACTCTTTAGGGTTCATACCCTTAGCAATCGCGTCTTCATTGCGGCGTACAATTAAATCAGCGCCAATTTCTTCACAAAAATTATCACGGAACTCATACATTTCCTGAAATTTAAAACCCGTATCCACATGCAATAGTGAAAAAGGCAAAGGCGCTGGGTAAAAAGCTTTACGCGCCAAATGCACCAAAACTGACGAATCCTTACCCACCGAATACAACATCACTGGATTACGAAACTCAGCTACCACTTCACGAATAATGTGAATCGATTCTGCTTCCAACGCTTTAAGTTGGGTTAACTTATGTTTACTCATCTCTACCTCAATTACTTCTTGATAATCACGCGGTGTTTAGCATCACCCACTGCTTCAATGGATAACACTTCAAACCCTTGCTCTTCGCAAGAGGCAGGAACATTTTGCAAGGGTTCACCTTCATTCAAAATAACTTCTAACTCTTGACCTTTATCCATCTTGGCTAATTGTAGCTTCACTTTCACAAAAGTCATGGGACAAGTCTCATTGGTAATATCTAAAAAATTCATAACCTTTCTTCCTATACAAAAATAATGTGTCCATTTTCTGATTCATTGAGGAAGGTGGCAACACCCACTACATCTTCAACTTCTTCAATCAAATCATCTCGCTCCAATTCTAAAATATGCAATGCCATTTCACATGCCAACAAACGAATACCAAGCGCATGTGCTGCTTCAATCAGCTCTGGCAAAGTCGCCACATTATGTTTTTTCATCATGCTGGTCATCAAGCTGGGGCTAGCACCACCAAAGTTCAAACGTGAAAGCGGAAGTTTATTGCGTCCACCCAATAAAAAGTTAAATACTTTAGCCAAAATGCCTTTACCCAAGGCTTTACGCCCAAAATCTTTCTTGAGCACATTTAAACCCCAGAAGGTAAAAAACATGGTTACTTTTCGATTGGTTGCCGCAGCCCCAGTCGCCATGACAAATGCAGCCAATATTTTATCAAAATCACCACTGAAACATACAATGGTTAAGTCTTTCTTATCTTGTTTGGCTTCTTCTTTTTCACTCATTTCAATCTCCTACTTCTTGATCGGGTTGGCATGCAAACCACATTCTGCCACCGCATCTTCTTGCTCCCACCACCAACGCCCAGCTCTAGGGTCTTCTCCCACCGATATAGCACGCGTACACGGCGCACAACCAATCGATGGATAAAATTGATCATGCAGCGCATTATAAGGCACATCATGACTTTTGATATAATCCCACACATCTTGCGCTGTCCACATGATAAGAGGATTAAATTTCTTAATACCAAATGCCTGATCATCTTCCACAGCATGCATATTTGCTCGTGAATCAGCTTGTTCTTGTCTAAGACCTGTCACCCATGCTTGCGCGCCACTTAAAGCCCGCTTTAAAGGTAAAATTTTACGTACATGGCAGCATAACTTACGTTTTTCTACCGAGTCATAAAACAAATTCACACCGTCCTGTTTAATCATCTTTTCCACTTCTCTTGCATCTGGAAAGTATATGTCGATATCTAAGCTGCTTTTCTTACGCCATATTTGCATCACATCATAGGTTTCTTGTGGCAAACGACCTGTATCCAAACTGATAACCCGAATCGGAATATGATGTTTATCCAGAAGGTCTAGTAACACCACATCTTCCGCACCAAAACTACAGGCAAATACAACATCACCAGCATAGTCTGCTACCGCCTGTTGCAACAATCCTAATGTATACTCCACCTTATCAGCCAATATATTCATTTTTCACTCCCAACATCAATAATAAAACCCTATCACTGGCCACCAATATTTTATGACCACTAAAAACATAAATAACGCTGTTAGTGATAAAATCGTACCATATTTAAGCATGTGTATAGGATTCACATAACCACTGGCATAAATCATAGCATTGGGTGGTGTACCCATGGGTAACATAAAAGCAAAACCTGCAATAATACCTATTGTTAGCGCAATCACTACTGGTTCTATGCCCACAGCAGCGCCAACAGGCATGGCAATCGGTAAAACAATCGCTACAGCCGCTGCATTACTCACACTTTCCGTGAATAACAGTGTAATCAACACCAATAAAGCGATGAGTGCTAAACCCATCATGTCACCAGGAATAAGTGTATGCGCCAACCATGTTGCGGCACCTGTATCTGACAATGCTTTACCAATAGCAATCGCCCCACCATACATCAACACTACACCCCACTGCACATGGGTTTCCACTTGTTTCCAATCCACCAATCGTAAAGCAAACATCAACACTACACTAACCAGTGCAATACTCGCTAGCGCACTGGCATGTCCTGCAAACAACCATGCAATCACAGTACCTAACATTAAAAAGCTCATCATCCAGCCTTTAAAGGTTAATACACCCATCTCCAATCGCCTTTCAGCAAACTTATCTTGTACCACTTGCATATCCAGCTTCACACGCGACACCATGCGTAACAAAAGTATTGCTGCCACACACAACACACCAATCACCAGCGGCAAAGCTGCCAAGCTCCATTGCATAAATGAAAAGCTTTCACCTGTTAACTCACCAAGCAAAGCCAAAGCCAATGGTCCTCTAGCGCCACCCAACAAGGTTGCCACACCACCAATAATTGCCCCCCATGCCAAGGCAAAAAATATAGCTTGTGCGTAAACATGACCTTTCCGCAAACCCAATGCTCGCACAATTTCCCATGCTATAGGCAAAAACAGAGCTGCCACTGCATGTTCAGGCATCACAAATGCCATCAATGCAGGCAAAAATAACATCACCATCAATAAACGTTTGGAACTACCACCTGTTTTTTTCAACACAAGCAATGCCAAACGTTCGGACAAACCACTCTGCATCACACCCGCAACCAGCATAAAGGCACCCAAAATAAAAAATACTGCTGGGTTACCAAAAAATGCAAACACAGCACTTGCAGGCAATACCCCCAAAACAGGTAACAAGGCCAGCCCCAACAATGAAGTAATAGGCAAAGGAAGCAGCTGAGTTACCCATAATACCAAACACAATAAAAAGACCAGCAACGCATAAAAAGCAGAAGTACTCAACCCTTCAGGCGCGCCACTATATACCCCCCAAACAAACGCTATAGCCAACGCCATTAGCGCCATAAAAGGTGCTATTTCCGTAAATAACAACCGGTGGATGGGTTGCGTTTGCCTGCCTTCCTCTTTGCGCCTTAAGTGGCGTCGAAGACCATCTAACCAACCATCAACCTTACGCCCCAAAGGTGAGGTGCTCCAGCGTGTTGCTAAAGTTGCAGTACGGCTGCTATCTAACACACCACTTTCCATAGGGGTTAAAACACGCCCCATATCTCTTAATCGATGTGAAGGTATATTAGAAGTTTCCAGTAATGCATACTGCTCTAATAACGCAGCTTCGATATCATCTAGCGTAGAAATGTTTTGGTGTTCCAATGGGGTATTGGGCAGTGGTCGAAATGGAATCAATAAAGGTACAATGCCTTTATCCACCAGTACCTTCATACCATCAACTGTCGATGCCACAGGCTCTAAACCTACAATCAAGTGGCTCACCACAGTACCTGGTCTAAAAATACGCCGTGCATATTCTAAAGCTTTAAGGATTACATCTTGTCCGCCCTGCTTGGCTTTACCTGGGCAAACTTCTTTAAAGCGCGTGGCATCAAAAACTTCCAAGTTGCAGATGAAAATATCCAAACCCGCAGCATAAAGCGCATCAATCACGGACAAATCTTTAGGTGCAACGGTTTCTAAAGCAATCTGTCTATGTCCCAAGTGTCGACGTAGTAATGCAATCACTGGCAATAGTTTGGATAAACCCACGTCAGCAGTAGGTGAAAAACCATTGTATAAATACACCGTATCAATATCGCGCTCAGCCAAAGCAGCCAGCACTACTTCTACCAGCTCTAAAGGGTCTCGCAGTGGTGGTTCTGCTTCATTCAACATAGAGTCATACTGACAATATGCGCATGCATCACTTTTATTAGCAAAAAATCCACAGCCCATAAATGGTTGTAATATTAGAAGCTTATCATGCAAAGAGGCAAAACTACCCATACGTGAACCCTTACGCGTACGTTGTTTATAAAATGCGGGGGCTTCTATTAATTCTACGACCTCTTGTTCACCACCACATGCTAGCACAGCCTTGTTTCCATCTACGGAAAGCAGTGAAAAACCACTGTCTTCCGTATAAGGCTGCCCCACAGGCACAGAGCAAAAGTGCCCCGATGGTAACCGTAAATCCAACACCGTTTCTGCACCATTGGTTTGTGCAAGCCAACGTGAAGCTTGAGGCAAACCATTGGGCAATGCCAAACCTCGACTCACCAAAGAAAGCTTAGTTCGCCCAGGGTTAGAGAATGGGTGTAGGTCGTCAGTCATTGTGGTTAAGTAGTTTTTTCAACCACAATTTGCCATTGCGTATCTGAGATTTGTTTTTTCTCTAACACGCTTTGCCCTTGCTCCTCTAAAGATAACGGTACATTTTCAATGGGTTCACCATCATCCAAAATTACAACGAGACGAGCACCCATAGGCAAGCTCGCCAACTTAATTTTTGTTTTGACAAAATTCATAGGGCATGCAACACCAGATAAATCTAATGTTGTTACTTCTTCATCACTTACAACTTTACCAGCATCTTGTTCTGAAGTCTCGCTACTTTCAGGCACTGCAGCAAAACGTTTTTCAGCCAAGCTTACAAAAGCTGATTGCGCTTCTTTGAGTTTGGTCACACCAGATGCTGGATCAGACAAATCAATACTCATCATAGCTGCTTGCACAGCATTGTAATACTTCATCAATTCTGTATCTGTTGCTGCATTTGCAAGTAATAAACCAAACACTTCTGCATCATCTTCAGGCGCTTCGCCGTAAGCAACCAAAAATGCACGTACTGTTGAAACCAAAGAGCGTTTAAGTGCTGTTTGTGACTCCGCCCAGAACATGGCATCGGCATGCGCTTTGGCAATCATTAACTCATACTCTGCTTCAGATATCAATGCATCGGACATGGATAACACAGCACCTGCACACTCACCTTTTTTATTGCCCTTGGTATTAAATGCTTCATTTTCTGACCAGTCATAAATCAGACCGTCCACTTCGCCTGCATCAGCCTTGTATGGAGCCAATATCTCAGATAAACCTTCTTTACCCAAACGTTCTGCCCAGTCATGAACCGATTCATCACCTTTACGCCCATCTTTATAAGCTTGAAGTACGGCAATACCCGCTTCTGGCGCATGTTTGGCAGGCACCCAGTCTGAGGCAAAAGAAAAGGATCCACCCGCCACACCCGAGCCACCCACATGCAACTGGTAATGTGGTACAGGTTGCCCTGCAACTTTTTTCGCCATGCCGTGAAAACCCAAATCAGCAATATGATGGCGGCCACATGAATGCTGGCAGCCTGATGCTTTAATCGTAATACCAGCCAACGCACTATCTTGTTTTAAATCTACCATCAAAGGCTGCAAAGCTTGCGCCAAACCACGGCTGGAAGTAATACCCAAACGACATGTTTCTGTACCTGGGCAAGCTGTAATATCCGAGATACCTCGTGCATAAGATGTGCGGAGATCGGCATTACCCAACACTTCAACCACATCATCCACTTTTTCTGGATTCACATCCACAATCACTAAACCTTGCTCTGTAGTCACACGCAATTCATTGCTTCCACCCAAGCGTGCAGCTTGAGCTACAGCGCGACATTGCAAGGGAGTTAAATCACCGCGAAAAACATTTAAAAGGATTGATGTTTTGCCATCATGTTGCGCAACAATACCGCTTTCAGAAAAAGGCATATCACCTGTTGGCAAACGCCAGTTGGTACCTTCAAATACCACATCAGGTAATGTACCTTCAATCACCGCACGCTGTTTCTTGTATTCTTCGATAAACCCTTCTTCGCCTAATTTTTGTGCCACATATTTCAGGCGCGCACGGGCTCTGCGTTTGCGGTCAGAATATTTAAAATGCATACGCATCAAAGCTTCACCCACAATCAACACATCAGATTCTTCAATAAAATCTTCTAACTTGATGGCTGGCATAGGTTGCGAGGACAAACCACCTGCCGCCCACACTTCAAAACCTGCTTTTCCATTTTGGTGTTTCGCAATATAACCCACATCATGCATACCAGCCAAACCACAGTCAGTAGCACAACCTGAGAAAGTCACTTTGAATTTACGTGGAAACTGTTGCGCCAGCGGGTGTCGTAAAAAATATTCAGCAAACTTACGTGCATGAACTGTCACATCCGCATGTTCAGCAGGACATTTTCCTGCCAAGAAACAAGTGGACACATTGCGCACGGTATTCCCACAAGCTTCACGTGTCGTAATACCTGCTTCATCCATTTTGCGCAGAAAAGGTACCACATCTTTAAGTGCCACAAAGTTTGCCTGAATATCTTGGCGTGTGGTGATATGCGCAACTTTTTCAGGCGCTTCTTTTAGTGTTCCATCAGTAGGCATCGCCCCTGCATATAATTCTGCACACTCACCCATGACTTCCAATTGCGCAGGCGTTAATACACCGCCAGGGAATTTGGCACGAATCATTTGTACACCTTCTTGGCGTTGACCATACACACCCATCTGCAAGCGGAATGGGGTAAACCTTTCTTCGGGCATCGTTCCAGCCTTAAATGCCTTATAACCTGCTTCAAATTCGTCCACATCTGTGGTTTGTGCAAAATCAAATGTACTCATCTTTTTTACCTCTCATTCCTACTCAAGTTTACACGAAAACTTAAGCACAAGCATCCTGCACGCAGAAAGTCATTTCTACGCTTTTCATGCATTAAATTACTTTAAAGCTGTTGTCTTAGTTATTCGCCAAACTTCAATTCACAAGCTTGTTCATAAGTGACCAAATCTGTAATCGTTGGATTCTCACCACACAATGGACATTGTGGATCTTTACGAAGTTTAAGCTTCTTCCATTCCATACGTAAGGCATCAAAAGTCATCAACTTACCTGATAATGATTCACCAATACCCAACAATTCTTTTACGGCCTCTACAGCTTGAATTGTACCCACAGCGCCTGCAAGCGCACCCAAAATACCCGCTTCAGAACATGATGGCACCAAACCTGTTGGTGGTGGCTCTGGATACAAACAACGGTAACATGGCCCTTCTTTATGCACATGGGGTTTATAAGTCGCCACTTGCCCTTCGAAACGGAACATCGCGCCAGAAATCAAAGGTTTCTTTTCAAAATAACATGCATCATTCACCAAAAAACGCGTTGGGAAGTTATCACAGCCATCAATGATTAAATCGTATTCAGAAATAATGTCGCGAATATTTTCTTCAGTTACAAAATAGTTATACACATTCACTTTCACATCAGGGTTCAGCTCTTGCATGGTTTGTTTGGCTGATTCCACTTTAGGCATACCAACGCGTTTGGTATTGTGAATAATTTGGCGCTGTAGGTTTGAAGAATCCACAATATCTGCATCAGCAATACCAATCGTACCCACGCCTGCTGCTGCCAAATAATAGGCTACAGGCGAACCCAAGCCACCAGCACCAATCATAAACACTTTAGACTCAAGCAGTTTACTTTGCCCTTCAGCACCTACTTCTGGCAGGATAATATGACGCGAATAGCGTTCAATTTGTTCTTCTGTAAAATCAATCATGTTAACCCTTAAACCTCAATATTCTTAAATAAATCTGTACTCATATACCGCTCTGCCATGGATGGTAGAATCACAACAATACGTTTTCCCTTCATCTCACCCTGAGCCGCTACACGTAATGCTGCAGCAACTGCTGCACCTGAAGAAATACCCCCCGGAATACCTTCTTCATCTGCCAAACGACGTGCCATGGCAAAAGCATCATCATTGCTCACCTGCTCCACACTATCCACAATATCCCTATTCAAGTTCTTAGGGATAAAACCAGCACCAATACCTTGGATTTTATGTGGTGATGGTTCACCACCTGAAAGCACTGGTGAGTCTGATGGTTCTACCGCAATCGCTTTAAAATCTTTATTGCGTGATTTTAATACTTCTGCAACACCAGTGATTGTACCACCAGTACCCACACCTGCGACAATCGCATCCACATTACCACTACAATCTTTCCAAATTTCTTCAGCCGTGGTTTGGCGGTGAATTTCAGGATTCGCTGGGTTATCAAATTGTTGCGGCATAAAACCATTCTCAATCGTTGTAACCAACGCTGTAGCCTTGGCAATTGCACCCTTCATACCCAGCGACGCAGGTGTTAATACCAATTCAGCCCCGAGCAACTTCAAAAGCTTACGGCGCTCTATACTCATTGACTCAGGCATGGTTAAAATACATCTGTAACCTTTCGCACGAGCCACAAATGCCAATGCAATGCCAGTATTCCCTGAAGTTGGTTCTACAATCGTACCACCATCTTTAAGTAGGCCTTTGGCTTCAGCATCTTCAATCATGGCTTTACCAATACGGTCTTTGACCGAATTCAGCGGGTTAAAAAACTCACATTTCACCAATATTTCAGCATCCAAGTCTGCACCAATGCGATTCAAACGAATCAGTGGTGTATTGCCAACGGCTTCTGCTGCATTGTTATAAATCGCCATAACCTACTCCTTGCCCAAGCTTGAAGAATTAACCTTCAATAATACCCTGCTCAATAGGCTCCACATGTATACCATCTTGTGCTTCAAGCCACTTCACAGCAGCTTCAACCACTTCTGTTTCACCTTCAATTTCAAGTCCAACCAAACCCATATCTTCTTTGACTTCCGCTGTACGAATATTGGTGATAACATCAAATTCTTTCGCCAATTTCCAAATCACTGGTTCAGTTACTTTTTCTTTGTCAAAATTCAAATACACACGTAATTTCATATCATCCACCTATTCTAAAGTTATATTTTTGTTCTCATGCAAGGCATGGTAAGTGCGAGAAGGCCAGCATACTTTTCTAATATGTGAGCATCACAGCACTTATCTTAACGCCGCAATGGGATAAAAAGATAGCTTTAGTTTAGCAGCCACCAGCGATGGCGGGCACGATGGATACTTCATCATTATCCTTAAGCGCCGTATTACGACCGTCTAGAAAACGCACATCTTCGTCATTCAAATATACGTTTACGAAACGACGAATTTCACCGTTATCATCACACAAACGTTCTTTCATACCTGGGTGTGCTGCTTCCAAGTTATCAATCAACTCACCAATCGTTGTGCCTTCAATTTTCACTTCATCTGCACCACCGGTAAGTTTACGTAGTGGGGTTGGGATACGAACTGCTACTGTCATGTTATACTCCTATCAAAATATTATTAACTTTACTTTAAACCTCAGCATGAAGTATTTATTACGAGTGCAAATGCAAGGCGTGCAGTGTGCGTATTTGCACATGAGCACCTTAATTGCAGCAATCGCTCAAATATACATGCTGACTTATTTCACGCCGTCGGCTTCTGCCAATACGTCGAACTCTTTTAAAGATGCACCAATCACGCGTGGTTTCGCCACTTCATTGATGACTGCTTCCTGTGTCTTCAAACCATTACCCGTAATACAAATTACGATGGACTCATCTTTAGGTAGCTTACCTGATTCAAGCAATTTAATGGTACAACCCAAAGTCACACCACCTGCAGTTTCTGCAAAAATACCTTCCGTTTCTGCAAGTAACTTCATCGCATCAATGACTTCTTCATCACTCACGTCTTCACACCAGCCACCACTTTCTTTAATCACACGGTTGGCATAAAAACCATCTGCTGGATTACCAATCGCCAAAGACTTGGCAATGGTGTCTGCTTTCACAGGATGAATCATATCTGTACCATCTTTCACTGACTTAGAAATCGGTGAACAGCCTGTAGCTTGTGCACCATAAACCGCGGTACCATTATCTTCAATCAAACCAAGTTTGATAAATTCCTTGATGGATTTATCAATTTTGGTGCAAAGTGAACCGGATGCCATAGGCACAACCACGTGTTTTGGTGCTTTCCAGCCCAATTGCTCCATGATTTCATAACCCATAGATTTAGAACCTTCCGCATAAAATGGACGCACATTCACATTCACAAATGCCCAACCATATTTACCTGCCACTTCAGAACACAAACGATTCACATCATCATATTGACCTTTAATACCAATAATATTGGTGCCGAAAATACCTGCACCCAGCACTTTACCTTGCTCCAAGTCTTCTGGAATAAATACATACGACTCCAAACCTGCTGCTGCCGCATTCGCAGCCACAGAACCCGCAAGGTTACCCGTGGATGCACATGCCACAGTTTTAAAACCAAACTCAACAGCTTTGGATAATGCCACTGCCACCACACGATCTTTAAATGATAATGTTGGATAACAAACCGAGTCATTTTTAATATAAAGCTCTTTCACGCCCAAAGCTTTGGCAAGACGATCCGCTTTCACCAATGGTGTAAAACCATTGTTTGCGCCCACTTTTGGTTCACCATCAATCGGCAAAAGCTCTTTATAACGCCACATATTTTGTGGACGTGACTCAATCAACTCGCGGGTAAATTTACCCTCAAGCTTTTCATAATCATAAACCACTTCCAATGGACCAAAACAAAACTCACAAACGTGGGTCGGTTCAATCGGATATTCTTGACCACACTCGCGGCATTTAAGGGCTCGAACTATACTTTCACTCAATGTTATCTCCTGTGCAAAAAAGCGTCCTTCTTTGCGGAACATTATTCTTTCTTTTAATCAAACTTTTTATACGGAATCCGAAAACAAAAAAACCCTCGCGATAAGCGAAGGTTGAAAGAAAACGCACGTAGGGTGCAAATAAACTCACAACCCGAACATCATCGCTCCTAGAATGTTTATTCATAACCAAACTAGGCAGGCATTGGCACCATTCCTTCTCGCCCTATCTCCTAGGATAAAACTTGAGGCGGTTGCCGCAGTATCAACGGGCCTGTAACCCTACACTGCTCTGGATAAAATCGGATCCAATATGTAACGCCGAATTATCGGTAGTATTTTTTAAAACGCAAGCAAAAAGATTTGTCTTATAAATTTCGGTAAATTGCAAGGCTAGCTTCGGATTTATTCAGCGCATAAATATGTAAACCTGCAACATCATTTGCCAATAAGTCTTGGCATTGTTTGGTAGCAATCTCTATACCCATTTCTTTGACCGCACCCAAGTCATCTTTGATGGGGCTCATTTGTGTATGCACCCAATCAGGGATACTCGCTCCACACATGGCAGAAAAACGTACAATTTGTTCATAGTTGGCAATGGGCATAATGCCCGGGATAATCGGAATAGTGATACCCAACTTTTCTGCTTGCTCACAAAAACGGTAATAATGGTCATTATCAAAAAAGTATTGGGTAATGGCAGCAATCGCACCTTCATCTTGTTTCATTTTAAGGTATTTCAAATCATCTGCCACACCACCCTTAGATTCGGGGTGACCTTCAGGATAAGTGGCAACAGCAATAGAAAAAGCTTGCTGCTCACGTACAAACTTCACCAAATCCGTAGCATAAGCAAAACCACCTTGTACTGCCTGAAAGCTATCTTGCCCTTCGGGTGCATCACCACGCAATGCAAGGATATTCTTCATCCCCGCTGCTTTGTATTGATTAAGCAATGCAGCCAAGTCAGCCTGCGTTGACCCTACACAAGTTAAATGTGCCATGGGCTCCAAAGTCGTTTCTTTTTTAATACGTTCCACAATACGAAGCGTGCGATCTTGGGTGGTACCACCTGCCCCATAAGTCACTGAAACAAAAGCGGGGTTTAAGGGTGTTAACTCTTGAATACACTGCCACAGGTTTTGCTCACCTTGATCTGTTTTCGGCGGAAAAAACTCAAACGATATCGATGGTTCACCCGCTTTCTTTTTTGCTGCCAATATATCTGCTAATAACATGTATCTACTATAACCTTGGTACTGTCACGCCGCGTTGTTTCATGTATTTACCTGCACGGTCTGCATAAGAGGTTTCACATTCTTCATCCGATTCAAAGAATAAAAATTGCGCCACACCTTCGTTGGCATAAATTTTAGCTGGCAATGTTGTGGTGTTAGAAAACTCTAAAGTCACATGCCCTTCCCACTCTGGTTCTAAAGGCGTTACATTTACAATAATACCACAACGCGCATACGTTGATTTTCCTAAACAAATGGTCAACACATTGCGCGGAATTTTTAGATATTCAACGGTGCGCGCAAGGGCAAAAGAATTGGGAGGAATAATGCAAACATCCGACTTGATATCGACAAAACTTTTGTCATCAAAGTTTTTGGGATCAACCGTTGCCGAATGAATATTGGTAAACACTTTAAACTCATCAGAACAACGCACATCATACCCATACGATGACAAACCATAAGAAATCGCACCTTCACCTTTCGCATTCTTCTTGATTTGACCATCCACAAAAGGATCAAGCATACCATGCTCTTGCGCCATTTTACGAATCCATTTGTCTGATTTGATTGCCATGCCTTACCTCTAATGAACTAAAAACTGACTGCGAAACCTGCTGATTTATTTCGCGTTGTCACTCTCTAATCTATTGAACAGCAGAGGACACAAAGTTTCGCAAAGGAATACATTGTAAAAATGTCATGCCGACCAACATGAAGGTATCTAAAATTCCTCAACTTCGTGCAGAATAACAGTCGCTTTGTCCAAGCTATGTCTGACTTAGAACTTATAATTGGCAATCAAATAAGCAAATGCAGCCGAGTCTTTAGCGCCCGTTCTTTCTTGAACTGCGGCACCTGGATTAAAAACAGCATAGTTGGCAACAATCATTAAAGCTTTCATGTTGGCAACTTTATACACAAGCTTCAAATCAATCTCAGTACCCGCATCTGTTTCTGTATAAGCAGCATTGCCTGCATACAACACACCAGTACCCGCAACATTCAACCAATCACCTTGCGCTTTATCCAAAGATAAAAAATGCACATTACCGTGCAGTGTAAGGTGTTGCGTAGGTGAAGTTTTCACCGATAAACGAATATCTTTCATGTTTGCCCAAGAGAACCTATCCATTTCACCATAATGCGCGTGGTTGGTATGGAAGGGAAACACAAAGTTTTTATGCATGGTCACATCTGTATTATCATCACCAGGGCTATAATCATATTCAATACCGAAACGCGTTTTCCATGCATTTATCATATAACCTGCTTTCGCTGCATAGGCAGATGCACGTTGTGATACACCTGTCACCCAAGTTCCACTTTGAAACACAGCTTCTACTGTTGCATCAACAGCACCCCACACGCCAAACCCACGCGTACCATAGGTATTCATATTACGCCCAATACCATCATTATGCTTCCAATTGATAAGGTAGGCATCTGCCCCTGTTTTTTTATTCAAATGATAAGTGCCATATACCCCCGTTAACACCCGCTTATCCCATGTCACCAAAGATGCACCACGTGGTGAAGTACTGCTTGGTGTCATGGCAACAATATCTGCAGGGCTCACCACAAAAGCATCCACCGCAATATCGCCCGATTTATAACCTGCTTTAATACCATCAAACGTACGTGCCACATCTTTCCAACCCAAATGCCCTAATAACCTTTGGTCGCCATACACAAGCTGCTGCCGACCAATACGAACGGAAAATGTACCTGACTCATAACCAAGATAACTTTGCAAAAGGTCAGCTTGAGAGAGCTTTTGCGTGCCCGCTGCAGTAGTATGCTGTGTGATACTAACTGCTTGCGGTTGTAAATAGACAGAGAAGCCATTGTCAAAATCGCGTTTGGCTTTGATATACAACCTTGTATCCAACTCCCAAGCGTTATTATCTACTGAAGAATTAAAATCAAAGTTATCAAACGATTGATAACGCTCACGCAAATCAACCGATGTTTGCCATTCTGATGCCCCAGCTTGCAAACCACCTATCACCAATGAAACCACCATCCATACCACACCCTTTTTCAACATATTAACCCTCTACAACGTTTTCTTTATTTTTCGTAGACTGAGCAAGTCGTATTCCGAATGTTGTTTTGTGCTTTCACTGTGTTCCACAGCATTTCTTCGTGTGACATGCCTAAAATATAGGCTTACATTGATGGATAAATAGCCATAATAGAATAAAGGTTGTTGCAGTAACATGCTTTTGCAGTGGAATGCCGCTTGCTATACCCCTAACAAACAGAATACGGCAAAACAGCCGTTACCTAACAAAGGGGAATAAAACATGTCTTATTTAGAACCATCCGAATTTGTCACCAAAATGGTAGATGCAGGGGAATCCAAAATATTTATGTCTGCCAAGGATACACTTATCCGTGCATTTATGGCGGGTGCAATGTTGGCATTGGCAGCCATATTTGCCATCACCGTTGCCATGAAAACGGGCTCACCACTATTGGGTGCGGTATTGTTTCCCGTTGGTTTTATTATGCTTTATTTGATGAAATTTGATTTATTAACAGGTGTTTTTACATTAGTACCCCTAGCCCTTCTCGATAAAAGACCTGGGGTTGACGTAAAACAAGTCTTGCGTAACTGGGGTTTGGTTTTCCTTGGTAACTTGGGCGGTGCATTGATGGTGGCTTTTGCCATGGCATTTATTTTGACTTACGGCTTTGATACTGATGGTGGTGCAATCGCTGCAAAAGTGGGACATATCGGTGAAGCAAGAACCTTGGGCTACAAATCACACGGTATTGGCGGTTGGTTTACTATTTTCTTCCGCGGTATGATGTGTAACTGGATGGTATCTATGGGTGTGGTTGGTGCCATGATTTCTACATCTGCAACAGGTAAAATGTTAGCCATGTGGATGCCTATCATGCTGTTTTTCTTTATGGGTTTTGAGCACTCCATCGTGAATATGTTCTTGTTCCCATTCTCTATGATTATGGGTGGTGATTTTACATTGGCTGACTACTTGATTTGGAACGAACTTCCAACTGTGTTGGGTAATATCGTTGGTGGTTTTGTATTGGTTGGTTTGCCACTGTATTACACCCACGTTAAAACTTCTCCACAGCGTAACGCTTAACAATTGTTTGAAAGCATCCTTGCTATTGTAGCAGGGGTGCTTTTATCATAAGCCCATGAAACAACTTCAAGTCTCGATAGGTCAACATTCTGATAAAGGTAAAAAACCTATCAACCAAGACTTTCACGGTGCTTATATCCCCAAAGAACCCCAACTAACAACCAAAGGCATTGCCATTGCTTTGGCAGATGGCATCAGTAGCAGCGATGTGAGCCAAATTGCCAGCGAATCTGCAGTGACTGGTTTTTTAGACGATTATTATTGCACTTCCGATGCATGGTCGGTGCATAAATCGGCGCAACAAGTGATTCTAGCCATGAATTCATGGTTGCATGCACAAACCAAACAAAGCCGTTACTGTTATGAAGCCAAAGATAGAGGTTATGTTTGCACCTTTAGTGCTTTAATTCTTAAATCCACCACTGCTTATTTATTTCATGTCGGCGACACTCGCATTTATCATCTACACAATGATTCTTTAGAACAATTAACCCAAGACCATCGCGTGCCTGTATCCCAAGGTAAAAGTTATTTAAGCCGCGCTTTAGGCATTGATTTACATCTTGATATCGACCACCAAAGTGTGCCACTAGCTGAAAATGATATTTTCATCTTAGCCACCGACGGTATTTATGAATTTGTTAGCAACGCTTTCATGACCAAAACCATTGAAGAACACAGTACCGACTTAGATAAGGCAGCCGAAGTCATTTTAAACCATGCTTTGACACAAGGCAGTGATGATAATTTAACCATTCAAATTGTTCGCATTGATATGCTACCCCTACAAGATGCCAAGGAAGTGTATCAGCAGCTCACAGCTCTCCCCTTCCCTCCTGAATTAGAAGCCCGAACGGTATTTGATGGTTATGAAGTGGTGCGTAAAATTCATGCTAGCAGCCGAAGCCATGTTTACCTTGTTAAAGATGTTGAGACAGGCGAACCCGTGATTATCAAAACACCGTCTATCGACCTCAGGGGTGATGCTGCATACTTAGAACGCTTTTTGATGGAAGAATGGATTGCAAGGCGAATCAACAACCCTCATGTGCTCAAGCCTTGCCCACAAAACAGAGCCCATAATTATTTATACGTCGCCACGGAATTTATTGATGGTCAGACCCTCACCCAATGGATGATTGATAACCCCAACCCAGACATGGAAGCCGTGCGTGGTATTATGGAACAAATCGCCAAAGGTTTGCAGGCCTTTCATAGGCTGGAAATGTTGCATCAAGATTTAAGGCCTGAAAATATCATGATAGATAAAACGGGCACAGTGAAAATCATCGATTTTGGTGCAACTCACGTGGCTGGCATTTTAGAAATAACCAACCCCATTCTACAACAACATGTGCTCGGCACAGCCCAATATACAGCACCCGAATATTTCCTTGGTGAGCCTGGAACCCCACGCTCGGATATGTATTCATTGGCAGTGATTACTTATCAAATGCTTTCAGGGCGTTTCCCCTACGGCACAGAAGTTGCCAAGTCGCGCACCAAAAATGCACAGAAGAAATTGGTTTATCAATCGGTATTGGATGATGACAGGGAAATCCCTATGTGGGTAGATGAAGCCATTCGTAAAGCTGTGCACCCAGACCCATATCAACGCTACGATGAAATCACGGAGTTTGTGTTTGACCTACGTCACCCCAACCAGAAGTTTCTCAACAAAACCCGCCCGCCTTTGATTGAGCGAAGCCCTGTTCTTTTTTGGAAATCGGTTTCCTTGGTTTTGGCTTTGATTATTGTGTTTCTTCTTGCTCGCTAGCTTTACTTGTCATTTCGACGGCAGTGAAACGAAATGGAGAAATCTACCATTTCATCACCTAAAGAAACAGATGCCCCCTCATGAGCTTTAAATATATTAATTTGTGACTTCATGAATAGATTTGATAGGTTGCATTTTTTGCTTCATAGCAGCCAAGGATACCCATGAAAAAAACATTTAACTTAACCCATCCAAAAACCAAATATGCAAGGCTTATTGATGCTGTGCGCAGTGACATTAAACGTTATATCAAACGTGAGCGTAAAAAGGCGCTGCCTGAAGGGTTTGATACATGGGACTTTGATTGTAAATTTGGCGCAAATGCCGATGAAGCCAAGGTGTTGGACGTAACAGAGCTTTCCAAAGCCATCAATGATGCTGAAGCCCAAGGTTTGGCATCCTTTTATATTGAAATCCTAGCCAAAGCAGGACATAGACCACCCAAACCAGTGCGTGAAGAAATAGAAGACGCAGAGCATGAAACATAAGATGACAACGCAACCCTGTGTCCAAGTTGCGCCTATAGATTACACATTGTTATTAGAAGTAGCTAAGGAAGGTCTGAACAAGTCATGAACTCGCATTTTGTGCCCAGTGCACCCAAACTCTGCGTTGTGCGTTTAAGCAATAGTCTAGCTATTACTTGCAACACACGCCTAGGTTTTGAGTACCCTGAACTACAACCTGCTTTGTCCATGACTTGTTCAGACCTTCCCTAACTTTAGTGTAATTCGCACCCAATCATCATAATCAAGTTGTTCAGGGCGTTTTTTGGGGTCGATACCAATGCTTAGGTAATCTTCCTGTGTCAGTTGTCCACGAAACTGATTATAAATTGTTTTACGACGGTGGGCAAAACCCTGCCTTACTGTCTTTTGTAGTGCCTCATAACTGCATTTTGGTGCTCTACCATGGGGCAGCAAACGAATAACCATAGAATGTACTTTAGGTGGTGGATTAAATGCACCTGGAGGCAAAACAATCAGTTTCTTAGGCTCATAAAAATGGCGTACGAGTACGGATAAACCACCATATATTTTTGTCCCCGACTCCGCCGTGATGCGTTGCCCTACTTCCTTTTGGTACATCAAAACCATACCGCCAGATAAAGAAAACGATGCCAATAAAGCCGTTAAAGGCCCACTGATATTGTAAGGAAGATTACCAACTATCCATTGCGGGTTGTCTGTTGCCACAACATCAGACAACACCTCCATCACATCACCATGTGCAACTTTTAAATTGGGATATTCATTTGTCTTTTCCTGCCAAAACTGTGCAAATCGGTCATCTTTTTCAATAATCGTAAGTTGGGATACTCTTGCCAACACCGATGTGGTGATTGCACCAGGTCCTGGACCAATTTCAATTGCGCTCTCGCCAACAGGGATTGCTTCTGCAATGGTTCGGATTGCTTTCTCACTGACCAAAAAGTGTTGCCCCAATGCTTTATTGGCGCGAAATTTACCATCGTGTGTAGGTTTTGACATGGGGCTACTATACAAATCAAGGAGTAAACATCTATGCAACATTGGTTTTTTCTCATCTCTGCCATTTTATTGGAAGTTGCGGGCACCACAGCTATGAAATTTTCTGAAGGTTTTACAAAAATCGTACCATCGATATTGATGGCTGTGCTTTTTTTATCATCCCTTGCCATGCTTACCCTTGCTTTAAAAAAGTTTGAAATCGGCATGGCTTATGCCATTTGGTCGGGGCTTGGCACGGCTTTGATTGCAGTGTTAGGTATTTATTTATTCAATGAAACGGCAAGTTTGATGAAGTTTTTCAGTATCCTTCTCATCATTGCGGGTGTCGTTGGTCTTCATTTAAGCGGAGCAAACCATTAAACATCTCACTATGAAACATTTAAGATTTGACCATACATTTATTGACAAGCTTCCAGCAGACCCTGTCACCCACAGTGTTCGCCGCCAAGTCGTTGAAGCTTGTTACTCCTTTGTTTCCCCCAAAACCACGGCTGCACCCAAGCTATTGATTCATAGTCCAGAAGTGGCTGAACTTTTAGATTTAAGTGATAAAGACTGTCATTCTGACCTGTTTACCCAAGTCTTTTCAGGCAATGCCCTTCTCGATGATATGAAACCCTACGCCATGTGTTATGGCGGGCATCAATTTGGCAACTGGGCAGGACAACTGGGTGATGGTCGCGCCATTGTTTTAGGCGATGTCATCAACAACAAAGGTGAACGCTGGACATTGCAACTCAAGGGTGCGGGTGAAACACCGTATTCAAGAAGTGCAGATGGTTTGGCAGTGCTTCGCTCATCCATTCGTGAGTTTTTATGCAGTGAAGCAATGTTTCATTTGGGTGTGCCGACGACCCGTGCTTTAAGTTTGTGTGCCACTGGCGACCAAGTATGGCGTGATATGTTTTATGATGGTCATCCTGAATACGAACACGGCGCTGTAGTTTGCCGCGTTGCACCTTCTTTTTTACGCTTTGGTAGTTTTGAAATCTTTGCCGCACGCAACGACCTTAAAACATTAAAAACACTTCTGGACTTCACCATTCGCACTTATTTCCCCCATTTGATTCAAGATGATAATATCAATACGGACACTTACACACGTTGGTTCGCCGAAGTCTGTGATACAACCAAAACCATGATTATACACTGGCAACGCGTGGGATTTGTACATGGGGTAATGAACACCGATAATATGTCGATTCATGGGCTTACCATTGATTATGGGCCTTATGGTTGGCTGGAAGATTACAATCCTGATTGGACACCCAATACCACCGATGCAACCAATCATCGCTATGCCTTTGGCAAACAAGCCCATATCGCCCACTGGAACTTGATGAAATTGGCACAAGCCATTGCCCCTTTGTTTAGCGATACAACACCTTTGCAAGATACACTCAATGCTTATGCCCCTGCCTATAAAAAAGCGTGGCAAACGATGATGCAACAAAAATTAGGTTTAAATACCTTTGATGAAGCTTTGGCTGAGCAACTGATGAACAATTTAGAACGAATCGAAACGGATATGACAATATTCTTCAGAAAACTTGCCGATATTTCAGCGCAAAACACAATCGAACAGTGCATCCAAACCATTAGTCCTGCTTTTTATGGTGATGATTGGGAAGTTTATGCGAGTAACATATGGAAAGATTGGTTTAACGATTATTTGAAACATATACAAAGTGACAACAATGCCAACCGAAAACAAGCCATGAATCTTGTGAATCCCAAATATGTATTACGCAATTATTTAGCCCAGCTTGCCATTGATAAAGCCGACAGCGGCGATGTATTCATGCTGCATGAATTGTTTGAGGTTTTGAAAAAACCGTATGCCGAACAACCTGAGTTTGAAGATAAATATGCCCAAAAACGTCCTGATTGGGCGAAAGAAAAAGCAGGTTGCTCTATGTTGTCTTGTAGCTCCTAAAAACTTGATAAGCTCTGCATAAACCCATATTCAAGGTTTGCTTGGCTTACTTTTTGATTTGGTACTCTGCTTTCAACACTGAAATATCAGCTTCATCCATCAGTTGTTTAATCCAAGTATCCAATGCCTTTTTGCGTAGAATACTCGTCACTTCGTCTTTCACATCATCCACACTTGGGGTATTACCTTCTTTTTTACCCAACCATTCAATAATATGCCAACCAAACTTGGTTTTTACTGGCTGGCTAATACGACGTTTTTCACTCAAAGCAAAAGCAACATCTTCAAAAGGTTTCACCATAGTTCCCCGAGCAAACCAGTTTAAATCGCCACCCCGACCTTTGTTGCTATCATCAATAGAAAACTGCGCAGCTAAAGCAGAAAAGCTATCGGGTTTACGTTTTAACATTTTTAAAACTTCCAATGCTTTTTGTTTATCCGACAACAAAATATGCCGTACATGAATTTGCTCAGGGATTTTAAAGTCATCCATATGTTTATCGTAATACGCTTGAATTTGCGCATCATTAAACACGGCAACATCTTGTTGTTGCCAATCTCGAATACTTTGAATCAACACTGAGTTTTGCGCTTGGTGGATACGATGTTGAACCAAAGGATCCCTGTCCAAACCCATTGCCTTCGCCTTTTGAGCCACAGCTTCACGCTGGATCATCACATGTAATATCTTTGCTCTGGCTTCTTCATCTTGCATCAGATGTCGCATGGATTCAGGCATACTTAAAATTTCATAATCAATATCAATATCATGAATCTCTTTGCCACTCACCACAGCAACCACAGGACTATTTACCTGAGATACACCCTTATCCATACTTTTATTTTCACAGCCTGATAATGACAACAATATCAAGATAAACATCAACATCAGCTGTTGCTTGGGTAGCACTCTAGAATTCGCAATACTTTTCATGTGCGCTAGCGTATCGCCATATTTCTGTAATAAAAAGGGGAAGTTTTCATGTCACCAGCGGTTATGGCCATCGTGGTCTTAAGTTTATACCTTATCTTTTACCACTTTTATGCCAAAGCAGTGCTTGGGCGTAAGGTTTTTGAACTTGATGATTCTAATATCACACCCGCACACAGCATGAATGATGGTATTGATTATGTGCCTGCCAATAAATACATTTTGTTTGGTCACCACTATGCATCCATTGCAGGCTTAGCCCCCATGCTTGGTCCTGCTATTGCTGTGATTTGGGGCTGGTTACCCGCTTTATGTTGGGTGGTCTTTGGTACACTACTCATTGGTGCTGTTCACGATTTTTCCGCTTTAATACTTTCCTCTCGCTACAAAGGGGAAAGTGTGGGCACGATCGCCAAAGATGTGATTTCACCGCGCACGCGCCTATTATTTTTATTGGTTATTTTCTTCCTTGTAGCATTGGCGATGGGTGTATTCGTACTTGTAATTTCAGGACTATTTGCTGCACCTGATGCTGCAAACATTGCCCCTACTGCACACCCAGAAGCCGTATTTCCCACTTATTCACTCATGCTTATTGCTATGGTGATTGGCTTTTTGGTATACAAAAAGAACTTACCTGTTTGGCCTTTGATTGGTTTAGGTTTTGTCGCCATGCTGGTCACGACATGGTGGGGATTGGATAACCCAGTCACGGGTTTTACCGCCAAAGATTGGACTTGGTCACTTTTGGCTTATGCCTTTTTAGCCAGTGTGCTTCCCGTTTGGCTTTTACTGCAACCCCGAGATTTTTTAAACTCCCTGCTTTTATACCTTGCGCTTGCCATGATGTTAATTGGCTTTTTCATGCTAGACCCAGAGTGGGTCGCCCCTGCGATCAACCCTAATCCAGAGGGGGCACCACCCATGCTTCCCTTCTTATTCATCGTGATTGCATGTGGCGCTGTATCTGGCTTTCACGGCATTGTGGCATCGGGTACATCTTCCAAACAATTGGACAAAGAAACGGACGCACCCTTGATTGGTTATGGTGGCATGATTGGTGAGTCTTTATTAGCATTGCTTGCTGTGTTGGCAACAACCGCAGGTGCATTTTCCACCCGCAGCGACTGGGAAGCATTTTATGGCTCATGGGGACAAGCTGTGGGTTTACATCAAAAACTTGGCGTGTTTATCCAAGGTAATGCCAACTTTATTCATCAACTGGGTATCCCTTATGATTATGCCGCAGCATTTATTAGCGTAGTTGTGGTCGGCTTTGCCATGACTTCAGTGGATACTGGCGCACGACTTTTACGTTTTAATATCCAAGAAATCGGTAAAACCATCAATTTCAAGTGGTTTGATAACCGTTATGTTGCCACCTTGCTTGCCGTATCGGCCATGGGTTTCTTCGCCTTCTTTGAAATGGATGGTAAACCCGCAGGATTATTCTTGTGGACATTGTTTGGTACCACCAACCAAATCTTAGCTGGGCTAACATTGCTTACGGTGACCATCTATCTATACCGCAAAAAGAAACCTATACTTTATACATTACTGCCCATGTTATTGGTGCTAGGTACTACCATCGCAGGTATGATTATGGGTATGATAGGCGCGATTGAAAAAGAGCAGTGGACAGTTGCCGCTGTTGGCTTCAGCATATTTGCATTGGCAGTGTGGGTGTTGATTGAAGCACTGCTGGTGGTAAAAAAGATTAAAAACGAGCGTACACAACAAACATAAAAGCAAACGAGGAGCTTCTTCTATGCCAACTTCTAAACCCAAGGCAACACCGTATATCTATGTTCTAGACACCAATGTATTGATTCATGACCCCAATGCATTACTACGTTTTGATGAACATCATGTGGTCATACCCGTGGTCGTTTTGGAAGAAATGGACAAGGTGAAACGTGGCATGGATGAAATTGCGCGTAATATTCGCGAAGCTTCACGCACCTTGGATATGTTAAGCGCACAACAAGATGATTTATCGCAAGGCTGTGAATTAGCTGGTGGTGGTCGACTATTCTTCGAGTTGGATGATAAAACCGATGGTTTACCCGACTCGTTTACCCACGGCATGGCAGATAATCGTATTATCGCAGTCACCATGCGTTTGCAGCAGAAAAACCCCAAGAAAAAGGTCGTTTTGGTCTCCAAAGACATCAATTTACGCATCAAAGCCCGTGCTTTAGGCTTAAAAACAGAAGATTACCGCTCTGACCGTGTGGTGGAAGACATCAATGTTTTATCTACAGGCATCATGACTTTGTCGCATGAGTCATGGGAAGCCATGGCAAAAGATATGGTGGTCAGTGATGTGGAGTTTGGTAATCGTTATGAGGTGTGCTGGCCCAAAGATTTAACCTTGCCTCACTTGCACAACTTTATCGCTTTACCTGGAGATTTAGAGGTCTCCCTTCGTTGTACCAAGATTGAAGATGATGGGCGTGTAACACTTGAAGACATTTGTTCATACCGTAGCTCTCGCCATGCTATTTGGGGTGTTCAAGCACGCAATGCTGAGCAAAATCTTGCCATGAACTTACTCATGGATGCCAATTTGGATTTGGTGGCACTCATGGGTGTGGCAGGCTCTGGTAAAACATTATTGGCACTGGCTTGCGGTTTGCACCAAACCCTAGATATGGGTTTGTATGATAAAATATTGGTTACCCGCGCTACTGTACCTATGGGACAAGATATTGGTTTTTTACCGGGCACAGAAAAAGAAAAAATAGAGCCTTGGATGGGTGCGATTACCGATAACTTGGCTTACCTCTTGGACGAACAAACTACGGATATTTCATCCGTATTGGGGCAACATCGCATTGAAATTGCCGCACTTTCTTTTGCCCGAGGTCGCACATTTAGCCGTACATGGTTGATTATCGATGAAGCACAAAACCTCACCCCACATCAAATGAAAACCTTGGTCACACGCATGGGAGAAGGCTCAAAAATCATTATTTTGGGCAACAATGCACAAATCGACACCCCTTACCTAACCTCACAAACCAATGGCCTAACCTTGGCTGTCAAACAATTCTCCGATTGGGAATTTTCAGGACATGTGCAATTGCAAGCCAGTGAACGTTCGCGTTTGGCTGCATACGCTGCTGAGGTATTATAAACTTTGCTACAAACACTCAAGTCCAACCCTTTAATGCTCACTGGGGCAATGATTGTTGTCTTCGTCGCTACCATTGCCATTCTTGCGCCATGGCTTGCGCCCTATGACCCTGACCATATCGTGATTCGTGATATGTTGCTGCCACCATCCGCCGAACATTGGTGTGGCACAGACACTTTGGGTCGTGATGTATTCTCAAGGCTTTTGTATGGCGCACGAATTTCATTGCTGGTTGGGCTGGTCGCTGTGGGCATTGCGCTCTTGGTAGGCACCATCTTGGGTGCTATTGCAGGTTATGCAGGTGGTATCTGGGACAACATCATCATGCGTTGGACAGATATGGTCTTATGTTTCCCCACCTTTTTTCTTATTTTAGCTGTGATTGCATTTTTAGAGCCATCCATTTGGAATATCATGATTATCATTGGTTTAACCTCTTGGATGGGTGTCACCCGCTTACTTCGCGCCGAATTTTTAAGTTTAAGAGAGCGTGAATTTGTTCTGGCTGCAAAAAGTATTGGCACACCACCTTTGCGCATGGTTTGGTCGTATATGTTGCCCAATGCGATGGGGCCATTGTTGGTGTCTGCCGTGCTCGGCATTGCAGGTGCCGTATTGATTGAATCAGGTTTATCATTCTTAGGGCTTGGTGTGCAGCCACCTACCGCATCTTGGGGCAATATGCTCACTGAAGGTAAAGATAATATTCAAATTGCATGGTGGTTATCGGTCTATCCTGGTTTAGCAATTTTAATTACCGTCTTGGGTTACAATCTACTGGGTGAAGGTTTGAGAGATGTATTTGACCCCAAACTAAAACGTTAAAATGAACAAAAATCACGAAGATTATATGCAACTTGCTTTGATCCAAGCACAGCTTGCAGCAGACATGGATGAAGTGCCTGTAGGTGCAGTTTTGATTACAGATGATGGGCAAGTATTTTCAGCCCACAATGCACCCATCAACAAACATGATGCAACATGCCATGCTGAAATCGAAGTGATACGCAAAACATCTGCATCTATCGGCAATTATCGTTTATTAAACAGCATCTTATATGTCACCCTAGAACCATGCCTGATGTGCGCGGGCGCTATCATTCATGCAAGAGTTGGCACTGTAGTATATGGCGCAGAGGACAACAAAACAGGTGCGGTGTCTTCACTCTATCAAGTTTTATCCGATAAGCGTTTAAATCATCAACCCCACATCATTTCAGGTATCTTACAAGATGAATGCAGCCAACAACTGCGCGCCTTCTTCAAAGCCAAACGTTTAAAGAAAAAGAATGCCTGAACCTCTGAAAAATCTATATAATGACACCTTTTTTTACTCGTTAAACAAGGCAATGGTTCAAACATACCCAGTATTTGATACACAGAAGTTTAACGCACTCATTTTTGATAGAAACTGGGAAAACAAAGAACTCAAACAACGCATGCGACATATTACAGAATCATTACATCAATGTTTACCCGACTATGAACAAGCTATTCCCATACTCAAAGCAGCTTCAAGCCAGTTTTCCAATACTTTTACACACATGTTTTTTCCTGAATATGCTGAACTGTATGGCATCAATCATTACGATATTTCTATGGATGCACTAGAGCATTTCACCCAATACTCATCATCCGAATTTGCCATTCGTCCGTTTATTATAAAATATCCCAAAGAGACCATGCAACACATGCAAACATGGGCAAAGCATAAGAATGAACATGTGCGCCGCCTAGCATCGGAAGGCTGCCGCCCACGTCTGCCTTGGGCAATGCAGCTGCCCGCTTTTGTGCAAGATCCAAGCCCTGTTTTAGAAATCCTTGAGCAACTTAAACATGATGAAAGCCTGTATGTACGGCGTAGTGTGGCGAACAATTTGAATGACATCGCCAAAGACCACCCACAATTCGTGTGTGACATTGCCAAATCTTGGTTGGGTTTTGATGCTGATACAGATTGGCTGGTCAAACACGCTTGCCGCACACTTTTAAAACAAGCTCACCCTGAAACATTAGCCTTGTTTGGCTTTACACCTGCCGAGCATGTTCAAGTTCAGAGCTTTAAAGTTTCACCACAAGTTTCATGGGGTGGTAAGGTTAAATTCTCAGCTACCCTAAACAGCGATAAACCATTGGGAAAACTGCGTTTAGAATTTGCCATCGACTTCATGAAAGCCAATGGAAAAACGACACGCAAAGTATTCAAAATATCTGAATCAAGCCTCAAAGAAACATCTAAAACCATTCAAAAATCATTCAGCTTCAAACCCATATCCACCCGCAAGTATTATGCTGGAGAACATCAACTCTCGTTGATAATCAATGGACAAGAATGCGCAAAGCAACCTTTTCTGCTAACCTCTTAAACACACACGAAATAAAGAAGAGGGCAAACATGAATAAAAAAATGGACGCATCAGAAATAAACACGCAATTGCAAGCTTTAAACCAACAGTGCACAGACGCTTGGAATATTCAAGATGAAAAGCTGCACAAAACATTCAAATTTAATAATTTTATTACAGCTTTTGGATTTATGAGCCAAGTTGCCATACTTGCTGAAAAAGCCAACCATCACCCTGAATGGTTTAATGTATACAACCGTGTTGAAATCAACTTAACCACACATGAAGTTGGCGGTATTTCAACCCGCGACTTTGATTTAGCACAAGCTATTGAAAACATCATAAAATGCCCCTAAAATAACCTTACTGTCTTTAAGAAGACAAAAATTGCAAAACCAACTATAGTGGGCTGATATTAACATGCTTATTTCGAGGAGAAATTATGGGATTTTTAACAGATCACAAAAAAACAATCATTGCTGGTTTTATACTGCTAGCTATTATCTTAGGTGCGGCCGTTGGCACAGGTGGATCTTTACCTGAATTTTATGATTTTTCACGCTATTTCCACGTTCTTTCAGGCATTATCTGGATTGGTTTATTGTATTATTTTAACTTCGTGCAAGTACCATCTTTGGGTGGTGTAACAGCTGAAACCAAAGCCGACATCTTTAAAGAAGGCAGCATTGTTCGCCGTGCTTTATTCTGGTTCCGCATGGGTGCACATTCAACATTGCTTTTCGGTATCATTTTACTCGCAAGCTTAGGCAAAGGGATTACAGTTGATATTATGATTGGTGCAACATTTGCAATCATCATGTGGTTCAATGTAACATTCATCATTTGGCCTAACCAAAAGAAAGTGATTGGCATGGTTGAAGCAACTGCCGATGAAAAAGCAGCAGCGGGCAAAAAAGCATTGATGGCTTCTCGCATCAACACATTGCTTTCAATCCCAATGTTATTCTTGATGTTTTCATCAACACACTTCCAAATTTTTGGGTAAATACGTAAAGCCACGCATACAAGGTGGCTTTATTTAATAAAACTTTTCGCTAGGTTTTGCCTGTGTTGAGTTTGCTCAATAAATTTTAAAAAGAAGGTATAAAAACATGAATGTTGATCAACATCTAAAAGTTGCACAATGGCATATAGAACAAGCTCGCTTGCATGCAACTTCTGAACATACTTGTGGTTGCCCAGTCAATGAGCACTACCATAAAATTATTCAAGAAGTAGAAGCTGGAAAAATTGAAGAAGAATTATCTTGCTCAGTAGATAAATAATCTTACCTTTCCAAGGGTATACAAAAGGCGCTCATTCGAGCGTCTTTTTTTATGTCTTTGTTTCAACCATTTGAAACACAGAACCTCGGAAGTTACCTGCCAAATCATGATAATCTTCAAGTTTATTCAGCATGTTTGGCGTATCTGGCATACCACACAAACCTGATTCTAATACCAACAACCCATTATCTTTAAGATACAAATGTGCATCCTTGAGCAAGGTATCCAACAGCGTTAAACCCGAAGACTCATCAGTCAGTGCAAAACGCGGCTCAAAGCTTAATTCAGCTTCCAAATCATGCATTTCATCCTGGCTGACATAGGGCGGATTAGACACAATGACATCAAATTTCGAACCATCTGGTAATGCTTGATATAAATCACCTTGATAAAAGGTCATGCGATCATAAACACCAATTTGTTTGGCATTTTCTCGGGCAATACTTAATGCAGCGTCCGAAATATCACATGCAGTCACATGGCTGTTCTCATATTCATCAACCAAAGTCACCGCAATACATCCCGAACCCGTACCAATATCGCAAATTTGTAAGCTTTCACCTTGTTGCGGTCGATATTTGAGCACTATTTCAATCAAGTGTTCCGTTTCTGGGCGAGGTACAAGCACATCTTTGGATACCACAAAATCATGCTTCCAAAATGCTTTCTTACCCAAAATATAAGCCAGTGGTTCACGATTCAGTCGTCTCTTCAACATCACATTAAATTTCTCAATCACGACTTCAGGCACTTCATCATTGGCGCGAATAATCAAACCCGTTGCCGAGACACCCCAAGCTTCCATAAGCATTAATTCTGTATCTTTCCGTGGTGCATCAACACCAGTTTGTTCTAATTGTAAGGCAGATTGTTGTAGCAATAAACGGGGATTCATTAGCTCTGACCAGCAAGCAACTCCGCCTGGTGGTGTGTAATCAAAGGCTCAATCAACTCATCCATTTCACCATTCATGATTTGGTCGAGTTTATACAGTGTGAGATTGATGCGGTGGTCGGTAACACGCCCTTGCGGATAGTTGTAAGTGCGGATGCGTTGTGACCTATCGCCAGAACCCACCATGTCTTTACGCGCTTCGGCTCGCTCGGAGTCTTTTTCGGATTGTTCTTTGTCGAGCAACCTTGCTTGCAATACTTTCATGGCTTGGGCTTTATTTTTATGTTGGCTGGCTTGATCTTGGCAGGTGACCACCAAACCTGATGGAAGGTGGGTTAAACGCACAGCAGATTCTGTTTTGTTTACATGCTGACCACCCGCACCCGAGGCGCGATACACATCAATACGCAAATCTTCCGTGCGAATATTGATTTCCACTTCTTCAGCTTCGGGTAAAATCGCCACTGTGCAAGCGGAAGTATGAACACGACCACCCGATTCCGTTTCAGGTACACGTTGCACCCTATGCACACCCGATTCAAACTTGAACACAGCAAACACATCTGTACCTGTCACTTGCGCCACGATTTCTTTGTAACCACCAATACCAATATCACTACTGGTCAAAATGGATACTTTAAACCCTTTACGCTCAGCATAACGGCTATACATGCGAAATAAATCTGCGGCAAACAAAGCCGCTTCATCACCACCCGTACCTGCACGGATTTCAAGAATTACATTGCGGTCATCATTGGGGTCTTTGGGTAATAATAAAGTATCCAAGCGTTTTTTGCTGGCTTCAAGCTCTTGTTTCAGCTCAATGATTTCCATTTGAGCCATATCTTTCAGCTCAGGGTCACAGCCCTCCTCTGCCATCATTTCTTGATTATCTTTGATTTGCTGCTCAAGCGACAAGTAACGTTCCGCTTCATCAGCCACAGGCTCAATGGCAGAGTATTCTTTGGAAATCTTGGTGTATTTATTGGGGTCTGATGTGATTTCGGGGTCTGCCATCATCACAGACAGGTCATTCTTTTTTCTTAAAATCTCATCCAGACGCGTGTTCATCGGACTCCCGAGGTTTATCTTTTTTCTTTATATCATGCACGGGTTCTGCAGCAAACAAACGGCTAGCTGCCCCCATCAACAAATCACCTTCAATATCATCGGGCAATGTTTTCAGCGTTTGCATGGTTGGATGCACAAAGCGTTTCATCAATGCTTTGCTCAAACGCTCTACTGCTTCTTCTTGCTCAGGACTTAAACCTTTGAGATAACGCTTGGATTTTTCGATTTCTTCAAGCCTCGCTTTTTCAACTTGCTGCTGAATACCGCGAATCAAAGGCACTGATTCCAATGATTTCAACCATGCGGAAAATGCCACAGCCTCTTCTTCTAACAATACTTTGGCTTGCTCTGCTTCTTTTTCTCTATTCTTTTGATTACCTTGCACCACCTGTTGCAAATCATCAATATCATAAACATAAGCGCCCGCAATATCGGCAATACGCGGGTCAATATCTCGCGGCACAGCAATATCCACCAAAAACATCGGCTGCCCACCCCGTTTTTTCATCGCAGGTTTCACATCTTCAGGCAAAAGCACATATGTCGATGCACCCGTTCCTGAAATCACAATATCAGCCCTATCCATATATTGCGGAAGTTCATCCATGGTTAAAGCATGACCTTCAAATTCAAGCGCCAGTTTACGGGCGCGTTCTAGGGTTCGGTTGGCAACCAAAATTTCAGTACAACCATTGGCTTTCAAATGTGTTGCCGCAAGCTCAGCCATTTCACCAGCACCCACCAACAACACTGTTTTTCCTGATAAGTCACCAAAGATACGTTTCGCCAGCTCCACAGCGCACGAAGAAATATTCACAGCTTGCCTACCAATCGATGTTTCACTTCGCGCGCGTTTCGCCGCTGCAAAAGTAGATTGGTATAAACGGTGCAAAATATGCCCTGCTGTTTTGGCTTCTAATGCCAATTCATAAGACGCTTTAACCTGACCCAAAATTTGTGGTTCACCCAAAACCAATGAATCCAAACCTGACGCAACAGAAAATAAGTGGCGAATCGCTGCATCTGTCGTATGTGCATACAAATGTTCAATCACATCTGACAAAGGCATACCTGCTTTTTTAGCAAACCATTCATGGGCAACTGCAATTGCCGCATCGGGATCATGCGTCACCAACGTCATCTCAACACGGTTGCATGTGGATAACAAAGCCGCTTCACGAATCGCAGGATTGGCAATTTTGCAGCGCAAAATAGCTTTAATATCGGCTTCGGGGACAGCCAAACGCTCCCGCAGTTCAACAGGTGCAGTCTTATAATTTAAGCCAATATGACAGATTCTCATGCGGCGAACCTATGCATAGCTGACTTGCTGTCCATCTTCAATCAAACTTAGCGGCAAAACACTTTGTTTATGTTTCGTCTGATCACACAAGTCTGCCAAAAGATCTAACCTACCCTTTTCATCCAATTTTACGGAAAGGTGCACATATGGATTTGGCATATGTTTATATATCGTATCACATAATACCGCGCCCTGCATCAGAAACACACCCACGCAGACAATACCATCGCTTTGCCACTGTTGTAGCGCAGTTTCCACTTGTTGTATTGATGTTAAACCCATCACTTTATCAAGTGTGTTCGTTTGCTCCGTTATACTTCCAAGCAACCCAAAAAAAGCTTGCCCTTCTTGCTGCGTCAAAGCTTGATGCAATATGGATTGGAATGCAGAACGCCGAATATAATAGGTAGGTGTTGATGATAGTTTACTCATAGAAAGCCAAGCATGATGCCTCACCTCACCTCATGTCAAACCCAATATACATAAGCCTTTAAATGCGGCATTCTGCCACAGCCAAACTTGACGAACTAAGGTGTCTTTATTAGTAACCGCAATCCTGCTAACATTTACCAATAGGAGACTGTGTTTGTGAGCCATTTTTCAATCATGTTGGTGCCTGATACTGGGCAAACCAAAACATACCGTTTAAGCAAGATGAGGTTACGCCTTGTAATCTTGTCAGCTCTCCTATTGCTTTCTTTCGGTTTTCTAGGCATTTACGGTATTTTTTCGAACTACAAACTTCGCGATAATCTCATATTATCACAAACAACCATACAAAAAGAACGGCAACGGTTTGCCCAATTAAAGTCCGACTTTGAAACACAATTAAAAGAAGAAGAAGACAAAATGTCAGTGTACGCGCGCTCTTTAGGGCAAATGCAAGCCCGCCTATCGCGGCTGGACTCCTTAGGCAAACGCTTGGTTGAAGCAACCCCAGCACTGGCAAAATCTGAGTTTAACTTTGATGTGCAACCAGCTTTTGGAGGGCCACGCATACCCGATGAAAATCATACAGCAGACATCCAACTGTTTGACCAAGTGAAATATATTGATGCACAAATATCATCGCTCAACACACAACTCATGGCAGTGGATTATATACTTCAAGATAATATTGACGAAAAAAATGCGCGCCCACACACATGGCCAAGTGAAGGTGGCTGGTTAAGTTCATATTTTGGAATTCGTACGGATCCATTCACTGGAAAAAAAGCTATGCACCGTGGTATTGATATTGCCAACCGCTTAGGCGCACCTGTATTGGCGGGTAGCCGCGGCATTGTTGTCTATGCAGGCAAGATGAAAGGTTATGGTTACCTCGTAGAAATTGAACATGGTTATGGTTTCCGCACCCGTTACGGACACATGTCAGCCATCACCATTACTGTGGGTGATGTTGTCGAAGCTGGGCAAATGGTAGGTCGTGTTGGTTCATCTGGGCGTTCTACAGGACCACACCTTCACTATGAAGTACGCCGCAATAGCCAAGCATTAAACCCTGAAAAGTTCATCCCTAGAAGTTAAAAAAATCCTTATATTCGATCGCGGATCAAAACACTACAAAACGTATGAAATTCCTGCTTATCAAACCAAATAAGCACTTTATTACGTAAACACACAACGTAAGTGATACCTCTAAGTTGTGGAGACACAACATCAACCAAACTAGTCATAAAAAAACTGAAACTAAAAACAAATACACATAAAAAAAGGTGCCAGCTTTTCAACTGGCACCTTTCTTAAATAGGACTTAAACTTAAAGTGCGGGTTATGCTGCTTTTACAACTTTACCTGAACGTAAGCAGCTTGAACATACACGAATTTTCTTCGTATTGCTACCAACAACTGCACGAACATTATGCAAGTTTGGTAGAAAACGACGACGTGTCGTATTATGAGCATGACTCACATTATTGCCACTCATAGGGCCTTTATCACAAATTTCACAACGCTTTGCCATGATAAACCTCCAGTAAAACCGAGCCGCACTTTAATCAGGCTTTGCAAGATTACAAGCACTAAATTTTATTCGCTAGATATCATAGACGCACAGCACTACAAACGGCAATATATCGCCATGTTTGGAATACAACGCGCCATCATACTTGCTGCAGGTAAAGGTACACGTTTGAAAACCTTTACCCAACATAAGCCCAAAGCCTTAATGCTTATCGCAGGTGAACCTGCCATTGCTCGTGTTATTCGCCATTTGGTCAGCAATGGCATCCACGACATCGCCATTAATGTACACCACCATGCAAGGCAAATTCAAGAGTACATCGGTCATGGCGCAAAGTTTAATGCCAATATATATTATTCATATGAAGAGCAACTCCTCGATTCAGGTGGTGGCGCACGCACCGCACTTGATTTATTACCCTCTGGTGAAACAGTTTTGATTCACAATACTGATATTATGGCACATACAAACATACAAGACCTCGAACAAACCTGCCCTGCACAAGGCTGTGCCTTGGCACTTGTGCCCAACCCAAAACACAATACCCAAGGTGACTTTTCATTGCAAAACGGTTTGGTTTCAACAGCGCAACCTACGCCTTATACCTTTTCAGGTGTATCCGTTTGGCGTGATGAAGCTTTGTTAACATACCCAAGTCAGACCAAATTCTCACTGCTTGAGCCCATGCGTGAGCAAATTGAAAAACAACATTGCACAGGCATGGTTCATCGTGGACACTGGTTTGATATTGGTCGACCACGCGACCTCATCCAAGCCCATTTCTATTATAGCCAAGAGGCATTATGATATTACACCCCCAACTTAAACAAGATTGTTTCATACTCGGGCAATTTGATTTGTGTTTATTATTGCTTATCAATGATAGCCAATACCCTTGGTTTATCTTGGTGCCGCAACGTGAGAATATTTCCGAGATTCATCACTTGCCACCCCATGAGCAGCAACAACTCATCATAGAATCTTCCTTACTTGCCACCGCTATTGAACAAGCATTTCAAGCAGATAAAATCAACATTGCAGCCCTTGGTAATATGGTTCCCCAATTGCATATTCATCATATAGCACGCTATAAAAATGATATCGCTTGGCCCAAGCCTGTTTGGGGTGTGCACCCCACTATTGCTTATCGTGATGATGAGCATGATATTGTCATTCAACACATCAAAGCCCATTTACCCACACTAAAAGAGGTTAAAAAATAACATGGATATTGCCGCAATTTTACACAACATCAGCATTTGGGCTTTGCCCGTATTACTGGCGATTGTTTTGCATGAATACGCCCACGGTTGGGTTGCAAACAAACTTGGCGATGATACCGCGCGTTGGATGGGTAGGTTAACACTCAACCCTATCAGCCATATCGATCCCATTGGCACCATACTTATCCCCGTTGCCTTATTGATTGTGGGCGCACCTTTCTTGTTTGGTTACGCTAAACCTGTACCCATCAACTTCAATAAGTTGCGCAACCCTAAA
The DNA here is from genome assembly GCF_000744415.1 of Ghiorsea bivora. Classification (NCBI taxonomy): domain Bacteria; kingdom Pseudomonadati; phylum Pseudomonadota; class Candidatius Mariprofundia; order Mariprofundales; genus Ghiorsea; species Ghiorsea bivora. The sequence continues at coordinate 168,166 of NZ_JQLW01000009.1, forward strand.
CGCGACATGGTATGGGTTGCCCTTGCAGGACCACTCACCAACCTTGCACTTGCGCTCATATCCACGCTTATACTTTGGATTGCATTTCACATGCCTGATGGTTCTCGTTGGTTTTCTGAGCCTTTGGCGATGATGTGTCAGGCAAGCATCCTTATCAACGTTGTATTGTTTATCTTTAACCTCATTCCTCTACCACCCTTAGATGGCGGGCGTGTTGCCGTAGGCTTACTACCAGGTCCTTGGGCATATCAACTTTCCCGCCTTGAGCCGTATGGCTTTTTTATCATCATTGGTTTATTGATGTTGGGCGTATTTCAGACCGTGCTTGGACCAATCATTTTCGGTTTAAGTAAAGCTTTGGTGACTTTAGCCCTTTAATTCATACCATTCGTCTCATGGCAATTTTGAACAAACGTGCACGGCACGAATACCACATCCTTGAAACCTACGAAGCAGGCATGATTTTAACTGGTCCTGAAGTGAAATCCATACGCGCTGGGCAGGCCAACCTCAAGGAAGCCCATTGCGTGATTCGCAATGACAAACTGTTGTTAATTGGTTGTCATATCAGCCCTTACAAACCTGCATCGCGCAACAATCCCGTTGACCCTGCGCGCACCAAAGAACTTTTACTGCGCAAAAAAGAAATTGAAAAACTCATTGGTAAATTAAAAGAGAAAGGGCTGACATTGGTTCCCCTCAAAATCTATTTTAATGAACGTGGTTATGCCAAAATTGAAATTGGATTAGCACGCGGTAAAAAATTGTATGACAAGCGGCAAGACAGCAAAGAGCGCGATGTCAAACGCGACTTGCAACGCAAATATAAAATGTAAACAAACCTCCTCTTGCCCTAGATTTAAACTAGAGCAAGAAGAAAGCGCGGCGTTTTCTGCTCGTAAATGAGTACATTCGACGTAGCTATGGTTTAAATCTAGGAGCAAGAGATATGAAAGTATTGGTCATTGGCGGCGGCGGACGCGAACACGCATTGTGTTGGAAACTCAATCGTTCTGAATCTGTGAGCGAAGTGATTTGTGCGCCAGGAAACCCAGGCATCAAACGTGAAGCACGTTGTATCAATATTGGTGCAGAAGATATTGATGGTTTGATGAAACTTGCCCGTGAAGAAAAACCAAAACTTATTGTTGTTGGCCCTGAAGTGCCTTTGGTTTTAGGTTTGGCTGATAAACTTCGTGCTGAAGGTTTTGCTGTATATGGTCCCGACCAAGCTGCCGCAGAGTTGGAAGGCAGTAAGTCATTCTCCAAAGCTTTGATGGATGAAGCGGGTGTTCCCACCGCATTTTTTGAAACCCATACCGACCCTGAGCAAGCTGCCGCTTACATTCGTAAAATCGGCGCACCTATTGTGATTAAAGCATCGGGTTTGGCAGCGGGTAAAGGTGTGATTATCGCCCAAACCGAAGAAGAAGCCATTGAAGCAAGCAATGATATGCTGTCTGGCAACAGCTTTGGTGATGCGGGTTCGCAAGTAGTGATTGAAGAATTTTTAGAGGGTGAAGAAGCCTCATGTTTATTCATCGTGTCAGGTGATACGATTTTACCCTTGGCATCATCCCAAGACCACAAAGCCTTATTGGATGGCGACCAAGGCCCTAACACAGGCGGCATGGGCGCATACAGCCCTGCACCGTGCGTCACAAGCGAAGTCGAGCAAGAAGTATTAAACACCATTGCCAAACCCATTATTGCCGCCCTTAAAACACGCGGTGCCAATTTTATCGGAACTTTGTATGCTGGTGTGATGTTAACGGACAAAGGCATCAAAACCTTAGAGTTTAACGTGCGTTTTGGTGACCCTGAATGTCAGCCATTGATGAGCCGCCTTAAATCTGATTTGGGTGAAGTCTTGCTTGCTGCTGCGGAATCACGTTTAGGCGGTGTGAAGCTTGAATGGGACGATAAAAAAGCATTGTGCGTCGTTGTCTCCTCAGACGGCTACCCCGCAAACTTCGAAACAGGACAAGTTATCGGCGGGCTTGATGCCGTTGAAACCGCAGGCACAACCGTGTTCCATGCAGGCACTGCCGAACAAAATGGTTCTATCATCAATAGTGGTGGTCGTGTGCTTGGCGTAACAGCTTTAGGCAACACCGTGCAAGAAGCCCAACAAACAGTCTACAAAGCCTTAGAAAACCTTGACTGGCAAGGTGGTTTCTACCGCAAAGATATTGGTTATCGCGCCATTAAAAGAGAGCAAAACTCCTAGTCGAATTTTTATGTTTGACAGCGCGAATTTGAACACCATACTTCGCCGCGTTGAAAGACAATGCGCCTATAGCTCAGTTGGTAGAGTAGCGGACTTTTAATCCGTGGGCCCTTGGTTCGAGTCCAAGTGGGCGCACCATATAAAACAAGGGGTTACGAAAGTAGCCCCTTTTTTTATGCTTCCATATGTGTCATATCTGTGCCAACGCGCATAACTTCATCAGCTTATAACTCGTAATTTAATTGCCACAAAAAAAGACACTCCTAAGAGTGCCTCACTTAACTTTCTCTAACCACAGCAGTACTTCACTTCATTTCCTTGGCAAAGAAGGCCGTGGCTTTTTTTAGGATGTCACGCTCCATACGTAAGCGTTTGTTATCTGCTTTTAATCGAGCAAGTTCAGCTTGTTCGGGTGTCATATGACCTTTGCTGGGAAAGGCATGTTCTCCGTTCTTTTCCCGTTCAATCTTCCAGCGACTCAACATGTTGTAGTTAATACCAAGGTTGCGAGAGGCTTCGGCTATCGAATAGCCTTGCTCAAGTATTAAATCAACTGCTTCTCGCTTGAATTCCTGCGTATATGTCGTTCGTTTCCTCTGACTCATGGGTAATCTCCTAAGTTTGGATTATTACCCTTTTCTAATCCTATACAATCACTAGACCACTACACAATGGGTGGTCGCGTTGTTTTATACTGGTTAATGGCGTTTTGCACTGCTTGTTTAAATTCAGATTTAAGCTCTAAAGTGGCAACGGGCAAGCCATTCACAAACAACACCAAATCAATGCGTCATTTCTTAGCTCTTGCACCCGTTTCAGCCTCGTATTCATCCGTTGCCCAAGGTGAATATACAAGCTCTGGCACAACTCTTAATCGGTTTTTCTCATATCGCGCTAAAGTATCAGGGTTTAAATCATGTTCAGGTTTGAACTGGCAAAGGTTAAAGCGCGTGCCTCTATCTTTGATGGGGTGGCGAAGTACGCCAAGCGTGCCAAAGGTTCGTATTTCTTTATGGGCTGCATTGGGGTCAGCTTTATCCAGTTGTTGGGCAACACGTCCTACGAATTTTTGTTCAGGATTATTGGGGTAAAGCTTACAGTATTTCTTCCATTGCTCTGCTTGCGTATCTTGCACAAAACCAAGCAAGTCTTCCTCATACAAGGCAAGCTCACGATTATAGTTTTCAGGCTTGCCGAGCAGCCAACCATTCGCCACCAATTGCCTAATCATATCATTCTGAAATGTTAATTCGTTCGCCTTGCCCATAATACCTACTCCCCTTCCTCAAACACAAGCCAACCCTTCACGACATATTATTGATTTCATCTTCCAAACCTTTCAATGTTTGTATCATCTCATCAAATGGAGGGTAAGCACCAAAGAACATGTTTTGCATGCCAATATAATCACTTTTCAATGTTTTTAGCACATGCTCAGTAGGAATCAGCTTTAAAGTACCAGGCACAGCAGTTTCATAGTGCGACCAACCACTGGGATAAAAACGCATTTTGAAAGCAACCACATTTGCAAGCTGCTCCATTGAGGCTAAGGCTTCATCTTTCACATCAGAGTTCGCCATCATTGCCAAATCATAATAATGCCGTGAATAACGCGCAGGCTGAACCTTACCTTTAGGTCTATGTGCTTCTTGATGAAGTATCGTCACTTTCTCCCAAAAAGTGCGCTCAGCTTTGATTGCTTTAACTTGGCAACCTGCGTGGTCAAACACATCAGGAAATACTTCTGCTGCATAGGGTTGAATCGTATATTTATCCGATGGAAACCAAGATGCCAATGGCCCAATTTCTAACCTTATTTCAGGTCTAAGATATTCATCAGAAAATGCGGCAGGGTATTGAATATTGATGACATGCGAATCATCCTCAGCGATAACACATGAGCATACTGGTGAAATTACACTCCTCACCATTGTTAACAAATCACCTGCAATATAAACCTGAGTATTTTTGTTGGTGGCTTTATTAAACTTGTCCTGCTTAGATTTTGAGCGTTCATCATTGGGGTCTTCACCCGATACAATTCGCCAATCAAGAATCAAATCAATATCTTCAGAAAAGCGTTCAATCAAGTGAAACACTTTGGATAAACTCGTGCCACCCTTAAACATCAATTGCTTTGCAAGCTCATCATGTGCAAATATTTTAGAAAGCGACCAACACACCCAGAAATCTTTCTCAACTACAGCAGCCGACATATTCTTCTGAGCAGCCGTTTCAGAAAACAGCTCTTTACGCTCTTCAAGCGAAAGCAGGGCAACCTTATCCATCAGCTTCCTTCCTTGCAGATGCGTTTGATAGCATCGTAAATCCAGCCTGTTGCAGTGACCGTCTCTTTAAGCACCTTCTTACGCACCTTGGCATCAAGACGCTCTTTTAAAGTAGTGATAACATGCTCATCAATACGCTCCTTACCCAAAGCTTTCAATGCTTGCACAACCAACCCACTTTCACGGGTTTTAAAACCGATTTCTTTCAAAGCTGACTTTTTAAACTCTAAGGTAAATGTATCTAAAATTGCATAACTACGGCTAGGTCCATCCGATAAATATATAGCACGACCGGGAACCTGCGTGGAAAGCCCTAATAAGTTTAAAGCCGCATCACCTGTAGGTTGAATGCGCCAGTTAAACTTACGTGCAAATGCTTGGGCTACCTGATCATAATCAGGGCTAAGGTTTTGTTTGAGTAGTTCGCTGTATTTAGGGTAATCATAAATCCCACGATAAATGCGGCGGATTGTTCCTTGCTTCGTAAGCTTTGAAAGTGCTTTATCAATATTTGTGCGTGAGAAGTCACCCGCGAAATCATTCGGGCTAAATGACCAACCCCTTCCGCGACCATATATTCTTGAAACTATTTTATCTTCAATGCTTTGCATGATTATCACCAAAATATTTTTTCAGAAAAATAAGGTACTTCTTCTGAATTTATAAAGCAAGAATTTAAGAGAAAATGCCAGCCCAAACATTCACATCAATGCGAAAAGCAATACCTGACCTGGCAGCTCTCTCATATTATCTTTTGGTAATCTTCGGACCAATATACACAATATTAATATTTGCACCTTTTTGCTCTGGCCAAGCAAAATGAATTCTTAATTGAGGTATTTTAACTTTACCATGCAAAGGACAAAGCTCTTTACTTCCATTGGGTAAAGTGAAGGACAACTCATTCTTGAACTTTACTTTTTCATCAGATGATGAGTCTGAAAAACACGCTTTATCACCCTTATTCGTTCTTTTACCTGCCTTATCAAAACATTGGGCATATTCGTCCAGAACTTTTAGAAGAACTACAATCCTAGTACATGCTCCCGACACAAAAGGCTGAGGCTGCAATGGACTAAATGCATCCCCTGTGAAAGTAAGGTGTTTGCATTCTTGCTGCATCCTTTTCTCAAGTGTTTCCCATGATTGTATGGGGGCTTGAATACTACTTAGGTAGTTGGATAGGCTTTCATCCTCCCAATGGTTACTGACTGAAAGTAGCTCACCTGAAGTGCTATCACCATAGATATACTCAACATTGATTGGGGAGTATAGCCATGAAGAAGGGCTAAAGCTTACAAGTGATGACTCTTTACGTTCAAAAATTCGATATGCTGATTGACATCCTTAGTTTGCATATAACTCTATTATCGGCATATTTCGCCGACCACAGATAGTATCTGTAAACTAAAGATGCAAAAAAATCAAAGAAATGAATTATTCAGGAAAAAGGGTTCTTTTGATTCAAGCGTAAAACACACATGTGTTTCCATCAAATATACCTGCAATGACATACTCATGGCTGCTTATCTTTGGTGGTTAGTGTGCTTGCTTGGTGTTTCTTTTCCTAGTTGTGAGGGGTAACAGCAGTATCCAAGCCTAAACATTGAAGTACGTGTAGTGTTTTACCCAGTTCTATGGCTTGTTTTCCATTCTCTAAATCAGAAATAAAGCGCATACTCACGCTGCTAAGTGCTGCAAGTTCAGCTTGCATTACTTGCTGCTCTTTTCGGCACGCACGCACCAAACCACCCAACTTCTCAGTTGTTTGAATATTCCCGTACGGTAGCTCTAAGCATGAAACCATGGATAAGCAATAAATTCATTACCGTTTGGGAATATCCCAAGGAAAATAAACACGTTTAACGTACTGTCATATACGCCCGAATATTGTCTGCTGATTCTGCTAAACCTTTGAATATGGACTCTGCTACTGGTTGCGGAAAACTTACTGGCAACATTGCTTCCACACCTGCCAACACCTTAGGCGTTGTCACTAAAATCTCGTCAATCATTTCACCCACTTCATCACCCAAGCCAACTTTATCTGCAACATCAAAAAAATGTCTCGGTGAAACATCTTTCAGTTTGTAATGCTTGTTTTTAGTGCGAAACGCCATGGCCAACTTTGCATCATGCCAACTCAAGCGACCAGAGCCTTCGCCCATGATTGGCCAAGCCGACAACACATCGTAAATGGGTGTCATGCGATACATCCCATCCTTCTCATGAAAAAAGCTAAAGTTTTTGGCATGACCATCCGTTGCCGCAAGCATCCAGAAAAGAACCTGTGCTTTAAAGAAATGAACCCTGTCTTGCTTGGACAACCACGAGCCGCGCAACAGCTTCAGTATATCAACCATACCAGGACCACCGTCTGCCTCATACTTCAGCGATGGTGGTTTCCCTAATGCCTGACACATATCCTCTTGCGGCAAGCGTAACCAGTATTGACCATCCCCAGCAAGCTTGCGATCAAAGCGTTCCACCACCAATACTTTGCTATCACCAAATTGAGCTATCTCAGATGAGGCAATAGGTATATCATAAGCATTCATAATTTTTGAGCATAGCCATTCATTTTCAACGGATGTGCTCATATCCGCACGCATATTGCCCACCAAACCAAGTGGTAGCTTAAATATATGTGTTGTGGGGGTCGCCCCCAAAGGCAAGCACCATTGATTGTTATGCCAAGTCAGCGCCGTTTTTTCTTGAGCACCCGCAATAGAAATACGAAAATCATCATGGCTGTCAGAACCCATAGGCTTATGAACAACGGCATGAAGCTGCTTTTCAACTTCCTTTTCAGAAAGCGGGGTCACTTGGATACGATTCCAGCCTGTAGGCTCTTCACCCGCTGGAAGCAGTTGGATGGCTCCCACACAATCACGCCCAATCTCTGCAAGCAGTGCAAAAGGAGACCTATCTTTGGTCGTAAACTTCTGTTGAATCCTTTGACGAATGGCTTCGCTGTCTGGCAATAAATTATCAAAATAATGTTCAACCACATCACCCGTGAAAGCTGAGTTACCAGGTTTAAAGGGCATAGATAAAGATAACACCCGCCGAGATGGATGGGTCAGCCATGATTCTGCATATTGAAATTGCTGTGGTTTGTTTTTGGAAACCAGCCAAGTGCCCACCAACACACCATTCATCCATACATTCAAGGCTTGTCGGTTTTGCGTTTTGCGTTGTATTACCATGATTCTGTATCGGTTGCGATGTCATCACCGTCTGTATGACGCTCACGCACAATCAAGTCCATATCCAATTCAGCAAGAATATCCACAATACGCCCAAAATTCACTTTCTCAGGGTGCGCCTCATTTCTAGCATATACTCGCTGAGATACACCAAGCTTTTTGCCCATTTTTTCTTGGGTCAAGCCAAGGCTTTTTCGCTTGCTCTTAAGTATATCGGAGAGCTGGGTTGCTGTAGAAATTTTGTATGCCATATCTTCACCTCAAGACAAACCTTAGAACGATTAAGGTCTAAAGTAAATATAGACCTTAAAAGGTCTTATATGCAAATAGAATATATTTAGTCTAAACAATGCTAAATGCGCAAAGCAAGACCCGACCTCTCAGTCTCACGACCCCTCAATCTCTTGAAACAAAAAAGGTGCCTTAAAAAAGCAAGCCGTTTACTTGTTGAGTTGAAAAGCATACCTTGTATGTAATTACCCATAATGAAAACAGTCACTTAGCTCAAAGAAGCTTGGAACTAAATATTTCCCCAAGTCTAAAATGAGTGTAAGTATTTGAAATCATTTTAGACTTATTAGTTATACACAGTCAGTTTCAACACGTTAAGTAAACGGCTTGTTAAAAAAGACACCCTTTCAAACTAGCCAAGGATATACACCCATCACTCCATCATCATATCTTTAATGCCATAAAGGTTAAAATCTAATGGATTCTCAAAATCACCGTCTTTAATACGCTTTTCCATCGCAGGCATATGCGGACGAAGGGATGCCATCACAGGCACGGCAGGGTTATTCTTCTGCCATTCCGCATCTGACCACATGCCATCAACGCGCCTCTTCACCCACTTACGCGGGTCACTAAGCCCTTCTGATAACTAAAGCCTTTGCAATGTCTGCCAACGCCTTGGATGCCGCTGGTGCATTAAAGTTAGGGTCATTCATCATTTCAGATAAACCCCTAAGCTTAGGTGCCTTCTCTTTGGCAACCAAGTCAGAGCCTCGTACAGACTCAACCCACCATTCAGCCCATGCAATCAAGTGTAAGTTAAACACCCGCTTTTGCTCAAGGCTAGTCTTTGAGGCATCGCGCAAGTCTGGACGCATTTCAGCGTAGATTTCGAAAAAAACTGATCAGGGCCGTCTGACTTCTTGCTTTCTAACCATGCTTTATAGTCTTCTGCTAGGGGTTCGGATTTTTCAAGCCTAACTGCACACCTCTCAATAACAGCGTTTGCCTTATCAATCTCATTATTATCATAGTTTCGTTGCTTCCGCCTAGCGTGTGCGTCACCAATATCCATGCCCAGTTGAAAATGACTCATACCAATCTCCTTTTACTTATGCACCTGTTTAACTTGTGCGCTAATACCCTGATCCTGACCGCCACCCTTTGGCGTAGGGTCTTTCCCACTCTTATTACCCTTATTCGGATCCGCACTACCCCTAGCACCTGCACCTGCCGAACTTTCAGCAGAACGTGTCGCAGCACCCACGGCACCCATGATATGCTTAGACTGTGAATCATTCTCGCCCATTGAACGCGATGACCTGCCAATCCATTCAAATACCCAGTTCTTCAACTCGGCTGTCATATCGAAGCACTTCCATACTATAGGCTTTGCCAAAGATAGGTGTCAATAAATCAAGGGGTTAGGCATAGGGCATTTGCATTACGATACCATTGCAGTCATTGGAAGTGTGACTTTAGTCGCGCCCGAGGCAATGCTTGCGCGACTAAAGTCGCGCTTCCAGATTGTGTTAATGCGATTGCCCTAGCGTTAGGCGGCAATCACAGATATTTTTTAGGCGATACTGTAAGTCACAGATACTCGGTGTGCCTCACCTGCTTCAAGCGCAACTGTATTCTCTGCTGCATTGCCACTTTCCACACATACCATATTGAGGAATGCGTTGTCGCCGCCCAAATCACCCATGGCTTTGCATTTGTCTAACCAAGGATTCCATACAATGCTGGATTGGCTGCCTTGCTTGGTAATGCGAATGCTTCGCTGCAAGGCTTTATCCTGAATCATAATATCTTGCGTTTGATGGATATAAATCCTGTCCACTTCTCCGCTAAATTGAACCGTACCTTGCTGAGTTTGACGCTGATAAGCTTGTAATTTATCCAAGCATTCACAGCCATCCAAGCCGTGAATTTCAATGTCTCGCACGTCTTGTATTTGAAAATACGTGTGCAGGGCTTCGCTAAGTTGAATCGATGATTTGCTTTGATTGGTTGTGGTTAAAGTTATCGTTAAGCGATGACCAAAAACCACCTTGATTTCCGCTGGTGTATCGTAAGCCCATTGTGGTGTTCGTGTGTCGGATAAATGCATCACCACTTCTATCTCACCACCTGATAATTCAGCCGTGCTTATCAGCTCCCAGTCTGCGGTGCGCGCAAAACCATGGGCTGCGTATGTAGATTCTGTTTCATGGTCGCCAAACCACGGCCAACAAATCGGAATACCGCCACGAATGGACTTACCCTTCTCCAGCTTGGCATCAGGCGATAACCACAAAACAGGCGCTTCACCTTTGGGCTGCCACGTCATCACGTGTGCGCCTTGCAATGCCATGCTTGCCGAGCAAAGCTTTGTATTGATGTCCAAGATATTTAGACCATATTCAGACACTCGAACCTGAGTATATTTATCGCTGATACACTGTTGTAAAGCTTGCAAAGATTGCGGCATCATGTCTCCTGATTAACTGGGATATAAGTCAGGAAGGCTATGCTTCTGCTTATTGTTTTTTGCCTCACCATGCAACAATGATGCAATCGCATCCCATAGTTGTTGCCCAGACCATACACTCGATGCTGATGCGGCATACAAGTGTCTTTCCAAGTCTGCAATAGCAGCATCCAAGGCTTGCGACTGCCCCTTGAGTTTCGCCAAATATTGGATGTTCTCATCCTTAAAGTATGCAGCACCCCATGCTGGCAACAGCTTCATTGCTTGTTTCGCATCATCACCCTGACATGCTTGTTTGAGTGCTTTTTCTACACTGGAAAGTTTAATGGAAACATCTGGCTCACTGACTTGCTGTTTGCTTGCAGCTCGTTTGCGTGTTGATGCCCACCACAAGCCTAACGTGACAAGCCATAATCCCGCCAACCCCCAAGCAACCCATTGCCAAAAGCTTGATGGCTGGGCTTGAACTTGCTGTGGCACTTCTTCCACCGAAGTTTCAGGCACATTATTTTGTGCTGGTGTCGCAGCAGGTGGTTGCGCTGCTACGCCTTTCCCTTGTTGCCCCACCGCAGGTAATACCTCTATCTCACGCCCTGCAATGATGACATGTTGAATACTCTGGGTTTGGGTGTTCCACCATGCCACCCGAATTTCTGGCAGCCATAGTTTACCTGCTTGGGTTGGCATCATGGCAACTTTTTCACGACGAATACCCAATATATTCCCATCTTTCACCTGCATATCCAACTCTGGTTTATCGGGGTAAAGCTTAAACCCTTGCACCGATTTATCTTGCAACAAGCTTGGCAACTGCGCTGCCGTCAAACCTTCTGCCTGCAATTCAATCACCCGCGTAAATGGCTCACCCACCCGATAAGTGGGTACAGGATCATCCAGCCATTGCTCTTGTAGGGCCAGCGATTTGGCAGGCAGCCACAGCCCACCCTTCCATGTATTGGGTTTGGGTTGCACGTGCAGGGTCAGCGGCTCACTACGCAAACGAATCGAACGCCCTTGACTAAACATACTTCGACCATTGCTTATCACCCCATCCATCTGCACCGCAGGAATGGTGATATCGCCTGCTTTTTGTGGAAAAACGGCATATTTTCGCTCATTGATAATCACCCTTCGCCCATCCACCACAGCTTCATAATTGTGGTCATCCCCCATGCGCTGCACAATAGCATCAGGAATATCAGGCTCACTCAAATCCGCTTGCGACAAGTTCACAGCCCGTATCAATTTAATGGTTAACACCGTTTGCGCTTGCACCCATATATCGTGGTCGGACAAAGAGGATTCCAACCAAATTTTACGCGCTGACTTGGGTTGGCTTTGCGCGCTTATCACCTTCAACATCAGGGCATGCGTTTTGGCTTGACCCACTTGAATCCCAGGCACTTGCACCATGCCCTCTCGCTTAGGCATCAAACCATACGTCCATGTTTTACTGCTCTTCATGCTGCCATTGATAAAGCTGTAATTGCTGCTCTGGCTTTGCCCCAAAATATCAAAGTCTTGTTTTAAGGGCGTTATATCTGGCTCACCACCGGCATCGCCCACGACTGTAATGGTCAACTGCACCGACTCACCATAAGGCACAATATATTGATTCAGCTCTGCGCTCACCTCGGCAGATGCCGTTTGCACAGCAGCAAACAACGCCAACATCAAACTCACATACCATTTTACCATGCCTGACCTCGCTGCGGCACTTGTCCTGCTTGCCGCTGATATTGATATAAGAATTTACGCCGCAGCAACCCTGACGGGTCATCGGGCACACGACGCAAGGTTTGCTCAAATGCCTGCTGCGCCTCACTTTTAGGCTGCTCATCCGATACTAAGGCTTGCGCCTGCTTATCTTTTTCTTTGGCATCACCTTGGTCTTGATTCATCTGTGCAGCCTTGGTTGGTTTACCTTCTTTGTCTTGGTTGTTCTTGCTATTACTAGACTGCTGCTGTGCTTGTTGTTGGTCTTGCCCCTGTTTTCCCTGCTGACCTTGCTGTGCTTGTTGTTGTTCCTCAGTCTTGCCTTGCTGACTTTTATCCTTTTGTTCTTGTTGCTTCTTCTGAGATTGACCACCATCACCTTGCTTTGAGTCACCCTGTTTTTCGCTGTCTTGTTTCTTATCTTCGTCCTTATCTTGCTGCTGTTCTTGTTGTTCTTTCAGTTTCTCAACCAGTGTTTTATTGGCTTGGGCATCGGCATGATTGGGGTTAAGTTTTAAGGTTTGTTGATATGCGGCAATGGCTTCATCCAACTTACCCACGCGCGCCAAGGCATTGCCATAATTATACCAATCATCGGCTTGTGGCTGTTTCATTTGCTTAAATGCAGCAACTGCCGCTTGGTAATCCTGATTACGGTATGCAGCCGCAGCTTTCCATGCTGGATTTTCAAAGGTTTGATACGCTTTGGCATAATCCTTTTGCTGCATCAAAGCTTGCGCTTGTTGGTCAGGTGTTTGCCATAAATCTTGCCACACACCAGCATCTGACGGAGCAGGCTGCCAAAGCATAAAACACAGCATCAACAGCGCACCACGGCGAAACATCAATACCAACAAAGGTATCACCAAGAGCAATAACCAATGCCCTTCTTCTTGCCAAACATCAAACCTGGCATCCGTTTGTGGTTTGCTGGCTTGAAGGCGCTCTTGCACAGAAGGTTGTGTCAACATGGTGATATCCGAATCATCAATGCTTAAGCGATGGTATGCACCCTGTCCAAGCAATGCCAAATGTTGCAAGCGTTGTTCATCCAACTTGGCAATCACCATGCGCCCCGAAGCATCGCTGATAAAGCCCCCGCCAGCTTGCGGAATGGGTGCGCCATCGAGTGTGCCTACGCCAATCACATGGATATGAAACCCTGCTTGCGTGACTTGCTTAACCATAGACTCAGAATAAATATCCGAGTCAGTAAGCAGCAAAATATTGCCACGCTGCATGGATGCTTGCACAAACATCTGCTTGGCTTTGACAAGCCCTGCATCTATATCGCCACCTTGCACAGGCATAATATCCGTGGTCAAACCTTGAAGCTGGGATAAAATCGTTGCGTTATCATCGGTGAGTGGTGTTACCACAAAGGCTGAACCTGCAAACACCACCAATGCCGTTTGCCCTTCTTTGCGCTGATGCAAAAGGTCGGTCAGCTTTTGTTTGGCGCGGGTTAAGCGGTCGGGTTTGATGTCTTGTGCGTTCATGGATGCGGATAAGTCCAACAGCACCACCAAGGCAGAGTCTTGGCTGTAAATCGGCTGTGGCAGCTTTTGCCATACAGGCCCTGCCAATGCCCCTACCATCAAGATAAGCAGCATGGCTAAACCCAAAATGTTTGATTTGGATGCTGCGCGAGCTTGCCCTACCTGCAAATATGCCAACAGCTCAGGGGCAACCAGCTTTTGCCATGCCCCCATACCAGCTTGTTGATTGCGAGCATACAACAATGCCAAAGCAGGAATCAGCAACAACCACATCCAAGGGCGCAAAAAATGAAAATTATGAAGAAAATCCATCATTACCCCCACTTCCTTAAACCAAGTATAAGCAACAACAAAACAAAACTTATGAGCAGTGGATACATCAACAATACACGCACAGGGCGGAATGTTTTGCTATCCCTAGCCACAGGTTCCAACTTATCAATGAGGCTATAAATCTGCTGCAAACCTTGCGTATCCTTGGCTCTGAAATATTTGCCACCCGTCTCATCAGCAATGTTTTGTAGCATGGCTTCATCCAAATCGGCAGAAGGATTCACCATTTGTGTGCCAAAAAATGAGCGCACAGCCATTCTATCTGCACCCATGCCAATAGTATAAATGCGTAAGTCTATTTTCTTTGCCAATTTCACCGCTTCTTCAGGCTTGAGTGCGCCTGCGGTATTCACCCCATCGGTGAGTAAAATCAATACCAAATCCGATGCATTTTTTACATGCTGCAAGCGTTTGACTGCCAGACCAATAGCATCACCAATCGCGGTTTCTTTGCCCGCTAAACCAATGGCTGCTTCACTTAAAAATTGATTCACTGTTTTGCGGTCAAACGTCAGTGGCGTTTGTAAGTATGCTTGGGCACCAAACAAAATCAGCCCCACACGATCGCCTTCTCGCCGTGTTATAAAGTCGCTGGCGATGACTTTGGTGGCGGTCAATCTGTCCACAGACTGCCCCGAAAGCTCAAAATCTTGGGTTTGCATACTGCCCGACAAATCAATCGCCAACATCAAATCTCTACCGCTTCGTGACAACTCCACAGGTTCGCCCAACCATTGCGGACGCGCCACTGCCAACAGCAAAAACAACCATGCCAGCCACAAAAGAAATCTATACTTACGATGTTGATGATGGCTGGTTTGGCTTTGACTTATCGCTTTTAAGTCATCGGCAAAGGGTACAAATAAACCCGCTTGCACCACCTCATCTTCTTGCTTTGCCGCAAACCATCGTTGCACCAGCCAAGGCAAGGGCAAAAGCAATAACATCCACCACCATACAAACTCAAACATGATGTTTGACCGCCTTAGGGAAGTTCTGAATAAGTCTGGATGCAGTAGATTGTATTTCAGGGCATACAAAATCAAGGCGTGAGTTGCATGGAATAGCAAGGCTATTGCTCAAACTCACAACGCAGAGTTTGGGTGTACTGGATACAATATATACGTTCATGACTTGTTCAGAACTTCCTTAAGCCATGCTTGAACCAAGTCACACAAAGCTTGAGCTTGCTGCTCACTCATCACCCCATCGGGTTGATATGCGCCATGCAACAACATATCCGCAAACGGTTGCTCAGAAAATGAAGATGTAGCTTTGTCTTGCCAAACTTGATCTAAGAATTTAAGCCAATCTTCACCAATCAAACCTGCAACTGACTGCTTGGGGAAAACCGTTAGTGCCACTCGACGTAGCAATGTATTGATGTCCGCCGCCAATTGTTGTGTTTGTTGATGTCTTGCATAGGCATCACAAATGCGTTGGTACTCAGTATGTATGGTATGTTGGAGCATGCGTTGCTTACGCCATGTTTGCCACTTGCGCCATAACTTGGGCATCACAAACCATAACGCTGCCACTGCAAGTGCCAGCAGTATCCACCAACCGATTGCCCAGTCCCACCAAGGGCTAGGCGCAGGTAAATGAATATCTTTAAGTTGCTGCAACGGGTCTTGGTTCATCGTAGTCGCAGCCTTTGCGCAAGCGTATCAGCGATAGCATCATCGGTGTGCAGTGTGATATGTGTGATACCATATTGGGTTTGCAATTCATCCAACTTGGCTTGATGGGCTTCAAAACTTGCTTGCCATTGCTGGCGAAGCTGCGGTGTGGCTTGAATCTGAAAATACTGTTTGCCGTCAAACACAGGATATGTACCCGACTTGGGAAAGCTTTGCTCCAATGGATCCACCACAGAAATCAGCACCACATCATTATGCCTTGCCAATTGTACTAAATCGGCAATGGCTTGCTTATTTAACCCACGAAAATCACTCAAGATATAAATCAGACTACCGTGTTTACTGGTATAACGCAGCTTACGCGTCAGCGCATCCAAAGCGGCTTGAATCGCCGTTTGTGTTCTATGTTGCCAAGCAGGATGTTGGCTACATTGATGTAACAATGCCAACACACCTCGCTTACCACGCATGGGTTTGATTTCAGCATGCGACTCACCTGAAAAAATCATCCCTCCTAAGCGGTCACCATGCCCAATACCATGCCATGCCAACAATGCCGCCGCCTGTGTTGCCACCACCGATTTTAATGCGCCTTGGGTCGCAAAAAACATACTGTTGCGATAGTCCAAACACACCAACACGGGGCGTTCCCGCTCTTCTCGATACAACTTTACATGAGTCACACCTTTGCGTGCTGTCACCTTCCAATCAATGCTACCCACATCATCACCGGGCTGATACACACGCACTTCATCAAACTCCATGCCTCGCCCACGTAAGCGAGACACATGCGCACCGCTCATGGCTGCGCGAATATATTTGCGCCGCACTGCCCATGATGCAGCTTGATGCTGCATGGCAATCAGTTCAGATAATTTAATATGGGTGGCAGACATGATTTATTCGGCGATTCCTTGATTAAGGAACAGCAACTTCTGCAATCAACTGATGAATTACATCATCCGTGGTCAAACCTGATGCCTCAGCTTCATAATTCAGCAACAAGCGATGACGCAATACATCCAATGCCATGCTTTGAATGTCTTCAGGGGCAACAAAATCTCGCCCATCCAACCAAGCATGTGCTCTAGCACATCTATCCAGCGCAATGGTTGCCCTAGGGCTTGCACCATATTGCAAATGTTTAACCACACCGACTTGCGTATGATTGGCTCGGGTTGCCATCATCAATTGTACGATATAAGTCTCAAGCTGTGGCGCAACATGAATGTTTAATGCTTCTCTACGCGCTTGAAAAAGGGTGTCTTGATTTAGCAACACTTCAGGTTTTTTCGGTTTTTCACTGGCTTCAGCACGAGATAACTGCAAAATCTTTTGCTCAGATGCTGCATCTGGATAATCAATGGTTACATGCAATAAAAAACGGTCAAGTTGGGCTTCTGGCAGCGGGTATGTTCCCTCTTGCTCGATAGGATTTTGCGTTGCCATCACCAAAAACAAATCGGGCAATGGATAACTCGTACGCCCCACTGTAATTTGTCGTTCTGCCATAGCTTCCAACAATGCCGCTTGCACTTTGGCAGGGGCACGATTGATTTCATCAGCAAGCACAAGATTGTGAAATAAGGGTCCTTTTTGAAAATGAAAGCTTCCATCTTGTGGGCGATAGACTTCCACACCAGTCAAATCAGATGGCAACAAGTCAGGAGTAAATTGTACCCGATGAAAATCACCCTCAATATGTTCGGAAAGTACATGAATCGCTCGCGTTTTGGCTAACCCTGGTGCACCTTCCACCAATAAATGTCCATCGGCAAGCAAAGCAATCAGCAGTCGATTGGTCAAATGCGATTGCCCGATAATCTGTTGTTCAATGCTGCCCTGCAGTGCTGAAAAAACTTGCTTTGCGTCCATGCTTACCCCACGAATAATGTTATGTATATCATATAAGCCGAGGGCAAAGCATATTCAAGAGAAGATGAACGTAAGATGATGCTAAGATATCTCTTGAATGATGGCATCAAATGTTAACTGTTGCTGCTCACCTGTACTTAGATTTTTCAACATAAGTTTACCCGCTTTCATCTCATCTTCGCCAATGGTAACCACAAACTTTGCACCTTCACGGTCTGCCATTTTAAATTGGCGTTTGGCACTTCCACCACCGCAATGAACCACCGACAAACCTGCTTCACGAAGTTTCGTTGCTTGTTGCAAGGCATATCCCGATACCGCATCACCCAACGCCACCACAGCAACATCAGGTTGATTGGCTTCTCTATCAGGCAGCAACATTTCCAAACGTTCCATGCCGGCGGCAAAACCAATGGCAGGTGTGGCAGGCCCCCCCAAAGATTCAACCAAACCATCATAACGCCCACCCGCCAATACCGTGCCTTGTGCGCCCAGCTGGTCTGTGATGAACTCAAATGCTGTGCGATTATAATAATCCAAACCACGAACAATGCGCGGATTGATGGTGTATTTCACGTTTAATGCTTTTAAACCTGATTGAAGACCTGAAAAATGGGTTTCACAAACTTCGCACAAATGGTTGACCATTTCAGGTGCATCCGTCAGCGCTGCTTGGCAGGTTTTCACTTTGCAATCAAGCACCCGCAAGGGGTTGCTGTCCATACGTTCATGGCATGTTTCACACAAAGCATCTTTTTTACGCTGCAAAAATGTCAGCAAAGCTTCGCGGTATGAAGGGCGGCATGTTGTGCAACCCAAGGAGTTAATTTCAAGACGTGTTTGTTCAATGCCCAATGTATCGAGGAAACGCTGCGCCATTGCCAACACTTCCGCATCTTCAACAGCGGCTGATGCACCAAAAAATTCCGCACCAATTTGCTGGAATTGACGTAATCGTCCTTTTTGCGGACGTTCTCTGCGAAACATAGGACCCATATAAAACCAGCGTTGTGCGCCAGCTCTTGTTAGACCTGCTTGCAAATAAGCGCGCACTGCACCTGCCGTGCCTTCTGGGCGCAAACAAATATTGTCCCCACCTTGGTCAGTAAACGCATACATTTCTTTGGATACAATATCGGTTTTTTCGCCCACCGAGCGTACAAACAAGGCCGTTGGTTCTAAAATAGGCAAACGTACTTCAGCAAAAGCATACGATGAAAATATATCTCTAGCCACCTCTTCAATGTATCGCCATTTACTCACTTGTGCTGGTAAACCATCGTGAATGCCGCGAATACTTTGTAATTTTTGCTTTGCCATGATGAATTACCCGTTATGATTCTTAATCGTATAGTGTTTGCCGCAAACTATACGCCAAACACCGACAATCAACAAAAGGGAAGTAGAAAAGAAAAATTATGCCAGAAAAAATTGATGCTTTAATCACCCTTATTGCCGTGTTGAACGAAAATGATGATGTTTTACTCTTAAAACGAAAGCCTGATGTGCATTGCCCTGATGTTTGGTCTTTCCCTGGCGGAAAAATCAAAGCTTCAGAAACACCTTTAGATGCATCAATACGCGAGCTTAAGGAAGAAACAGGTCTTAAAGGTAGGCTGTGGCGACATATTGGGAAACACAGCCATGTTTATGATGACCGCAACCTTGCTTTTTACTTCTTCTTTTGCCGAACAGCAAAAAACATAAAAAAAGACACCACACTACATGCAGAAAGCGCATATATGTGGTGTCCATTATCTGAATTATCAAAACAAACCATGCCTAAAGCAAATCAAGCATTGGTTACCATGCTTTTAGATTGTTACCATGAAGGTTTGTGCCCTATTCCATAGACCCCGTTTCCACTTTACGAAAGCCTGCCTGACGAAATAAAGGTTCACACTTCAAGGTATCACCTTGTAATAGTACAATACTTTTCGTTTCAGGATGTTTATACACCAATGGTTTCCCACTGCTTGCACAAGATGCGAGTAGTGCTGCCATGCCAAGCAATAATACCAAACGTTTTGTTTTCATAACCTTTCTCCTTCAGCGCAAACTGCTCACTCAAGCGTAAGCCATCACAAAACATGCGTCAACCACTCACCACTTGTGCCCGTCCACCTTCTTTTGCTTGATACAAACGTTTGTCAGCATTGCCAAGAAGTACGTCCAATATCTCTTTTACAGGTAAGTTGTCATCCAATTCTTCAAAAGAAGCCACCCCAGCAGAAAAACTCACTTCCACTTTTATGTCACAACATTTCACTGGGGATTTTTGTACAACATCCAAACTTTTTTCGGCAACATTTACTGCCGTTATTTTATCAGTATGCGGCAACAACACCAAAAACTCTTCACCCCCCCAGCGCGCAAGCGTATCCGTAGCTCTAAGGTTGGCTTTAATTCGCGCACTAACAACGCGCAAAACTTCATCACCAACTGCATGACCAAACTGATCATTCACTTGCTTAAAATTATCCAAATCCACCATCACCACAGAACAGGCAATGCCATAACGTTTGCAGCGCCCTACTTCAAGCTGCAATTGTTCCAGCATATAACGGCGGTTAACCAAATTGGTTAATACATCATGGGTTGCTTGAAACTCCAAATCATTTTTGGTTTCTTTTAAGTCTGTCACCATACGCCACACAAACCGTGATGCTGCTCCACCAATCACCCCACCCACACCCAAGATGCTAGCTGCAACTTCTTCAACCATTTCATTACCCGTAAGGTTAAACACCAGACAAGGTGCTGATGCCATCAGGGCTTCTTCAACATCTGTGTACGTTTTAATGCCAAATTCTTTGGCAAGTATCATACCTGGTGCTTGTTCATCCACATCCACAACAGCAATAATTTTCATTAAACTCTCATCTTGAAAG
This sequence comes from Ghiorsea bivora, assembly GCF_000744415.1. NCBI lineage: Bacteria > Pseudomonadati > Pseudomonadota > Candidatius Mariprofundia > Mariprofundales > Ghiorsea > Ghiorsea bivora. The sequence goes on from NZ_JQLW01000009.1 coordinate 188,551, forward strand.
GTGCGCACCATCGCTGCACCATCTCGCCCAGCGCCCAAAACAACCACGCGGCTAGGGTCATCACGAAGGTGTTTTAAGCTGTGAGCAGTGTTAAGTCTCGTCATAATGCTCTCCCTAATCATATTTTGTACCAAAAATACCAAGATAACGCTATCCTTCGCTCATGAGTTTAGATAATAATAAAAAACGCGAGCTAAAAGCACAAGCACACCACCTTAAAGTGATTATTCAAGTTGGGCAACATGGTGTGTCTGAGAGCTTAATCGCAGAAACCAATAATGCTTTAAATATTCATGAACTAATTAAGGTTCAGATTCAAAGTGATGATAGAGATGAGCGCGCCAAGGCAGCTGCATTACTTGGGCAACAAACCCAAGCCGAACTGATTCATAAAATCGGGAAAACCTTTGTATTTTACCGCAAAAAGAAGGAAGACAAACAAACGTGAGTGGAACAGAGAAAATCAAGCAGGCATTAATGCAGACCTTTTCACCAACACAATTGGATATTATCGATGAATCACACCTGCATGCTGGGCATGAAGGTGCGAAAAGCGGTGGTGGTCATTATGTAGTGCACATCGTAGACAAGGCATTTACAGGTAAAAATAAAGTGCAACGCCATCGCATGGTCAATGAAGCAACCCAACATTTATTTCCAGCAGTGATTCATGCCTTAAGTATCAAAGCACAAACACCTGACGAAAACTTATGAGTAACGCCAAACTTCTTATTTCAGGCTCTGAACATCATGCAGATATGTTATATATATCTGGTTTATTTGTGCCTGATGCATTTATCGTGATTGGTTTAGAGCATGATTCACAAACGACTTGGCACGGTTTATTATCACCCCTAGAAGTCGACAGAGCCAAGGTTCAATCCAAATTGGATGAAGTTCACTTGGACACAATTTGGCACGATAAAGCCAAAAGCAATGGTTGGCAGCGTAGTTTAAGCACCGCAGCTGCAGCCTTTTTACAAAACCATGATGTTAAAACAATCACTGTGCCTGCCGACTTTCCTTATTTGTATGCGCAAGAACTGACAGCATTAGGGTTTCATGTATCACCTAGCCCTGCGAGTTTGTTTCCTGAGCGTGTTATTAAATCCGAAGATGAAATTGTTCAACTCACCCATGCCGAGAAATTAACAGCACAAAGCATGTTGCAAGCTGAACAATTTATCATGGCATGTGGTATTAACAATGATGGTTTAGTCACTTTCCCTGCTGAGCATGAATGTGCTGGCGAAGTGGTGACATCTGAAACCATTCGTGCAGTGATTGAAACTTTCCTCATTGGGCAGGGTGCAGTGCCCTCGCATACCATTGTCGCTTGCGGCAAACAATCTGCAGACCCACATGATATGGGTTCAGGTGTCATTTCTGCGAACCAACCCATCATCATTGATATTTTTCCCCGTTTGGTCACGTCTGGTTATTGGGGTGATATGACACGCACCTATGTCAAAGGCAAAGCATCTAGCGAACTCAAACACATGTATCAAACCGTGCTTGAAGGGCAAGATATGGGATTAAACATGGTGCAGGCGGGTGTGGATACGGCGAATATTCACAACAGTATCACTGCTCACTTTGATGCCCAAGGTTTTAAGACTGGCATGGTCAATGGCAAACAAGGTGGTTTCTTTCACGGCACAGGACATGGTGTTGGTTTGGATATTCATGAAGCACCACGCGTCTCTAGCAATGGCGCAATATTAGAACCACGCATGGTGATTACCATTGAACCGGGGTTGTATTATGAACACATTGGCGGGGTTCGCTTAGAAGATTTGGTAGTCGTTCGTGATCATGGGTGCGATAATCTTACCAATTTCCACCGTGCTTTAGAGCTTGCTTAAGCACTAAAAATGCTTTAACAAAAACCTCTTTATTTGTCGTCGATTTACTTCGACCAAGTAGGGTCAGAAGCATCCATGTTTAGCGGCGTAACCCTTCTCGCTTCACCACCCCAAATGGGTACATTGTAAATATGTTTACGCCCTGCTTCATCCGCAGAGTATAAAATCATTTGCCCATTGGGAGACCATGCTGGTGACTCGATGCGGTTACCTGTTGCCAAATAACGTAATCCAGTACCATCGACATGCACTGTCGCAATTGCATACTCCCAGTTTTTCTTGGTGACAAACGCAATTCTGTCACCAATGGGTGCCCACACAGGTGATGTGTTATAATTACCCTTTAAACTAATGCGTTTTGCTTTACCACCACCGTTCACAGGTTTGATATAAATCTGGGGGGAACCATTGCGATTACTGGTAAAGGCAATCCACTTGCCATCTGGCGACCATGTTGGTGTTGTATCGATGGCAGCATTTTTAGTAAATTGTCGCCATTTCTTGGTCTGCATATTATAAATATGAATTTCACTATTACCTGTAAACGATAATGCAGCAGCAACCAAACGTCCATTGGGTGAAAATGCAGGCGTACTGTTCAAACCTTTGAAGCTTGCAAAAGTGGTACGTTTACCCGTATCCAAATGAAAGAATTCTAGTCTCGGTTTATTTCCCACATATGTATTCAAAGCGACTGTGGTGCGATCTGGAGAAATATCAGGCGACAATAAAAGCGTGAAATTTTTACCCACGCGTTGCAATGCTTCGCCATCGTGCTCCATCAACATTAAATCAGATTGACCATTCTCTTTTTTAACAAATAAAATATATGAGGTGAAATAACCAGGTAAACCTGTTTGCTGATGATAAATATAATCAGCCACCCGATGTGCAAGCATTCTTAACGGCTTACTTTTGGACTGCGTAATAACCTGGCTATCCAGAGGTTTTGTACCTTTCTGACCAAAAGGATCATGAATATTGACAGCAACCGACCAAGTGTCACCTGTGTCTTGAAGTTTCGCCACAACCAGCACATCCGTACCAATAATACGCCAATCTGCATAATCAATATGCGTTTGCACTTGTTGTGCATCACTCAAAAAACTTAAAGGGTCCATCACTTTAAACGAACGACTTGAGCTCAAGTCTTGCGAAATAACATGCGATAAGAATTGTTGTTGCTCACGATTAGCAGGCTTTGCATCTAACAAAAGCGCCAAGTTGAGCGGTTTATAGGATGATTGATAAACTTCAAACTCAACAGCCGAAGCTGATGAAATATAAAACCCGAGCACAAACCCAAGCACAAACATTCTCATGATATATACCAACCTAAGGAAGGTCTGAATAAGTCATGGACAAAGCAGGTTGTGGTTCAGTGCACTCAAAATCTAGACGTGTGTTGCAAGTAATAGCTAGGCTATTGCTTAAACGCACAACGCAGAATTTGGGTGCACTGGACACAAGATGCAAATTCATAACTTGTTCATACCTTCCTAACATAAAGACAGCCAACAATATTGACTGCCTTTATATGCATTATTTATTCTCAATACCCAAAAGTTCAACAGTGAAAATCAGCGTTGAATTCGGTGCAATTTTAGCACCTGCACCGCGCTCACCATAAGCCAAGTCGGATGGGATATAAAATTTATATTTACTACCTACAGGCATCAAAGCAACACCTTCTGTCCACCCTTTAATCACACCATTTAAAGGAAAAGAAATAGGTTGGCCACGTTTGTATGAAGAATCAAACTCTGTACCGTCAAGCAATGTACCTTGATAATGTACTTTAACCGTATCCGTAGGTTTGGGTTTAACACCATCACCTTGTTTAATCACTTCATATTGCAAACCACTTGCTGTAACGGTTACACCTTCTTTTTTTGCATTTTCAGCCAAGAAAGCTTCACCTTTAGCTTTATTTTCCGCACCCGAAGCTTTGCGTTCTGCCATTTGTTTTTCTTGTTTCTTACGGAAGAAATCTTGTTTGATTTTAGTGGATTCAGCTGCTTCTAATTTTAAAGGTGAGCCCGATAACACGTCGTTAATAGCCGCATTTAATGCCGCTTGGTCAACCTCTGCACCCAAACCTTTGATGGATTGCCCTACATCCATACCCATAGCATAACTAAATTTCTTTACTTCATTGTCCAATACTACGGATGTTTGTTCAGATTTTTCATTATTACATGCCGATAGTCCTGCCAATACAACCATGGCAACTGCAATTTTAACTTTCATATGATTCCCCTTACATTTTTTAATATTTAACACTTATTCCCACTCAATGGTTGCTGGCGGTTTACCCGATACATCATAAACGACCCGATTAATTCCGCGAACTTCATTGATAATACGGTTTGAAACTTTACCCAGTAAACTGTATGGCAACTCTGCCCAGTGCGCTGTCATAAAATCTTGTGTCACTACTGCGCGCAATGATACAACCCACTCATAAGTGCGCCCATCACCCATCACACCTACTGATTTGACAGGTAAAAATACAACAAAAGCTTGCGATGTTTTGTCATACCAACCTGAAGCACGCAATTCTTCAATAAAAATAGCATCTGCTCTACGCAATAAATCGGCATATTCTTTTTTCACTTCGCCCAAGATGCGTACACCCAAACCAGGACCTGGGAAAGGATGTCTATACACCATTTCACGCGGTAAACCCAATGCTACACCCAATTCTCGAACTTCATCTTTGAATAATTCACGCAATGGCTCAAGCAACTTGAGGTGAAGTGTATCAGGCAACCCGCCTACATTATGGTGACTCTTAATGGTTTTCGCCTTACCATTTTTTCCGCCTGCTGATTCAATTACATCGGGGTAAATCGTACCTTGCGCCAACCATTTGGCATTGGGTAAACGCTCTGCTTCAGCTTGAAACACATGCACAAATTCTCTTCCGATAATTTTACGCTTTTCTTCAGGATCAGACACACCTGCCAAAGCATCCAAAAACACTTTTTCAGCATCAATCCGGTCAACTTTAACACCCAAATTACCCGCAAACATGTCCATCACTTGCTCGCCTTCATCAAGGCGCAACAAACCATTGTCCACAAAGATACAAGTCAATTGGTCACCAATCGCGCGTTGCAACAAAGCTGCAGCCACCGATGAGTCCACACCACCTGATAAGCCAAGAATCACTTCTTCATCGCCCACTTGTTCGCGAATCTTAGCCACAGCCTCATCAATATAATGCGGCATATTCCAATCTCTAGCACAACCACAAATTTCATGCACAAAACGTGATAAAATCGCAGTACCTTGATTGGTATGTGTAACTTCGGGGTGGAATTGTAAGGCATAAAACTTACGCGCTTCATCCGCCATACCTGCAATCGGCGTTGCATCATTGCTACAAATAATTTTAAAACCTTCAGGTAATGCGGTAACTTTATCACCATGGCTCATCCAAACATCAAGCAAGCCACCCGCTTTATCTTCAATGCCGCGTAACAAACTTGAATCACCCGAAGTGACAAGCTCTGCATAACCAAACTCACGCGTAACACCTTCTTCAACTGCACCACCCAATTGTGCCGCCATGGTTTGCATACCAAAACAAATGCCCAACACAGGTACACCCATCTCAAATATACATGTAGGTGCTGCAAAAGTATCTTCATCATTTACAGAATTCGGACCACCAGACAAAATAATTCCCGATGGTTGGAAAGCTTGAATCGCTGCCTCATCCATATCCCACGGATGAATTTCACTGAACACTTCTGCCTCGCGCACCCGACGCGCAATCAACTGCGTGTATTGTGAACCAAAATCTAAAATCAGAATCTTATCATTGCTGTTACTCATTAAGTTAAGACTCCATTCTATAGTTTGGCGCTTCTTTGGTAATGGTCACATCATGTACATGCGATTCTCGCAGACCTGCGCCTGTAATACGAACAAATTTGGCTTTTTTATGCATAGCTTCAATGGTTGCCGCACCCACGTAACCCATGGATGCTCTTAAACCACCCACCAATTGATGCAATGTGTCGCCAATTGGGCCTTTGTATGCCACGCGGCCTTCAATACCTTCGGGCACAAGTTTCATCGCTTCATCCACATCACCTTGGAAATAACGGTCTTTACTGCCCAATTCCATCGCGCCAATCGAACCCATACCACGATAAGACTTATACGTACGCCCTTGGAACAAAATCTTTTCGCCCGGTGCTTCATCTGTGCCTGCAAACATAGAACCAAACATGCAAGTCGATGCACCCGCAGCAATCGCTTTAGCAAAATCACCGGAGAATTTAATGCCGCCATCACCAATCACAGGTACACCAGCACTGGCTGCCATATTGGCGCACGCCATAATGGCCGACAATTGTGGCACACCTACACCCGCCACCATACGTGTTGTACAAATTGAACCCGGACCAATACCCACTTTCACTGCATCCGCACCTGCATCAATCAATGCTTTGGTCGCTTCAGCCGTGGCGATATTGCCGCCAATGATTTGCACATCATCACCATATTGTTTTTTCAAATCTTCAATTTGTTGAATCACGCCTTGCGAGTGCCCGTGAGCCGTATCGACAATCACAGCATCTACACCTGCTTCATGCAAAGCTTCAAAACGCGCCACTTCTTTTTCGCCAACGCCCATGGCCGCAGCAACCAAAAGCCTGCCCAAGTCATCACGTACCGCATTAGGATGCTCAGATGCTTTTTCAATATCGCGAACCGTCATCATGCCGCAAAGCTCACCGTTTTTGTTCACCATAGGTAGTTTTTCAATACGGTGTTCACGGAATAGTTGTTTGCATTTCTCAATGCTCGTGCCTGAAGTAATGGTGATAAGTTTTTCGCGTTTGGTCATCATATCTGACACATGTTTGCGCGTATCATTTTCAAAGCGAATATCACGGTTGGTGATAATACCTGTTAATTTACCATGTCCGTCCAACACGGGGAAACCAGAAAAACCACAAGAGAGGGCTAAGTTACGCACTTCTTCTAATGTCATGTCTTCACGAGCGGTTAATGGCTCTTGCACCACACCAGCTTCATAACGTTTTACTTTGCGCACTTCATCAGCTTGTTGTTCAGGTGTTAAATTTTTATGAACCACGCCAATGCCACCTTCTTGGGCTAAGGCAATAGCAGTGCCTGATTCGGTGACTGTATCCATAGCTGCGGAAATCACAGGGATATTCAGTGTTATTTTATTGGTAAATCGGGCTTGTGTTGAAACAGTTGCGGGCAACACATTACTGGCTTGAGGCACAAGCAACACATCGTCAAATGTATATGCTTCCTCAATAATATTTCCTGAAAGTGGGGTTAATGAAGACACTGACTTCCTCCTAGGCTTGAAGTCAGCCGCATACTATAAATAGCATACACATTACACAAGTTTCAATAATGTGGAGGTGGCGCTTCCTGATCGGGGGAACTTTGTTGTTCTGTATTATTTTGCATATAATCACGAAGTTGATGCAACGACTTGGTTAAAGCATCAATTTGATTTTGCTGTGTTATCACCACCTCATTCAACTCTTGAATCAAGTGTTCTTGGTAGGCACTTTTGGTCTCTAAACGAATAATTCTATCTTCCATGGCAAAACATTAACCGCTTTACACTTTCAATACCATAATCGATGGGCAATTATTGGCTTCATCACGATGAAAACCTTGCACCAAAAGAATTGGATCACCTTTTTTTGCCAAGCTATATGTTTGCACCAACCTTTTCGCCAGCGCCACATGGTTCCCCATATCCTCCACCTCAGCCAACACTGGAATCACACCCCAAATCAAACTCATCCGCCGACATGTCTCCTCACTACTGGTCACTGCCAATATTGGTGCTTCTGGGCGCTCAGAGCTTACTGTCACTGTTGTCCACCCCGATTCTGACAACACCACAATACCATGCACCATCAAATCCCGTGACAACAACGATGTTGAGCGAGCTACAGCGTTACCAAAAGGCAAAGCAGACTGGTGTGCTTTGCCTTTTACCGCTGCCGAACAAAAAGCTCCTTGATGCCACAGATATGCTTCAGCATTGATTATCACCCTAGCCATCATTTCCACAGCTTTAACAGGATAATGACCCACCGCAGTTTCTCCCGATAACATAATCGCATCGGCACTGCTGCTTACCGAATGAAAAATATCTGTTGCTTCAGCGCGTGTGGGTCGTGCGTGTTCAATCATGGATTCCAAAACCTGCGTTGCCACAATCACCGGTTTACACTGTTTCCTTGCTTCTTTAATCAACATATCTTGGGTAATTGGCACTTGCTCTGGTGGTAACTCCACACCCAAATCACCGCGCGCCACCATGATTGCATCTGCCGCTTCAATGATTGCACAAGCATCGTCCAAAGCTTCTGGACGCTCGATTTTGGCAATAATTCCGATATTTGAACCCTGTTGTTCCAGCCATGCCCGTAACAAATGAATATCATCCACATGACGCACAAAAGACAGGGCTAAAAAGTCTACACCTAAACCCACAGCAAACATAGCATCATCATAATCTTTTTCGGTCATCGAGGGTGCAGACACCACTGAATCAGGCAGGTTGATACCCTTATGATTACTCAGCATACCGCCTTGTAGAACACGACAATACACTTCCGTACCTTCCACCTTTTCCACCACCAACTCCATCACGCCATCAGCTAAAAATATACGCTGACCAACAGCAACATCATACGCTAAACTTTTATATTGCGAAGGAATAAGACCAGGTTTACCTTCCACATCACGCATGGTAATGGTCACACCATCACCTTTGACCAATAAAATTTGATTATTCTTAAATGTGCCCGTGCGTATTTTAGGACCACACAAGTCTACAAGCACTGCAATATGTTTTTCGCACGCTGCTGCAATATTACGAATCATTTGATAACTTGCATAATGTTCAGCGTGTTCACCATGTGACATATTCAAACGAAACATATTCACACCTTTTTGAATCATCTGGCGTATACTATCTTCATCGGCGCAAGCAGGTCCAAGCGTAGCAATGATTTTGGTACGTTTGTGTTTGAGCAGTTTCATTTTAGGCTCTAACTTCATCAAACCCTCCTCAACCAAGCATGACTAGCTTAACAGGAAACTGTTATTTTGACCACTTACTCAACTAGAGCTAACACACGGCTGCAAATTAAAGTGCTTCACCCATAAACGTTGTATCATCACCTTCTTGATGTATAGGTATGCATAATAAAAAAGTGCAACCTAAATTACATGAATCGTCTAGGGTTACAAACCCATGGTGTTCTTTCGCAATACCATAAACCGCAGATAGCCCCAAACCTGTACCTTTCCCTACATCCTTGGTAGTGAAGAAAGGTTCAAAAATAGCTTCTTTAATTTCTTGCGGAACCTTAGGTCCGTTGTCCATAATACGTATACAAGCATATGCTTTAGCAGTATTGGGATGATATTGTATTGCAGCATCTGCATGCATCACCTCAACATTCACCACCACTTCTGGTGATTCGACCTGTGCAACAGCATCTTTTGCATTGCGTAATATTTGCATCACAGCATCACTTAATGTAGCCACATCACCTTTAATCATCACATCGTTTTTACATGCTTGGAATTGGCAATGCATACCGGTTTCTTGATTAAACACATTTACACTGGCTTGAACAAGTTTATTTAAATTAATATAAACATGGGTGTGTGCTTGCAGTTCATGCCCCACATAAACCAACATTTGCTGCACCATCGCTGCCGCTTTCTCGCCTAGCTCTTCAATGGTCTCCAGCTTGTCCTTTAAATCTTGATCTTGCTCTTTCAACTTCATCAAAAATGCAGTGCCCATAATTCCAGTTAGAATATTGTTAAATTCATGCGCTATACCACCAACAGCTGTGGCAAGCGATTTCATTTTTTCTTCTTGAATTTCTTTTTCATGCAACTTTTGACTTAAAGTTTCATCGTTTTGCAAAACCACATAATGCGTCACCACCCCTTTAACATTTCGCACAGGAGAAATGGATGTACTCACGGGGTAGAAACGACCATCTTTCTTTTTATTCACAAGTTTTCCATGCCAAGCTTCCCCACGCTTCAACATATCTAACACTTCATTAAATTGCTTTTCTGATTGAGCTGGGCTGCTCAACAAGTCCAATGCTGGTTGACCGATGGCTTCGTGCGCCGCATAACCTGTCAAGGCAGTAAATGCAGGGTTTACATATTGAATCAAGCCATTCACATCAACAATGGCTATCGCTTCACCTGAATATTGCACAGCATTGGACAACATAAACAAATACTCACGCATGTTTTTCCTACGCTCAAAAAAGAATGCAATAAACCAAGATAACAACACAATTAAGGCACCAACCCCATACACATACACCATCAAACTTTGCGTATAATTCTGCATACTTTGCGACAACTGCTCAGCGGTTAACAGATCAATAACACGGACTTTTTCTTGCATATAAAAAAAGTACAACACTTCAAAAAAAAGAATAAAAAGTACAATAGCCACCAACATCGCCTTCGCCAGTACTTGCACATAAGCAATGCGTTTATCAAAACAAGGATACGCCAAACAATCTTCTTTCATAAGGTTGTTATAGCATAGAACGTGATTAATGTCACCTTGTCTAGCCCCCCTTCTTTTTCTCAGCCATGTGTTATATTAATTATGACAGGTGTCGAATTTGCCTTTTATTATGACCCTTTACCAAACGCCTATGTACATCTAAACCTTTTGCAAATGGTTTTAAGAAGTTTGGTACTTTACGCCCTTCAAGCTTCATGATATCTTTAAGCAACAATGCTGCCACATCTTCTTCTGCAGCCTGCTGAACTTGGGTACGATATATATATAAGAGTTGCGCTAAGCGTTCTAAAGATATTTTCCATGTACTGTTCGTTTGTTCATACACCCATAAAGAAAAGGCAAAGAAATGTTGAAAAACATCGCCATCGGACCACAAAAACACAATACTTTGTTTAAAGTTTCCACTATTATAATATAAATTCCAAAACCGAGCGAAGCGTTTCATATTTTGAATATCTATAAAGCTAAGCACATTATTTTTTAGAATATCATAAGGTGGTTTATCTGCATAGACCATGCCATATAAGTCATCATGCCGGTGTAAAGTTGTACCAGCGAGCTTCTTTAAAATACCAATTTGAATTTCAGAAGCACTCATCGCCCACAATTGGTTTAAACCACGCCCAAAACTCGCCAAATCTTCACCTGGTAAACCAACGATAAGATCCAAGTGCATATGTGCGGATGTTTCATGTTCAAGAAAGTGGATGTTTTCCTCAATTTTTTTCATTTTTAAATTACGGTGAATATTTTTAGCCACACCCAAATTTAATGTTTGAATACCTATCTCAAGCTGAAGTGTTGCAGGCTCAAACTGGGTCATACGTTCTTTTAATGCCGCAGGAAAATGATCAGGAATAACTTCAAAATGTACAAAATAAGGTGTTGGTTTACTTAAAAAGAAATCCAATAAACGTGAGGCAATATTAACATTCAAGTTAAATGTTCGGTCAATAAATTTGAAGTTACGCACCCCGCGTTGCCATAATTTACCCAAAGCTTGTAAAAATATATCAATATCAAAATTGCGTACTTTTTCATCCATTGAAGATAAACAAAACTCACATTGAAAAGGACAGCCTCTGGAGGCTTCGACATAAATATAACGATTGGACACATCTTCATCGGTATAATAATCATATGGCAGCTTAATTTCAGAAATCTCAGGCAATGGTGCTTGAATAATACGCTCAATTGGTGCTAAACCACTCTTGATAGCTTTCACAAGTTGATAAAAGGCCAAGTCACCTTCACCTTGTACAATATAATCTGCTGCATCAAAGTTCACCCGTAAAGGCGAGTGGCTAACTTCAGGCCCTCCCAAAACAATCAATGTTTCTGGTGAAATCTTTTTTAAGGTTTCAACCAAATCAGCGCATTGCTCTGCATTCCAAATATAAACACCCAATCCCACCAAGGTTGGTTTCACCGTCAAAATTTTCTCTGCAATATCTTGAATATTATCATTAATTGTAAATTCCACGATAGACGTATCAGGCATCAGCTCTTGCATATTGGCATAAAGATAACGCAAACCAATCGCGCTATGTGTATAACGCGCATTAAGTGTTGTTAATAAGATATTGTTTTTCATATAGGGATCATAGCCTTGGCTACCAAGAAAACCTAGCAATGCTTTAGCTAAGCTTATAAAAAGCGGGACCTGCCAATTGGGGGGGGGGGGGGGGGAAATTGACAGGCCCCTATTTCACTATAGCACGTAGAGTGCCATTGTTCAATACTGCGAAACATAACCCCTAATAATTAAGAATCTATTAAAAAATCACTTTAACTTTGAAGGTATAATAAATACAGGTATCCCGAGAAGCTGGAAAGCAAAATACCGCCTTCCCAACGGGTAATCCGCCCTGCCCTTTTATACCCATATGCCATCAAAAACAAAACAACCGTAAATGCAAACATAATAGGAATATCCCTTTCTAAAATCGGTGCATCAAATTTACCCGGGCTAAGCAATGCAGGCATCATTAAAACGGCAAGAATATTAAACATATTGGAGCCAATAATATTACCAACGGCTAATTCTGCCTCATTTTTAAGTACACTGGCAATCGATGCCACCAACTCAGGTAAACTTGTACCAATCGCAATAATGGTTAAACCAATCACCAAGTCACTCACGCCAAGCATGGTAGCAATCTCCACTGCGCCCCAAACCATCATTCGTGAACTCGCAATCAGTACAAGCAAACCAATGATTAACCACATCACCGATGTTTTCATATCCATATTTTCAGGAATAACACCTTGAAATTCAGCTTCCAGCACCGCATCTCGTTCTTTCATACCAATTTTATACAGCCAAAAAACAAAACCAAACAAACCAAGAGAGAGTATGATGCCGTCAACCTGACTTAACTCGCCATCCCAAAATAATACCAAGGCTAAAAACATGATTAAAAACAAAACAGGAATTTCGCGTTTTAAAATATGCGACTGTATCGCAAGCGGTGCAATCAGCGCAGTTACACCCAACACCAAGCCGATATTTGCAATATTTGAGCCAATGGCGTTACCAATACCTAGGTTATTGTTGCCTTCCATTGCCGCAATACCTGCCACTATCATTTCAGGAAGCGAAGTACATAAACTTACAATTGTTAAACCAATCACTAGTGGCGATACTTGAAAGTTTTTTGCAATACCCGATGCTCCTTCCACAAAACGATCGGCACTCCACACCAACAATACAAGACCAACAATAATCACGATACTGGCAGTCAGCATGCACACTCTCCTTTCATTTACAAAGCACGCATCTTAACCATCTAGGCTTAAATTGCGAACCCAATAAAAAGTTGAACTTGAATCATCGCCTTTCATCCTGCATGCTTCCCCTTTCAGCCTTGGGAGGTTTTAACAGAATGGATGCAGCTACACTTCACTCAGCACGTCGCAATATGGTCGAATATCAAATTCGCTGTTGTAAAGTTTTGAACCCTGAGCTTATTGATATGCTTGTAAATTCACCCCGCGAAAAGTTTGTTCCTGAACATGTGGTTAGCCTTGCATACATGGAAGGCTCTGTGCCGTTACCCTGCAATCAAGAGATGTTAACGCCTTTACAAGAAGCCCAAATTTTACAAGCTATTGCTCTCAAAGGCACTGAACGTGTACTAGAAATTGGCACAGGCACAGGTTACCTCACGCATTTATTAGCCCTACAAGCCAGTGAAGTGGTCAGCTGTGAAATTCATGAAGAGTTGGTCAATCTAGCCAAGAAAAACCTAGAAGAAAATGGTGCTGATAATGTTAAAGTTGTCCATGTGAATGCTATGGATGAAGCTGCCTTAGAAGCTGCCAATATTGGCAAAGACTTTGATGTCATTGTACTCGGCGCAGCCCTAGAAACCATCCCCAACCATATCCAAGCATTACTTAAAGAAAATGGGCAACTTATTGCTTTTATTGGCAAAGATATTGTTACCCTAGAGCTTCATCAATTCATCAATGGCATGGACATTAAAACTGGCATCACTGAAACTCGACTATTGCCTATGGAAGGCATAGCAAAAGAACGCGAGTTTATCTTTTAAACATCGCCACCTAAGAAAAAACACTGCATTAAAAAGGCACGCAACAATAAATTTTGTTGCGTGCCTTTTACATTTTCAAAGCAACACATCTAACGCAAAATTAGCCAAAAGGTTTAATGTACAAAACGCCCAGCTTTTCTGAAATAATTAGGGATTCTAGCTTCAATACTATTAAACTTCCCTTCTTGGGCTTGACTATGACAGGCTTCACAACGCGCAAAAGAACGCACATCAGGATTACCTAACACCATTTTGGGTTTCACAGCATCATGCATCAGCTTAAAATATTTGGTATCACTGATATAGTCTGGTGTTTCACCATCTTTTAATAATCCCAACATGGATTTTGCGTATCTACGCTCATCATTTTCCGCAGCATTACGTTTCAAATATGCAGTTACTTCCGCATTCACCGCAGCAGTCACTTCTGCATTATCATCAAAGTGATTGTTTAAATTGGACATGATTTTTTCCCAAGAACGCGCTGGCAACATACTTGGTGCATATAACATATGACATGCTGCACATGCTTGTTGGTATGCCTTGCTGGTCTCAAGTGGTGCTACTTCCACCCTTGCAATACTCACTGCACTTGCCGTAGTTGCCCAAACACATAATACCAATAAACCAACTACTTTTTTCATACCCGCAATCATCATTGTTGCACCGCCTTCCCACTTTCACTGCTTTTTTCTCTTACCTTGTGCCAAGTTCCTTCTTTATAATAGTTAGGAATACGAACAGAAAAACGACTGAAGCGTCCATCCATTGCTTCATAATGACAAATCTCACACCGCGCAACCGATTTTACATCAGGGTTACCACTCACCATTTCTGGACGTACAATATCATGTACAAGTTTAAAATATGCGGTATCACTAATGCGTTGTGGTGTCTCATCATCTTTTAATAAGTTCAACATAGGCTGAGCATAAATATTTTCCACTTTATCTGCTGCATTACGCTGTAGATATGCAGAAACCTCTTCTCGAACCGAGCTTTCAAGCTCTGCATTATCACCAAAGTGATTATCTAACTCCAACATCATTTGTTTCCAAGAGCGAGCAGGCAACATACTTGGGGCGTATAACATATGACAAGATGCACATGCTTGTGCATAAGCCTCACTTTTTTCTTTAGGCAAAATATTAACCTTAGGAATAACGCTTTTCATCCATGTTTGCTCAGCAGGGTCTTGCCAAATACTACGTGTTGCAGCCAATACACCAAAAACAACAACCGCTACCATCAATAGCCAAAACATCTTTTTACCCATCGCTTATCACTCCTTTTAACTTAGGCGGCTAAGCCTAACACAACCAACACATAAACCGCAGCATTTGCACCCATGTGTAAACCTATACTTACCCACAGTGACCTGCTCCATTCATAAGCTAGTGCAAAAATAATACCACCAATCAGCTGCGGGGAAAGAAGCATACCATGATGAATCAAAGAAAAGAAAGCTGCGCTTACAGTCACAGAAAGCCATACACCCCATCGCTCCCGCAACATCCTATAAAGTAACCCTCGAAATATTAACTCTTCAACAATAGGTGCAAGCACCACCATCAATAATAACCCCGTTATCCCATGCAACCATGCAGGCAATGCAATATAAACAAACCATACAGGTTGCAATGCATACAACAAAGCTGCCCCTAAACTACAAACTGCTGCAAACTTAAGAAAAACCAACAAAGCATACTGCTTAGGCATTTGTAAACCCAAGTTTGACAACACGTTAAACTGACGAATAAAAATAATAAACGCTACCAACTCCAATAGCCGCATCAATACAATCACTGTTTGTTCTTGAAAACCATCCACATATTGCAAAACTAAAACACCCAGTGTTTCAATAACAATATAAGAGACCAACCCCCATAATAAAAATCGATAGGGCAGCAAAGGAAAAGGTCTATGTTTTAACATCATGGGAAACAAGTACTGTTATGCGCCTAAAACTTCAACCGTCACATGATCATTGGTATAAATACAAATATCGCCAGCCACCTTCATCGCTTCACGCACACAAGCTTCAGCATCCAAATCACTCTTACGTACCAAAGCTGTTGCTGCAGCCCTTGCATAAGAACCGCCTGAACCAATTGCAGCTACACCTTCATCAGGCTCTAACACATCACCATTACCCGAAATAATTAAAGTACGTTCTTTATCTGCAACAATCATCATCGCTTCAAGCTTGCGTAACACTCGGTCGGTGCGCCAATCTTTAGCCAAAGCCACTGCCGCACGCGTTAAGTTAGCACCATGTTCATCCAGCTTGGCTTCAAACTTTTCAAATAAGTTCATGGCATCGGCAGTTGAACCTGCAAAACCTGTTAAAATACTACCATCGCGAATCGACCGTACCTTTTTAGCACCATGTTTAATCACCGTATCACCCAAAGATACTTGCCCATCACCTGCAATGGCAACGTCATCACCTTTACGCACACAGCAAATCGTTGTTGCTTTCCAAGTTTCCATTGTCATATCAATTACCTAAGCCTCACTTTCTGGAGATACAATATTAGCTGTCGCAATCAGCGCACCCATACAACCCACCACAGCACCACCCAACACCAGTGGTAAGAACATTGCCCAACCACTTAAATCAATAGCCAAACTCAATTGCCAATCTGCGGTAAACCATAACAGCGGCCATATCAGTAGCCATGCAAAAAAACCTGCGCCTGCACCAAGCAACAAACCTTCCAAAACAAAAGGAAGGCGTACAAACCATTCCTTGGCACCCATCAAACGCATCAAATGCACCTCATCGGCTCTTGCCAATAAAATCATACGTAGTGTATTGGACACAATCAACGCCATCGCCAAGCCCAAAACAATAGTCGCAAACCAAGCTAAATTTTCAATTGTACCTAAAATATCACCCGCTTCTACCAACTCCAGCTCATCATCATTGACTTGACCATAGTATTCTTCTGCAACTTGTTTTATACGCTGCAATACCCCTGCTTCTCTAGGCTCCGTTAAAGTAACTTCAAAGCTTTCTGGTAAATGTTTGGTAAAGCTACTGGCATCCAAGTCACTACCACCCAACCACTTTTCCATCCATGCCTCAGCTTCTTCTTTGGCAACCAAACGCACATCTTCAACACCCGTAATTTCTTTCAAGTGTTCTTGCAAAGAGTTGATTTGTTTTTTATTTTCCTGCTCTACATATACATGCACCTGAATATCTTGCTGCCAGGATCCCACCCACTGTTGCCCACCTTGCAATGCTAACCATACCAGACCAACAGACCACAATGCCACCGCCACAATCACCAACGCCAAAACTTGATGAATACCCAAAGGAGGCAATTGCCAGCCACCCGGTAAACGCATGGATGTTTTATGTTGCGGCTCTTTTTTCTTGGTTTTATTTTTTTTCACGGCTTTACTCATGATGATTGCCCCGTCATCAATGCCCCTTGGTGCAATTGCATCACCAGCCCAGGGTGTGAAGTTAATAAATGCAAATCATGGGTTGCCATCAATACTGTTGTCCCCAACTTGTTGAGCGCCATGAGTAAATCCAACACATGACGTGCAGTATCATCATCTAGGTTACCTGTTGGTTCATCAGCTAAAATCATGGGAGGATTAGCAAGCATAGCTCTAGCAATCGCCACCCGCTGTTGCTCACCGCCGGAAAGCGTTTCAGGATAAGACCATAATCGATCTTCCAAACCCACAAAAGAAAGCACCTTTCTCACACGCGGCAACAAACGCTCTGCATCCCAACCTTGCACCCGCAGCGGCATCGCCACATTTTCAAACACGGTGCGCGCATTCAACAACCTATTACCCTGAAAAATAATACCAATACGTTGCCTAAGCTCACGAATCTGCGCATCGGATGCCCCTCGAATACTCGTACCTTGCACTTCCAACTGCCCAGATGTTGGGCGAAGACCACCATACAACATGCGTAATAAAGTGGACTTACCTGCCCCACTCTCACCCACAAGATAAACAAAACTTCCTTGTGGAATATCCATATTTAATCCCGATAGCGCAACTTTCCCCGTCTTGTACCGCATCATCAAATTACTCATATGTATGATTGTTTCTTCTTGGCTCATGGGCTAAGCGTAGCTGCACAAAGTGATGCTGTCAGTAGGTGATTCATAACATCCCTACAGCCTCATACAGACTCAAGTAAAACCTTACCAGACCATCACACATCATCTGCATTTTTAAGAGAATATTTTATGCTTCATAACTTTCGATATAACTACCAAAAACTTACGTTGACCAACAAACAATAATAAAAAAAGGTGCCGACCAATCGACACCTCTTATTATTCACATAAATATGAACCTATCTCTGCATTGTACAGTAGAAAATCTTATGCAAATTCTTGTCTTAACAATACAGCGGCTTCTACCATTACGGTCAATGCCTGCTCAACTTCACTCCAACCTCTCGTTTTTAAACCACAGTCAGGATTCACCCAAAGACGCGTGGCAGGAATACGCTCAGCAGCTTTCCGGATTAACAAAACGATTTGTTCCTTGGTAGGAATATTGGGAGAATGAATATCATATACCCCTGGACCAATTTCATTGGGGTATGCAAATGACTTAAACACATCCAAAAGCTCCATGTCAGAACGTGATGTTTCAATGGTAATCACATCTGCATCCATAGCTGCAATTGATGTTATAATATCATTAAAATTAGAATAACACATATGGGTATGAATCTGTGTGTTATCTTTCACTGCCGAAACGGTGACTCGAAATGCTTTGACCGCCCACGCAAGGTAGTCATCCCAATCGGATTTTCGCAATGGTAAACCTTCACGCAAAGCTGCTTCATCCACTTGAATAATACGAACCCCTGCTTTTTCCAAATCCAAAACTTCATCTTGCAATGCCAAAGCAATTTGTAAGCAGGTATCGCTTCGTGGCTGATCATCGCGAACAAACGACCAGTTCAGGATAGTCACAGGTCCCGTCAACATGCCTTTCACAGGTTTATCGGTTAATGACTGAGCATATGTACTCCATTCTACTGTCATTGCCGCAGGGCGAGCAACATCACCATAAATAATAGGAGGTTTCACACAGCGAGAACCATAAGATTGAACCCATCCATGTTGCGTGAAAGCAAAACCATCAAGCTGCTCACCAAAGTATTCTACCATATCATTGCGTTCAGGTTCACCATGTACCAATACATCTAAACCTATGTTTTCTTGAAAACGTATGACTTTTTCAATTTCCTTCTGCATGTACACACGATAAGTCTCAGCGTCTAAAGCACCTTTTTTAAAAGCTCTTCGTTGTTGACGTATTTCAGTTGTTTGCGGAAATGAGCCAATGCTTGTTGTTGGGAAGCAAGGAAGCTTTAACCATTCATGCTGGAGTTTAACACGTTTGTCATAAGGACTTTGGCGCTTCTGCACTGCCTTACTCATACGACTCAAACGCTTTTGAACGCTTAAACGGTGCACCTTGCTTGATTTCTTTCGCCGTGTACAAGCATCGGTGGATTGCTGCAAATGATTGCTAACGCTTGTTTCCCCTTGATTTAAGGCACGTTGCAATACGGAGAGTTCACCCAGTTTTTGTTTGGCAAATGCCAACCATGACTTAATTTCAGGATCAAGTGCCGTTTCCCATTCAATATCCATGGGAACATGCAGCAACGAGCATGATGGTGCCAACCATAGACGTTCCCCAAGCTTATCTTTCAAGGGTTGAAGGGTTTCTAATGTTTGCTGTAAATCAGTGCGCCATATGTTTCTTCCATCCACACATCCTAGCGAAAGGACACAGTCTTCTGGTAACGCTGTTGCTACCTGCTCCACCTCCTTGGCTGCGCGTATACCATCAATATGCAGTCCATCTATCTCAAGCTGACATGCCCATGCAAGGTTACCCCTTAGTTCATGGAAGTAGGTGGTCAGTAAAAGCTTGGGGCGATCAGTGGCTAACTGTTGATAACACTGGACAAATGCCTGTTGCCATGATGAATCTAAATCCAAACCCAAGATGGGTTCATCCACTTGCACCCAACTGATACCCTGTGCTTTCAAACGGCTAAATATTGTTTGGTATATAGGAATAATTCGTTCCAACAATTCAAGTTTATCAAAAGGCTCACCTTTCACCTTACCCAACCAAAGATAGCTTAATGGCCCCAACACCACTGCCTTGGCATTAAGTTGCAAGGCTTGGGCTTCGGCAACTTCATCAAACAGCTTATTCGATGAAAGTGAAAACGTTTGGTTTTTAGCAAATTCAGGAACAATATAATGGTAATTCGTATCAAACCATTTGGTCATTTCACATGCTGCAACGCTTTCTCCTGATGGCGCTCTGCCCCGCGCCATTCTAAAGTAGGTGTTCAAATCAACTTCGCCACCATCCCAAGCAAAACGTTCTGGAACTACCCCCAGCATCACAGATGTATCAAGCACATGGTCATACCATGAAAAGTCGCCAACGGGTAAATAATTAATACCTGCATCCCTTTGTATTTTCCAGTGGTTTTTTCGCAAGTTTTTACCTGTTTGTAATAACTTATGCTCAGTCATTGAGCCATTCCAGTATTGTTCTAATGCAATTTTTAATGAGCGCTGTTCCCCAATGCGTGGGAAACCAAGGTTATGTGTTGTTGCCATGTCGTGCCTCCGAAATATGTTGCACGAAACATGTTTATATCAGAGGATTCAATCAAGTTCATGAAAATAATAATTATTATGAGGATAATTCATGTTTATCGAAACCAGACACCTTCGCAGCCTGCAAATCATTGCCCAAAGTCCTTCATTAGCTCATGCGGCAGAGCAACTTTATGTTACACAATCTGCATTATCACACCAAATCAAATCACTTGAATCTCACTTTAATACAAAGCTTTTTTTACGCGGCTGTAAACCACTTCGTTTAACCATCGCAGGGCAACGTTTGGTTGATTTGGCAAAAAATGTTTTACCCGAAATTATTCAAACTGAATACGAACTATCACGTATAGCGGGTGGCGAACTAGGGCGATTGCACATCACCATTGAGTGTCATGCCTGCTTTGAATGGTTAATTGGTACATTGGATATATACCGCAAGCAATGGCCAGACATTGAAGTTGA
Source organism: Ghiorsea bivora (assembly GCF_000744415.1). Lineage (NCBI taxonomy): Bacteria > Pseudomonadati > Pseudomonadota > Candidatius Mariprofundia > Mariprofundales > Ghiorsea > Ghiorsea bivora. The sequence goes on from NZ_JQLW01000009.1 coordinate 209,678, forward strand.
CTTACGCATGGGCATGAGTTTTGATGCTATACCACCTTTATCACAAGGTGAAATAGACTTGGTTATCAGCTCTGACCCTGTGAAAGCGAAAGGGATTACCTTTGAACCCTTGTTTCCATATGAAGGCAGATTAGCCGTCTCGCCAGATCATATATTAGCAACAAAACCTTATATTCAACCTTCTGACCTCGTGGGTGAAACACTCATTACCTATCCTGTTCCGCGCGACAAGCTGGACATATTCAAACACTTTCTTACACCTGCTGGCATTGAACCATTTGCCGTTCGCAGCGCTGAATTGACGGCAATGATGTTACAATTGGTTGCGAGCAAACGAGGTGTAGCAGTTCTTCCTGATTGGGTATTGCATGAACCTATGCAATCAGGGCGCATACATTCATGCCCTCTTGGTGAGCAAGGGTTACACGGCATGCTTTATGCAGCCGTGCGTCATTCAGACCAAAAGTTACCCTTTGTCCAAAGCTTTATTGCATTGGCTTCGCAAGCGATTCAGCGGCATGAATAAGTGGTGTCACCAAGTTAAACCGCCTCCCGTTTGATATTCCGTGACTCGTGTTTCAAAGAAGTTTTTCTCTTTCTTGAGGTTGGCTTGTTCATCCAACCACGGCAAAGCATTGGTTGCATTGGGAAAGGGTTGCTCCATATCCAACTGCTTGGCACGCCGATTGGCAATAAAACGAAACTGATTGATATGGTCTTCAGCGCAATAACCCAGAATTGGCTCAGGCAATAAAAACTTAGCATAACCCAACTCAGCTTCTTCTGCCTCTAACCACATTTCACGCACCATATCTTTATCCAACTCAAGGTTTTCTTCGCGCATAATTTGGCGTACCACACGAATACCAAAACCCGCATGCATCACTTCATCACGCATAATATATTGCAATTGCTCAGCAGTACCCTTCATCAAACCACGACGTTGCAATGAAAAAATGGGTGAAAAACCATTGTAAAACCAGCTTCCTTCAAACACAGCCGCAAAGAAAAGGTAAGAAAGCACAAAATTATGCAACTCATCCCTGTCCGTAAAATCAATATCTGAACGCAACACCGAACTCATACGTTTATTCGCAATCTGAATTTTGTGATTAATCGCAGGTACAACGCGATAACGGTTATAAATTTCGCTTTGGTCGATGCCAATGGATTCAATACAATGTTGGTATGTCCAAGTATGCAATGCTTCTTCATAAACTTGGCGCGCTTGGTAAATTTGTAGCTCAGGTGCTGTCATTTTCTCCATCACCGCAAGCCCTATATTACGCATCGCCAAAATATCGGATGTGGTCAAATACGCGAGTACATTTTCATACACATGTTTTTCTTCCAGCGTTAGTTTATGATGATAATCATGCACATCTTGGTTCATATTGATGTCCAAAGGTGTCCAATGATTTTTATTGGCATTTAAAAAATACTGCCATGCCCAAGGGTAACGAAAAGGCGCAAGCTGATTAATATCACTCATGCCACCAATCACCCGCTTATCTTCTGGGCGAATGGGTTGTAAATCTTGCTGTGGTATATCTTCCACACTGGCTTCAGGTGAACTGTTTTGAACCGCAGGTGCAACCTTGCTTTTATGGCTATTTGTATCAAGTGGGTTATCCCAATTTAACATCGTCATACCCCCTTTATTGACACGCTTCACAATCAGGATCGAGGATAGAGCAAACTTTCGGCTCATCATCCACCTGTGTGATACTGTCTGTACTTTTCTCAACATGGGATGCACCCATAGAACGAAGGTAATAAGTGGTTTTCAAGCCGCGTACCCATGCCAGTTTATAAAGGTTATCCAACTTCTTACCCGATGGTTCTGCCATATAAAGATTCAGGCTTTGCGCTTGGTCTATCCATTTCTGACGACGGGAAGCCGCTTCAATCAACCAACGTGAATCAATTTCAAAAGCCGTGGCATATTTGGCTTTGATATGCTCAGGCACACGCTCCATGGCTTGCACCGAACCATCATAATATTTCAAATCATTGATCATCACTTCATCCCACAAACCCAAGGCTTTGAGGTCATCCGCAAGATAATTATTCATCACCACAAACTCACCTGATAAATTCGATTTTACATACAAATTCTGATAGCTGGGCTCAATGCTTTGCGATACGCCACAAATATTGGCAATGGTTGCCGTGGGTGCAATGGCAAGCACATTAGAATTACGCATGCCCTGTTGCTGCACTTTTTGGCGAAGACTATCCCAATCTTTGGTGGTTGATTCATCCACTTGTAAATATTGCTCACCACGTTCTTCTTTAAGCAGTGCCATCGAATCAATAGGCAAAATGCCTTTACTCCAAAGTGAGCCTTCAAAGCTGGCATAACGACCACGCTCTGCTGCCAAATCACTGGAAGCTTGAATCGCATGATAACTTACCACTTCCATACAGCGGTCAGCAAATTCCACTGCTTCTTCTGAGGCATAAGCAAGGTTTAGCTGATGCAAGGTATCTGTAAAACCCATAATGCCCATGCCTACAGGTCTATGCCGCAAGTTCGATTTCCGTGCTTGCGGCACACTGTAAAAGTTATAATCAATCACATTATCCAACATACGCATGGCTGTGGTAATCGTTTTTTTCAGTTTATCTTCATCCAAACCTGTGCCATCAACATTCACATGTTGGGCAAGATTCACCGAGCCAAGGTTACATACCGCAATTTCAGAGGCATTGGTATGCAGCGTGATTTCCGTGCAAAGGTTGGATGAATTGACCACACCCATATGTTGATTGGTATAACGAATATTACACGGGTCTTTGAAGGTGACCCAAGGATGCCCTGTTTCAAACAACATACCCAACATCTTACGCCACAATTCCAAGGCAGAGACTTCTTTGTGAATACGCAATTCACCACGCGCCGCCTTGGCTTCATAAGCCTTATATGCTGCTTCAAAAGCTTTACCCGTCAAACTATGCAAATCGGGTACTTCTTCAGGAGAAAAGAGTGTCCACATTTCTTCATTGGCAACGCGTTTCATGAACAAATCAGGAATCCAGTTGGCTGAATTCATATCATGGGCACGGCGACGTTCATCACCTGTATTTTTCCTTAAATCCAAGAAGTCTTCCACATCAATATGCCATGTTTCCAGATAAGCACACACAGCTCCCTTGCGTTTACCACCTTGATTGACTGCAACTGCCGTATCATTGGCAACTTTAAGGAAAGGAATCACCCCCTGTGATGCTCCATTTGTACCCTTAATATAAGCACCCAAACCACGTACTGATGTCCAATCATTGCCCAAGCCACCCGCATACTTGGATAACAAGGCATTATCTTTGAGTGCATCATAAATGCCATCCAAAGCATCGGGTACCGTGGTCAAATAACAGGATGACATTTGCGGGCGTAATGTGCCTGAGTTAAACAAGGTCGGGGTACTACTCATAAAATCAAAGGACGATAATAAGTTGTAAAACTCAATGGCGCGTTCTTCTCTATCCACTTCATTGATGGCTAAACCCATAGCAACACGCATAAAAAAGGCTTGTGGCAATTCAAAACGAATGCTGCCTGAATGTACAAAGTAGCGGTCATATAAGGTTTGCAAACCCAAGTAGTTGAATGTGTGGTCTTTATCTGCCTGAAGTGTCTGCCCCAAAGCTTGCAAATCATAGCGGGTTAATTCCTCATCCAAGAGTTCAAGTTCTACGGCTTTATGAATATAGGCAGGAAAATACTCAGCATACCGGCTTTGCATGTCTTGTTGTGATGCATATGTTGGCATGTTTTCAATAAAACTTAATGCTTCATAACGTGCATTATCCAAAAGAATACGCGCAGCCACTTCGCTGTATGCGGGGTCTTGCTCAATCATGGCTCTGGCACTCATCACCAATGCCAAGCGGTAATCAGCTTCTTTCATGCCATCAAATAAGTTGCGCTCAATGGCTTGCTGCAAAGCTTGTTGGTTTGCGCCTTCTAAATCATGTGTCGCTTCATCCAAAAGGGTTTGCAAGCGTTGCATGTCCAAAGGTTTACGCACACCATCTTCAGTTGTTATATGTAGCGTCTTATCCTTTGCACCCACGTCTTCTGTTTGTTTGGTTTCACGCTCCTCTGCCCGTGCAGCACGATATAACACATAGGCGCGTGCCACCTTATGATGCCCTTCCCGCATCAAGGCTAGCTCCACTTGGTCTTGAATATCTTCAATATGAATGGTGCTGTTTTCAGGCAGGCGACGTAACAATACTTTAACCACCTGAACGGTTAATTTTTCTACATTTTCATGCACACGTGCAGACGCTGCCGCAGCACTACCTTCTACAGCTAAAAATGCCTTGGTAATCGCCACCATAATTTTACTTTGGTTAAAAGGTGTAACTTTACCATTGCGGCGCATCACCAAGCAGTCAAAGCTATCACTAGATGCTTGATTTGGTGTCAATACGGGCTGTTGAGCCTCAGATAATATAACGATTTCATTTTGCATACAGGTTCTCCCTCTTTTTTCATCCAACAGGCGAAAAAGGAAGAACAGCAATAAAAGAAAAAAGGAGGAAACCCATTTTTACTACCACCCTGAACCTTGACGCGAGGTTGGGATACAATGCTGATTCAATCAGCGCATCATTTGGCAGGTATCGGACTTTAAGGCTTATGCCTTATTACCGTTGCGCGACAGTTCTGGATTTACACCAGATTCCCTTTATGAAACATATAAACACATGATATAGTGCTTAACCAAATAACATGGCGCAATATATGGTACACACTTTATAAATCAAGCCCTACATCCTGCATCTATCAATGGGAGAAAGACCCCACTTGCTAAGGAAGGCCTGATCAATGAAGCAGACTGTGATTCGAAATATTCAAAATCAAGGCGTAAATCGCCCGTAATCACAGGTCTATTGCGAAGATTTGCAACGCAGAGTTTGGACATTTCGGGCACAAGGTGCGAATTTATGCTTTTATTCAGACCTTCCCTAGGCAAGCTGGTTAAACTTTGTCAGAGTTCGCCTATGCGTATAGTTTGTCCTGAATGCCATGCTGCTTATCAAGTAGGTGCGATTATTAAAAATGCCATTTTGGTATGCCATCGCTGCAATACTGAATTTGATACATATGGCAACAAAATCGCTGAAGGCAATAAAACGGCAGGGGTCTTTAAAAAACAAGAGGAACACGCCCCTACCTTTGGCGTAAAAGACCTCATTCAAGCAGGTATGGGCGGCAAAAAAGAATACATTTGGTTATGGATGATTCTCATTCTCTCAGCTTTAATATTTACGGGCATTGCAGTGCAATGGGAACATTGGAAGTTCAATAGTATTGCCCGTGCTGTAAGCATAGAAACCAACCAAGATGCCCCCATCTTGGATAGAGACTGGAAAATCATCGCTAATACAGTACAAAGCCAATGGCTCAAACGCAAAGATGGTAGCTTGGCGTTGGTGATTGAAGGGCAAGTACAAAACCTTGTGGGCACCGCCCTACCCCCACCTGAAATCAAAATCACTTTTGTCACCCAAATTGGTCAAAATATTGAAATGGTATCCCCCATCACTGAACCAGCGGACTTAGAAACCTTGCAAAAGGTACCTTTTATGTCACCACCTGTTGATAAAACCCCTGTACCCATGTTATCCACGCGCGGTTTTTTACTGTTGATTGAAGAAGCCCCGCAAACCACACAATATATATTACTTCATGCTGTGCCCTCTCAGAGAAAAAGTGCGCAAAAACTATAATTTTTTTACCTATAGTTTTTTCTTTGTAACTTGGTTGCTCACCACAACCTCTGCGATAGCGAATGAGCGTATACTTGCCCTAGCACCACATATCTGCGAAACATTGTATGCCATTGGCGCAGGGCAAGATGTGGTGGGGTCTGTAAGTTATTGCGATTATCCAGAAGCTGCAAAAAAGCTACCTAGAGTGGGCGCATACAATCGTATTAATGTGGAAGCTGCCATGGCTTTAAAACCGACGATGGCGATTGTGATGAATATACAAACACCAGGTATCAAGCTGCTGGAAACACTGGGTGTAAAAATCGTGCAAAGTTATCCACAAAAGGTGGATGAAGTGATTGCCGATATTCGCCGCTTGGGCAAACGCACGGGACATGAGCAACAAGCCACAACACTGGCTGATGATTTACAGCAACGATTAGATAAACTTCAAAGGCAGCAGACAAAAACGCCTGTATTTTATGAAATTTGGGCAGACCCTTTATTAACCGCAGGGCAACATACGTTTATTGATGATGTATTAACCCAGCTTGGTTTGTTTAATGTGTTTGGCGATGTTGCACTTGAAGCGCCGCGAGTAAATGTTGAAGCTGTAATTGCAGCCAAACCGCAACTAATTATTGTACCTTCAGAAAATCGAGACCTCAAAAAACGAACTGCTTTTTGGCACAAGTGGTTGGGTGAAGATATTCAGGTCATTACAGTCAACCCTGACCTTGTACATAGACCAGGTCCTCGATTATTGGATGGTATGGAATACCTGCAAGAGCAATTGAATGTTAAACATTAAGGAAAACCCTTGGTTATTACTGATAACCCTGTTGGCTGTAAGCATCACGATTGCTTGGGTCTTGTTAGGTATGGGCGAACACTGGATTAACCCATTTAACCCAAGTAATGAAATGGATTCACGCATTCTTTGGGAGCTGCGTTCGCCTAGATTGCTCACTGCATTTGCGGTTGGTGGCATGTTGGCACTGGCAGGAGCTTGGTTTCAAGTTCTTTTAGGCAACCCCTTGGCAGAGCCTTATGTTTTGGGTGTGGCAGGAAGTGCAGCAGTGGGGGCAGTGTCTGCGATGGCATGGATGCCCGATACCACTTGGGCAGTATCTTTGGGCGCATTTATTGGCGCGTGGGTGGGCATTGCGATTGTACTTTCGTTTTCACATTTGGGCTCGGTTCGTTTGCTACTGGCAGGCGTGGTTTTGGCTGCATTTTGGGCTGCGATTTTAATGCTGTTGATTGCATTGTTGCCTGAGCGCGGCGTGGTAAGAGCTTATGCATGGATGATGGGTGATTTATCGAACTCTGCATTGCCTGTTTGGTCGCTATTATTGACTTGGGTCTTGGCGTTGGTTTGTGGTTTAGTCCTTTCATTGGCTTTGGATAAGTTATTATTGGGTGAAAAACATGCCGCATCACTTGGGGTGAATGTGCCACGATTACGCACCTTTTTATTATTGCTTGCCTCAGCCGTGACTGCCATAGCCGTGACTGCAGCAGGCACGATTGGATTTGTCGGTTTGGTTGTGCCGCATTTAATGCGTTTATTATTTGGCTCATTGCACAAAAGTGTATTGATTGCTTCGGCATTTGGCGGGGGCGTATTGTTGATGTTGGCAGACACCGCAGCGCGCACCGTGATTAGCCCAGCCGAGCTGCCTGTGGGCGTGCTTACGGCGATGATTGGTGTACCTGTATTCCTATGGCTTCTTTTAAAGCGGAACACATGATTAAAGTTCATAATTTAAACCTTAAACGCGGCAACAAACAGTTGATTTCCAATTTGATCATCCAAGTCAAAGGGGGAGATGTTGTGGTGGTCTTAGGGCCCAATGGTGCAGGAAAATCCACACTATTATTGGCTTTATCGGGTTTGCTCACTGATTTTAAAGGAAGCATTCGCTTTGATGATAAACCCATTGCCGACTGCACACACGCTGAGCTTGCTGGGCTTGTGGCATGGCAAGGCGAATTGCCGCCCACAGAATTTGGTTTAACTGTGCAGCAACGCTTGCAGCTTGCAGCAGCAGATGGAGCAGATAAGTTGGCAGAGGCATTGAATTACCTAGAACTAGAGCCACTGAAACATCGCGCTTTGGGCGAGCTATCCAGTGGTGAACGGCAACGGGTGGAAATTGCAGCATTGATGATGCGCGACTGCCCTGTGTGGCTGATGGATGAACCCACTGCTCACTTGGATATGAAACATCAGGTGGATTGCCTAAAACTGATAAAACAACAAGCTAAAAAAGGTCGTTTAATTTTTACCGTGCTGCATGATTTGCAACAAGCAGCAACAGTGGCAGATATGGTGGTCATATTGGATGGCAAAGGTGGTGTACAAGTCGGACAAGCCCAAGACTTACTTACAGCAGATAAGCTTGAACCTATTTTTAAAGTCAAACTGCAAGGTTCTGGGCGCAACCTTATGCCAAGTTATAATATAGAAGGTGATAAATATGAAGAAACGTGAAAATAGACAAGGTGTGATGGTGGTCAACACAGGCGAAGGCAAAGGTAAATCATCTTCTGCATTTGGTGTGGTGTTTCGCGCTGCGGGTTGGGGCATGAAAGTTTGTGTGATTCAATTTATCAAAGGGCAATGGAAAACAGGGGAACAAAAAGCTGCTGCCCAATTTGATAATATTGAGTGGCACGCCATGGGTGATGGTTTCACTTGGGACACCAAAAATCCTGAACAAGATATTAAAACCACCCAAGAAATTTGGGCATTTGCCCAAGAAAAAATCGCATCCCATGAATTTGATTTGGTGGTTTTGGATGAAATCAATTATTGCTGTGGTTATGGCTGGTTGGATGGCAAAGAGATTGTTGATTTCCTAGAAGCCAAGCGCCCAAATTGGATGCATTTGGTGTTTACTGGGCGCAATGCAGCCGAAGAAGTGGTTGCATATGCCGACACGGTGACAGAGATGAAACCCATCAAACATGCTTTTGATAAAGGCATCAAAGCTGCGCAAGGTATTGAATTTTAATGTATACCCTGCTTGCCCACGGCTCAAGCCATGCCAAACATGCAGAGCAAGTGAATGCTTTGGCAAGGCAAGTCGCATCCATCTTGGAAAAACACGTTGATGTGGCTTTTTTATCCGATAAGATCTTACCCAAAGATACAGACGTATTGCCGCTATTTTTGGGGCATGGCAAACATTTAAGGCAAGATGTGCCTGCGCTGATGCAAGCTTCCAAAGCCAGTGAACTGCCAGCACTTGCAGAAAAGGCCGATGACATCACCAAGCTGCTTGTCGAGCAACTTACGCAAACATCCAAACGCATTCATGTGTTATTTGTCGTCTATCAATTCACAGGTTTTGAAAAGCTTGTTGCTGCATTATATAAACAAGCCAAGGGTTGCTCCATGGCTGCGATGTCTGCATTGCATGGTACGCCAAATGTCAGCAGTGTATTGGAAAACATTAAAGCGCAAGGTGTCAAAAAAGTAATTGTGCAGCCTGTGTTGTTGTTTGATGGGCATAGCTTAGATATGTGTAAATCATTGGCAGCAGACATTGATATGGACATTGAAATCAAACCTGCATTGATTGAAACGGAAGGCTTTGCAGCTTTGGTTGCAGATATATTGAAGCAGGGTGTCTTGAAGCAAAGAGAAAAGGATACATGATGAAGAAGTTGGATAGCCCCTTAAATACTGGTGAAGTAGCATTGGTGGGCGCAGGGCCTGGCGATGCAAGTTTATTGACCTTTGCTGCACATAAACTCATCTCCGATTGCGATGTGATTGTGTATGATGCTTTGGTATCGGATGAAATTCTGGCATTGGCAGATGCAAATGCAGAATGTATTTGTGCGGGTAAACGTGGTGGACGTCCATCCACCAGCCAAGAAGATATTTGCGCCACATTGGTTGCGTTAGCGAAGCAAGGTAAACGTGTGGTTCGTCTTAAAGGTGGTGACCCCTTTGTTTTTGGTCGTGGCGGTGAAGAAATGCGCGCTTTGGCGGCTGCCAATATCCCTTTCCGTATTATCCCTGGTATCACATCAGGCATTGCCGCCCCTGCTCTTGCTGGTATCCCTGTAACCGATAGAACCGTAAATGCATCACTTGCCTTTCTAACAGGACACGAAGCCAGTGAAAACAGCCGTATGGATTGGAAAGCATTGGTTAAAGCCTTTCCTGTATTGGTCTTTTATATGGGTGCAAAAAATTTACCCCAAATCGCCACTCGCTTGATTGATGCAGGATTAAACGCAAATACATCCATCGCCATCATTCATTCCGCAGGAACACAAGACGAAACATGCGATACTGGCACATTATCTCAAGCCAAGTCTAAAACAATTATTGCCAAATCACCTGCGATTGTGGTGGTTGGTGATGTGGTAGATTGTCGGATTGATTGGCGAAATAAAGCTTAAAAAGATAGGTTCACGACTTTATTATTGAATTCACCTAAACATTCGCATATTGGAAATATGACTCTTGTAACTATTCGTCTGTAAACCGTTCATGATGAGTATCTTCAGGGTGATGTATTTGATGGTAAATATATTCACTAATGATTTTTTGTTCATCTCTAGAGTGTAAACAGTTTTGTGTATCAGCTTATCTCCTTGGGGAATATAAGCTGATACACAATCTAATTTACAGTCTCACCAAAGTAAAACCATCACTTTATCATGATAGTGTAACTTATACCCCCCCGTACATCTAAATTTTAAGTACAGTCAATTTTCAAAACATGGGTGTACACACACGATGTGAATCTGCTATTTATGAGGGCAACACCTTCATTTTTAACTTTCCGAAAATTCTGACACTACCTGTCTTTTCATCACTTAGCGCCCCACAATCCATGTAAACACCCCTCAAATGATTATTATAACACAGAGCGTGTTGCAGGGTTGTTGCAGGGTTGTTGCAGGGTTGTTGCAGGGTTGTTGCAG